>ASZJ01000047.1 GCA_000416275.1 Osedax symbiont Rs1
GCCTATCCTTATTTGTTATGTCGCCAGGGGTGTCTAGTTAGCTGCCGCACACGCAGCTTAGAAATGTTATCAGAGCATATCACCGGCAAAGGAATCGTTAGCTGCCGCACACGCAGCTTAGAAATTCTCTTCATTGAACTTGTCCAGTGATACACCGTTAGCTGCCGCACACGCAGCTTAGAAATCTTACGAAATGCTGAATAGCCCAGCCAATTAGTTAGCTGCCGCACACGCAGCTTAGAAATCTGCCACCGACAAGATTGCCTCGGCTTCCGCGTTAGCTGCCGCACACGCAGCTTAGAAATGTTGCTAACATAGAGCAGGCACCCGCCGAGGGTTAGCTGCCGCACACGCAGCTTAGAAAATCCGCGCTAATAACTTCTTCTTTAACGTTGAGTTAGCTGCCGCACACGCAGCTTAGAAATCCCGCATAGCGTGGGCATCATCAGTACAACCGTTAGCTGCCGCACACGCAGCTTAGAAATGAAATACCCACGATCGGAAGTGTTTTTAAGAGTTAGCTGCCGCACACGCAGCTTAGAAACATGCTACACCGCCAAGTGCTACTAGTGATGCGTTAGCTGCCGCACACGCAGCTTAGAAAAGTGTTATCATTTACCTGTAAATTATCTTTACGTTAGCTGCCGTACACGCAGCTTAGAAAGTCTGTTCCTGAGACAACGCTATCCCACTGCTGTTAGCTGCCGCATACGCAGCTTGAAAAGTAAATACAGAGCTAGAGAGCTCTGCATAACTGCTAGATTTAAGACTGGGCTCATTTGTTCGGCTAGAATTTATTAAAAGCCTGCTTCAGCAGCGATTTCCTCGGTAATTATGTCTGTTAATTGGCTACTTTGGCCTTGTAGCCAATTTCTAAACGGATTTATCCCGTCAATCTACTCAGCCAAACCATAGAGTGTCAAAAATATAGCACCCATTTTTAATGTTAGCAGCCATGGCTGCTAAACCAAAAAAGGTCGTGTTTTTCGCCAGCCCCATGAATCGAGTGCGTGCCAAATTATAGTGCTGCTTATACTTTGCAAAAGGACATTCTTCGCCTGCACGTGTTACTGCTATTTTCAGCATTAGGTACTTTGAGAGCTCTGCATAACTTACCCAGAAGGTATGATAACTGTGCTCGGTAATACGGCGTTAAAAACCGACTCAATATGCGCATTTACATCGGTAATACCCATAAAAGAAGGGCACAGTGTACCCAAAGTGAGGGGCATACTGACTCCGCTGTCTCGCCGGTTTTTGCCTTGTATTATCTTCGCTCGCAACGTTATGCAAAGGTCTCACTTTAAAGTCACGGATTCAGGTATTAGTATGGTTTTTGATGCTACTCTATTTATAGCGCTGCTATTTCTTGGAGTGTTGAATTAATTTTACATTAGATGGCATAGCTAATAGATCAAAAACACTCCGATTTCCAATAAAATATCATTAATTTGCTGATGTATGGCGACATATAAAAGTATGTATTAATTTTATATTAATACTGATAATGTTCATTTCTATTGTTTTTTAATAATAAAATCAACTAATTAAGTTGAATTGTAATAATGCTAAAATTGTTAAAGAATACTGTTCTTGATTGAAATAAAACTCTCGTAGTCTTTTTTCCTAAATTTATAATCCCCACATTGATATAAAAAAATCTTGTGCTATACCGTTTAATATAGATACGTTTTCTGTGCGTTGTGATCTTGTTTGGCATAGAAAAATTGGTCATTTTACAATCAATAGTTTTTACTGGGCGGCCGATAAAATCATGATGGATTATATTTACAAAGGTATTTTAGACTCATTAGATAGCTATATCGTGGTGATAGAAGGGGATGGTGTTATTTCGTTCACCAATAAAAAGTGGGGGGATTTAACGGAGGCAATGGGTGCCACTATTGGCATGGACTGTCTTGGTAAAAATTATTTTGATTGTTGTTCGATGATTCTCTTAAATCCAGATGATTTTATTACTGAATGTAAATTGCAAATTGCAAAGCTATTACAAGGTGAGAATTCTGAATTTGTTTTAGAGTTTTCAAATTATACCATCAACCATCAAATATGGTTAGAAGTGACTGGAAATCTGCTGGTACTTGATCAGAGCCGCTACGTTATTTTAAATCACAGCAATATCATCAATAGAAAAAAAGACCGAGCTGAAATTGAAAAATTAACCTTGATTGACTCTGTTACCGGCATTGCAAACCAAAAAAGTTTCAATAATTTTTATTCTAATGAGTGGCAAAGGTCTATGCGTAATCGAATAGAGATGGCGTTGCTGTTAGGTGAGTTGGAGGGGGATGAAATTGATGGTTTCCAGCTGAAAAAAGTTGCAAAAATCTTTGAAAAACACGCTCGGCGAGCTTGTGATTTAGTGGCAGTTTTAAAGAATAATCAATTTGCCTTAATACTCGGTCAAACAAACTCAGAGTCTTGTGAATTTGTAGCCTTAGAAATTCATCAAGAAATTTTGCAATTAAATTTAATGTCGATAGAAGGCAATCAAATATCTATCAATATCGGCATATCCTCTGCGACACCGACCTTAATCGATACCTCTGATATGTTGTTCAACTCTGTTGATTTAGCCCTGCGAAAGGCAAAATCTTCACGGCAACAAAATATTTATAGCCACTGTCCAACCATTTCTTTTAAAGCGGGTTTGGTGATGAAAAATTAGGTTATTTAAATCCATCTCTTAAAGTGAGAGCTCTGCATAACTTACCCAGAGGGTATGATAACTGCGCTCGATAATACGGCGTTAAAAACCGGCTCAATATGCTCATTTACACCAGTAATACCCATAGAGAGGGGCATACTAATTCCGCTATCTCGCCGTTTTTGCCTTGTATTACCTTCACTAGCAACGTGATGCAGAGGTCTCAAAGTGCAGATAGTTTATAGCAAACTCCTTTAGAAAAGGCGGTGATCAGTTAAGGGCAAGGTATAGGCAGTTTTTAAAAGTCGATCGTTATGCCTGTGCATTTTATGGGTTTTCTTATTAAGTCCTGAATCAGTGACTTCACTGCACCACATAGCGCAAGCTCTTGATTCTACAGCGGTTAGAAAAATGCCCGCTGAACCTACGGGTGCAGCTAAGATTTTTCAATTCCACTGTAAAACCAATATCTTACACTCTGTATTCACTTTGAAGTCACGGATTCAGGTAAGTGATTGACCGTATCAAAGTTTGTAGTTTTGTTGGCGCTAAGTAAGGAGTACCTTTTATCCCCATATAACATCAAAGTTTTTGATGCGTTTTTCTACTGAAAATATTTTTAAATATCACTTTTATTACATTTGACAGTGTCTGTCAGGAGAAATTGAATATTTTATATCTTGAGGTAAGCAGTTTTTGATCCCTTTAATGCTAGTCACTATCGGCTTAGCGCTGCTCTGTTATTCGCTGTTTCCAGCCAGTAAAATTTGCCAGATAGCTAATGTGAATTTGAATGCCTGGAAAGGCTTATTAGTACTGATCATTTTTTTTGTGTTCGGTTATCTGCTCTTTATTGGGCATTTATTGAGTAGTTCACCGCTGTCGATGATCGAGTTAGTCGGCTCTATTATTTTTGTAGCCGGGGCTGTGTTCGTGGTTTTGGTGATAAAATTGAGTTTAAACAGCATTACTCATCTTAATGATAGCGCGGTTAAATACCTATACCATTCCAATCACGACTCTTTGACAGGCTTGACTAACCGTCACTATTTTACACGGCGAATCAATGCCATTGATCCCGATGCTGCTCGGCAAAATTACAGTGTTTTATTAATGGATTTAGACAAGTTTAAGTTAGTCAATGATCTGCTTGGGCATCAAGTAGGTGATTTGCTATTAATAGAAACAGCCAATAGATTATCATTGTTGAATAATCAAAATTCGGTCCTTTGTCGTATTGGAGGAGATGAATTTGCGATTATTTTTGCCGGCAATTCGATAGCGCAATTGAGTGAGCTAGCTGAGAGCATCGTCGATGATGTCAGTCAGTCTTTTGAGATAGAAGGTAGAAATATTAACGTTTCCATTAGTATTGGTATTGCACGCTACCCACAGGACGGTACCGATGGTGATCAATTACTTAAACATGCCAATATTTCGATGTATCATGCCAAGAATTCAGAAGCTGGCTATGCCTTTTACAATGCTGGCTTTGAGCGCGAGCTAGAACAGGTAAGTGGTAGGGTCAAAGCGTTACAAGAAGCGATTTTACAGCGTAAATTATTTTTGTGCTATCAGCCGATTATCGATAGTAAGACAGGGGAGGTATGTGCGGTTGAAGCCCTCTCGCGATGGACGCTAGAGGACGGTACTCAAATATCACCCGGTGAATTTATTGCCATGGCGCAAGCCAATAACTTAATGCATGAAATCACTGCAATAGTACTTGAAAGGTCGCTACAGCAATTACATGATTGGCATAAAAAACAGTTGTTTATCCACTTGCATGTCAATTTATCGGCGACTGATTTTCAAGATTCAAATTTAGTTGAAAAACTCACCAGACTAACCGATAAGTATCAAATAGACCCAAGCTATTTAACCCTT
The DNA here is from genome assembly GCA_000416275.1 of Osedax symbiont Rs1. GTDB lineage: Bacteria > Pseudomonadota > Gammaproteobacteria > Pseudomonadales > Balneatricaceae > Rs1. Next base: position 4,556 of record ASZJ01000047.1, read on the forward strand.
GAAATCACCGAGAGTACTTTACTTGATGATTTCTCTATTACTAATCAAAATATTAAGTTATTGCGCCAACAGGGGATTAGCATTGCAATTGACGATTTTGGGATGGCTTTCGCTTCTTTGAATTATTTAAGGTTGTTGGATATCAATCATTTAAAGCTTGATTATGATTTTATTAATAAGATTCTTACCCAGGAAAAAGATTTAGCTATTATTAAATTCTCTATCGCTCTCGCCCAAGCTCTCGATTGCCAGGTAACGGCAGAGGGGGTGGAGAGCAAAGAGTTACGCGATCGATTAGTCAGTTTAGGTTGCGATCAATTGCAGGGACACTGGCTCTGTGAACCGCTACCCGCCACCGAGATGACCGATTGGTTGCTCGGCAAAATACAGCGCGCTAAAACCCTTGAGTAATGATCGACTTTAAAAAAAACCTACCGGGATTTGAAAAATAGCCACTGAAGCTAAGATTTTTCAATACTGTTGTAAAGCCACTATATGACGCTTAGTAGCCACTTGGAAATCAGCGCTTCAGGATATAGTAATAGATGGTTGGATAGCGTGTTGTAGGTCGCTTTTATCTCTGGGGATATCTGCTGAGTTTATAAAAGCTTCACCAATAATTATCGCCAGTGGGTACCCTGTATCGCGCAGCGCTTGTTGACACTGCTCTGCGACATCTGCATCTACCCATGCAAGTAATCCACCACTGGTTTGCGGGTCAAATAAAAGCGGGTATTGTGGCGAGTCGCGCCACTGTTCAGCGTTGCTGATAAAGCGTCTAGCGGCAAAGTTTTTTTCAAACAAGCTACTCTCGATACCTTGGACAGATAGTGCAGCAGCACTGTTTAACAGCGGGATCTTAGACAAGCTCAGCTGGCAGCTTAGCTCTGTGCCACGCAGCATTTCGATGAGGTGACCAATCAGACCAAAGCCGGTCACGTCGGTCATGGTAGTGCAGCGGTGCGCTTTGAGGATATTTGCCGCCGTTTGATTACTCTGGAGCATATTTTCTATACAAGATTGTACGTCTTGGCCACGGGCTTTAAGCTGCATTTGTGCAGCCATTATCACACCGCTGCCGATAGCTTTGGTGATGATCAGTTGCTGCCCTTCACGTATCCCGGTTTTGCTGGTGAAAGCATAGTTGTCAGTTTGACGGTCAACCAAGCCATTAACAGCTAGGCCTAAGCTCAATTCGATGGCTTCACTGGTGTGGCCGCCGGTCAATGTACAGCCGGCCTTATTAAGTTCTTCAATGATCCCGTACATGAGTTGGTAAAGCTCACGTTTTTGCACCGTCTCCGCTGCGTGTGGCATAGCGACTATTGCCAGTGCAGATTGAGGCTCACAGGCCATCGCATGTAAATCACTTAAGGCGTGATTGGTGGCGATGCGCGCAAACAGGTAAGGGTCATCGATAATACTTCTAAATTGATCGACACTTTGCGCCAGGGCACGCTGTCCGGTGTCTATTATTGCCGCATCATCGGGAGATTCTAAGCCGACGATAATGTCTGACCTTTTATGTACGCTAATGTCGGATCTGACTTTGTGCAAGGCAGCACTTAATACACTGCTACCGACTTTGGCACCACAGCCACCGCAACGCATCTCTTCAGAGACGTTCGGCAGCCCTTTGAAGAGATAATGCAAACGCTTAAAAATGCTGATTTGGCTGGTTTTTGGATGGGTTAATAGCCCGGATAATACCGGGTCGACAGGTTGAATTTGCATCGGCGGCTGGTCACTAAACTCGGTTAGCTTAGCCATGAATTTCAGATCAATAAAGTCTTTCCAGCGCCAGACCCAGCGTCCTGAGCAGTAAAATTGGGATTTGCTGGCGATGGCGTGTCGATCCCCTGTTGCTAAGATGCTGAGGAAGGTCTTTTGTGGTCGGTATAACTGCAGTGGTCGCTGTAAAATGGCGGCACCCAAGTTTTTAAATAAAATGGGTCCTTGGCGCACTGCAAAGACTCCCGCTTTGGGGCTGGGATGGTTGATTTGACAGGCGACGTCTCCAGTGGCAAAAACACTGCTGTCGGAGGTCGATTGAAGGTAGTCGTTGACGGCAATAAAACCTTGCTGGTCGGTGTTTAATCCAGCGGCTTTCGGCCAGGCGGCGGCGCTGGCGGCAGTGCACCAAATTACTTCATCAACGGCCAGTGTCTCTCGCTTAAACTCCTCATTAGAGGTGTTGTCTGGCGCAAGAGACTTGGCTATCAACGAGTTTGCAGTTACCTCTTCAACATAAAAGTTAAAGTGCACTTTGATCTGTGCAGCACGGCATTTTGCCAGTGCTTTTTTTTGTACCTCGAGGTTATGATTTCCCAGTACTTTACTACCGGAAATGATCCAGTGAAACTGATGTTCAAGTGGGCTGCTAGTTTGTTCTTTTAGCTGGCTCCAGGCGAATTGCATGGCGCAAATCAGCTCAAATCCACCGGCACCTGCGCCGACTAAAGCAATATTTAATGGTTGGGTTGCATGTTGTAGGTTTTCTTTTAACTGCTGCCATTTTTGATAAAATTCAGCAATTGGTTTTACTCCAGTGGCAAATTGTGCGGCGCCCACTGTGCGCTGGATATTGGGTGTTGAGCCGGTGTTAATCGCCACTAGATCGTAGTCGATGTCTGGTCTGTTGAGTAGGGCTATGCTTTTGCTAGAAGTGTCAATACCGCGCACGGTCGCACAGATAAAGCGCACACCCGCCCACATGCATAACTTGGCTAAATCAATATGGGTTTGAGCAAATGAATAGTGACCGCTGACCAGACCGGGGAGCATGCCTGAGTAAGGTGTATCGACCGCGGCCGAGATCAGAGTTAGGCGCACCCCAGCTACAGGCCGCATTCCCCACATTTTGATGACTAGCGCATGGGAGTGACCACCGCCAATCAGGACGATGTCTTTATAGATGGTATTAGTTTGCTGCATTATTTAGTTGATCAATGTAGTGTATGACTGCTTGGCTGTTACCGCTAAATATCGCCTTGCGCTGCTTTTTCTCGAGCTGGTAGTCGTACATTGGATCGTAGTATTGGGTTAGTAATAAATGAATAAAACTGCGATATCCCCGAGTGCTATCTTCTTGCTTATGGATGCTAATCGCATTTTCTAACAATTTTATCGCCTGCTCAAAGCGCTCTGCTCCTAAGCGCTTGCGAATTTTTGTCAAGCTAATGGTGTGTCTTTGGGCCAGTAAATCAAAAGCGCTCTGCTGATCATGGTGTGCAAGATAGCTGTTCAGCAAATCTAAAATATAATCTTCAATGGCATAATCAATACGCTGTTCAATCTCTGTATCTAATTCAATATGCTCAGAATTTTCCATCTTAGATTTTAAATTTAAAGGGAGGGTTAACGAGCCAATGAGGCGGCCTTCATCTTCTAAGAAGACGATATTGTTGTGCTGGTGACGATGTTTGAGTAGGGCGCTAGAAATGGAGTTTTCAAAGTCTATTGGGCTAGGCTGAGGATGAATGTCCGCGCCAAAACTTGATCCTCGGTGATTGGCTAAACCTTCTAAATCCACCTGATGGGCGAGTTTTTTTAACACCCGAGTTTTGCCACTACCGGTTCTACCGCTGAGTAACATAATTGGCACTGACGCGACGCTGACTTCCAACTCGTCGATTAAAAAGCGCCGCAGGGCTTTATAGCCACCTTCGACAAATGGATAGTCTACGCCGCTGTCTTTCATCCATTGTTGAGTTATTTTAGAGCGCAACCCGCCGCGAAAACAGTATAAAAGTCCCTCTGGATTTTGTTTGCTAAATGCCAGCCAAGCTTGAGTACGCTGCTGTTGTAATTCAGCAGTGACTAATTTTCGACCCAGGGCAATCGCGTCCTCTTGGCCATTATTCTTATAACAGGTACCGACTAGTTCTCGTTCTTCATCGGACATTAATGGCAGATTTGGTGCGTTGTTAATGGCACCTTTACTGTGTTCAATAGGAGCGCGAACATCAAACAAGGGGGTCTCATTTAAAATAATTGCGAGGTAATCGGCACTGCTCTGCATGGTGTTAACCTTGAAATGTGAGGCTTTATTTCGCCTAAATCATTGTTTATATTGAAGTCGTTCGTGTCTTGTTTTGACTGTAAAATCAAAACTTAAGGTGCTAAATAAATGCTGTAAGGATCATGTAAGGAGGCGTAAAAGCATCTTTAAATTTGTCTGCTACTTTAACCGATTTGTTGATTGATCAATAGCCGCTAGGTATAGCTAATTGAATTAATTGGTCAATATCACGGAATCAGCGACTGCCATGTGGCGCTACACACAAGATTCTGATCTGACAGCGGATTAAAGCTGCCTAGTTTGTCACAGAGCTGCTGAGTAAGTAAGACACGCTACAGAGCTACAGCGATAGGGCACGATAGCTGCAATATCTAATCGTGAAGATGGAAGGCGAAAACTGCTTGCAGTAAGGTTGATCGAAACAGCATTTTACCTTTATTAACTCAAGTTTCGGAG
>ASZJ01000048.1 GCA_000416275.1 Osedax symbiont Rs1
TGTAAGATATTGGTTTTACAGTGGAATTGAAAAATCTTAGCTGCACCCGGAGGTTCAGCGGGCATTTTTCTAACCGCTGTAGAATCAAGAGCTTGCGCTATGTGGTGCAGTGAAGTCACTGATTCAGGAATTAAGGAAGGTTGTCACACAGCGAACGAACGCGAGGTAAAATCCTATCTAATGTATGAAGGAATTCTTTATTGGCATGTTGATTACCGGGGCGCAGCACACAGGCAACGCACCAGCCTTCAAGACCAAGATCAGCAGCAATAGGTGAGTAGCCATCATGGCCTTTATAGGTGTAAGCAACTGCTTCTTTCTTTGAATCACAATTGTCCATCGGAAACACATCAATATCTAGCGGCACGTGGCCAGTCGACAACAGCTCTTTGTCTGGGCGAGAGGCCTATCTAGCTGCAAAGCTTGCCAGCGCTGGTCAAGAGGCAGTGATCGATCTATCAGATATCGACAGTGATCATTTATCAGTTACTTATCAGCGCTATCAAGAGTGTCATGGCAATCTCTCAAAAACAGCGAAAGAGTTAGGCGTTAGTCGCAACACTTTGTATAAGCGATTGCGGCAGCTTGGTTTAAAATAGTGAGCCTAAATAGGGGGATTAACAGTAGCGGCTTAAGTTGAAGGGCGCTCACCGACGATGATTTTGGCAATCATCGGCTCACCGTTACGAATAAAATTCACCTTGACGATGCTGCCAGGTTTGACCTGTGCAATGCTACGCATTGAATCGATGCCGCTAATAATCGACATATCATTAAAGGCTAAGATTAAATCTCCCGGTCGCAAGCCGGCTTGATATGCAGGGCCATTGGTAATCACTCCCGCTAAAACTAAGCCGACGTACATTGCTCAAGCCGAATGACTCCGCTAACTCGGGGGTCAGCTCTTGAGTCTCGACACCTAACCAGCCTCTAATAACTCGGCCATTTTCTATTAAATCACGCATCACTTTGAGCGCCATAGAGGAGGGGATTGCGAAGCCGATCCCGTTAGATCCCCCTGATTTAGAAAAAATGGCGGTGCTAATGCCGACTAAATTACCATGGGTGTTGATCAGGGCACCACCGGAGTTTCCCGGGTTAATCGCGGCATCTGTTTGCAAAAAATTTTCATAGCGATTAAGGCCGACACTGTTGCGACTCTTAGCGCTGATAATACCTTTAGTGACTGTCTGACCAAAATCAAAAGGGTTACCTATTGCCAAAACAACATCACCAACGCGAAGACTGTCCGACTCTTCAATCATAATGGTTGGCAGGCGATCTAAATCTATCTTCAAAATAGCAATATCTGTCCCGGGATCGGTACCTATGACCTTAGCTAACGCCTCTCTACCGTCTTGCAGTGCGACAATGATTTCATCCGCTTTATCGATGACATGATTGTTGGTCACAATATAGCCTTGTTGATTTAAGATAACCCCGGAGCCCAAGCTAGAATGCTCTTCACTCGAGGTAGATAGCGTCGGCTGATTTTGTCCTGTCGGCTTGATATTAATATAAATATTGACCACCGCCGGCGCTGCTTTAGCGACCGCATCAGCATAGGAGTGCACAAAATTCTCAGCGGTGATGGCGGTGCTCTTGACCGGGATTGATTTTATGGTCGTTAAATCAACTCTGTTGATAGTCACTGATGCTGGTGTCGAAAAATTTGGATTAAATTGCAGCACCAACAGTGCTATCAATACCCCGGAGATAACGGGCCAAACTAAGAATGTATATTTTTGCATAAATAGAAACCCGGACACGATTTGCCAGTAAAATAATTTGATAATAGGTATTTTAAGGCGCCAGCTAATCGTCGCAGTGAACATCGCCCTAAAGTATTTTTTTACCGGCTATCAACCGAAAAAAATCGCTAAAAACCTTTGGCGGCGCTATTTTTGGTAAAGCTTAGCTTAGCGATACTCATGCATATTAGCTTGTTTATAGAACTAAATGTTTAAATTTACTGGCGTTTATATGAGCAAGTAGCATAACGTTTACCACCTAGATAAAACAAGACAAAACTAGAGGATGCTACAATTATAGCAGTGGACTATAGATTAGATTTGAATTTTCGCTTGGCTTGGGTAGGATTACTATCGAATCAGTGGTGTTATAGCAATGCCAGAGAACTGCAGCGCTATCTTAACGCCGTGTGCAATAGCCTCATTTAACTGCTATAAGCTAAAAATGACAGCTCTTTTGTCGCATTTATCTTCGGCGTACTATCGCTATGTAGTCACGACTGATTCAGCAGAAACTATTCAGATCAATTAGCAATGGAAAATACATGAGCGTAAATATTGAGGTTATTGTCGATTATTGCAATAAAATACTCCCCCCTGAAAAATTTAAAGACTACTGCCCGAATGGTCTACAAGTCTCCGGCCGCACAAAAATAGCAAAAATAGTCACCGGGGTCACGGCCTGCCAACAGTTGTTAGATCAAGCGGTACAGGCCAGTGCCGATCTGATTTTAGTGCACCACGGATATTTTTGGAACGGTGAAAGTCAGCCGCTAGTAGGCATTAAACAAAAGCGCATAAAAACACTACTTGTTAATGATATCAATTTACTCGCCTATCATTTACCGCTGGATGCGCATGCTCAATGGGGAAATAATGCGCAGCTCGCCAAGCAGATGGGTTGGAAAATCACCTCGGGTATGGGTGACGAGCTAGGCCAGGCAATTGCAGTGCTAGGAGAAACTGAGCGAGCCGTAACAGCGACTGAGTTTGCCCAGCAGCTAAGGCAAGTTTTAGGCAGGGAGCCACTGTTTATTGAAGGGCATAGCCGAGAGGTAAAAACGATAGCCTGGTGTACCGGCTCCGCTCAAAGTTACATTGAAGAAGTCGCCAGTTATGGGGTAGATGCCTTTATCTCAGGAGAAATTTCAGAGCAGACAGTGCATTTGGCCCGCGAACTGGGCATCAACTATTTCTCGGCAGGTCATCACGCCACTGAAAGTTATGGGGTGCAGGCATTAGGTGAGCACTTAGCTGAAAAGTTCGCCGTCGAACATCAATTTATTAATATTGCCAACCCAGTGTGAGTCAGCTGAGTACTAGGAGCCTGTCGGACTTAACGCTAATCTACTGCGAAAAAGCAGCATTTGGCCACATTTCCTGTTCTCTCTCGTTAAATAGCMCGCTATTCGCCGCAMAAGAGCAGAAATTCTGCCTCAAATCTGATTTCTCTGGCTACGATCGGTCAAGCTCGACAGACTCCTAGGGCAGGGATTAAGGAAAATCCCAGAGTTTGTTGAGTAGTGGGGTGCTTTGCATGGTACGTGCGTCGTATTTACCACGTATTTCAACCAGACCAAAAAATAGCCAAAAGCGTTCCAGCATACGGGTATGATAAGCCGCGACAGCTGAGGATTGGCGAGTGCTGTATAGGCTGTCTTCAAATTCTTCAGCGACTTCTGCAAAAGTGCTGATCAGCTCTTTACTAAAATTGACACAGCAGACCTTGTTGTCACCCAAGCGCTGCAGCTTAACCAGTGAGTACCACACCATCTGTTGAAAAAGTGCAGCTTCTGGATAGTTATCTTCATAGCCCCAGTTAAATTCTTCGAAATAGGTGCTAAATAACAGCTGAAATAAGTCGTCGTCGTTAATCTGTAATGCTTTCTTGGTTAAGAGAAAATAGCCTTTTTGACAGCGTAATAATCCCGCCAGTTCAAAGATTATTTTGGCTTTGTGTAGTTCTCTAAAGTCATCTTCCTTTTTGAATGTCCGCTGTATAGTGAAAAAACTATTGCGATCGAGATGATCTTGTAACTGGATCTGTGCATGCTTGACTAATGCTGTCGGTAGCTTGCCTGCCGCCGTGGCTTTTATTTTTGACTCAAGCGCGAAGCTTTTAAAGGCCTTGAAGAGGGTAATGATGGCAGCTGTTTCTAACTCTCCATTAACTCGTTCACGGTGCTGGGGTCGCCATTTAATCATGGTTTGTTCTGCGGTGGGTGCGTATAGCAAAGTGTGCACTTGCGTCGGTGAAAATCCGCCCAGCTCAGCTTGAGGCGCGTCGTTTAACTGTCGCACTTTATGGTCGAGGAAAATCTGCATATCTTCCTCGGACTGAAACTGCTGACCGGCCATGGCTTGGACGAGCTTTTGGTTAGCTTCGCGGGCGAGATTTTGCCCTGGTTGCTGAGGGCTAAAAATATTAGCGCAACATTTCTTATATTTTTTACCGCTGTCGCAAGGGCAGAGGTCATTTCGACCGATTTTAGACACAGATGTTAACCTTATAAATTTTTTCAAATAATAGCATGGAGTTAAAAGAATGAGCTAGAAGTTAGAACAAGTTGTGAGTTGTAAGTTGTGAGTTGTAAGTCACACGGTGTCTCCGCTAAAAGATGCTTTTAATCTCTTCTCTCTTCTCTCTTCTCTCTTCTCTGTGCTCTGTGTGGTAAAACCAATCTTTTAAAGATTTTTTCACCACAGAGGTCACAGAGGCGCTGCGCTGCACAGAGAAAAAACAAAATACTACCTAATTAGCGCTCTGTTTCCACAGACTGGCCTCAAGTAAAAAACATTGACCAATAAATGATTTAGCTATAATTTAAACCATTATTAAATGTTAATAATATGTAACTTCTC
>ASZJ01000049.1 GCA_000416275.1 Osedax symbiont Rs1
ATATTGACGTTCTGCCCCGAGTTATTGAGAAGTTACAATAATATAACTTAACTTATTGGTATTAATAACTTTATTAGATGGATGCCAAGTTGAGCGGAGTATGATGATCAATCGGGAAATAAATGATCCCAGTGTGAGTTATGTACTTTTCCTGGCTGTTTTTAAATCATGGATTCAAGTCAGATTAATCGATATTCGATCAATCTGTAGTATTTGCCTGCCATAATGTTTCAGCAGTTTTACTTTGCCAGTTAAGGTATCGGGCGGCGACAAATAAGTAGTCAGAGAGGCGGTTTAAATACTTAATCGGCTGTGCAAAACAATGCTGGGCATCGCTTAGTTCTATCAACTGTCGCTCAGCTCTTCTGCAGACCGCTCGGGCTAAGTGACAGTGCGCCGCGCTGAGGTTGCCGCCGGGCAGTATAAATTCTTTCAGAGCAGGTAAGTGTTGATTCAATTGATCAAGCTGAACTTCTAAGTCATCAATAAAATGCTGTTTGAGGCTCGGGTAGTCTTTATCATTCATCGCCAGCTCAGCACCAAGGTCGAACAGTGAATTCTGAATAGTGGTGAAGTAATTTGCGAGAGGATGGTCGGCAGCCAACGTCGCTAGCAATACCCCGATCTGACAGTTTAGCTCATCAATTTCGCCCAAGCTTTTTATGTGCTTGTCTGCCTTGCTCAATCTGCTGCCTAATGCCAGCGAGGTCTTTCCGGTATCGCCACTACGAGTGTAAATTTTATCTAATCGGTGGGGTTTTTTGTTCGCCATTTGACTGCCTATTGTTGAAGGATTGTTCTAGACATTGTATTTTCTGTAAAATACGCTGGTTGTATGGAAGGTGGATATTTAGCTGATTGGCCTGACGCTGTAGATAGCCATTGATGAATGAAATCTCGGTTTTACGACCGTGTTGAATATCTTGCTGCATCGAAGAAAAGTTATTTTCGGTCGCTTTAGCGACGACCAGTACCTGCTGTAATGTGCGGTTTAAATGGTTAGCGGGGGCGACTGCTAAAGCGGTCATGACCCTGTCTACTTCAGTGCTGAGCTGCTCAACTTTCGCCAGTAACTCAGCGTTTTTGTAAAGTTGCCCATTGGTGCAATTATACAGGGCGCTAAGGGGGTTGATGACACAATTAATCGCCAGTTTGTTCAGTATTAGTGAGCTGATATCTGTTTGCAAACACATATCTATAGCACTTAATGATTGTTGTACCTGTGGGGATATAATGTCTTGGGGCTGAAACTTACCAAAATAGCTAACGCCTGCGCCACTATGTGTTAATTGCAGGCCCGCAGCGCTTTTTGCGGTGAGTAACGCGCCTTCAGTGGTCGTCGCAATCAGCAGTGTTTGACGCGCTAGTAGGTCGCTGACTATTTGCTGTTGGCCCATTCCATTTTGTAACAGCACGATCGTGGCATCGGCGGTGAGACTTGATCGTATCGACTTTATCGCCGCCTCTGTCTGATAAGATTTGGTGCAGACTAATAAGTGCGAAATTGACAGCCCTGGATGAATAGGCTGTGACTCGATTTGATAGTCGCTCTGGTGATGATCAAGGTCAGTTAAGCTAATGTTTAGCTGTTGATAAGGGGCGATAGCTTGGTTGCTGTCGGCTCTCTTTAAAAGCACGCAGTGATTAGATTGACGGGCTAATTTGGTTGCCCAGAGACAGCCAATAGCCCCCGCGCCTAAAATGTGCCATGTCATTTTGCTGTGTTGATTTAGCATGTTTAGCAATACTTCCCCTAATATGCAGGCAATATACCTGATTAGTAGATTTGTTGACTAGCATAATAAGCGACTAAAGCTTGTTTAGATTAGCAAAGTCAGTAAAATATTTTGCAATTGTGTAAAACGTTGAAAACTTGCCGGGAATAAAATATGCCATCTTTTGATATTGTGTCTGAATTGGATAAACATGAAGTCACTAATGCGGTCGATCAAGCGAGCCGTGAATTAAGTACAAGATTTGATTTTAAAGGGGTAAAAGCTGCATTTACACGCAACCAAGATTCAATATCAATGGAGGCTGACGTTGATTTTCAGCTGCGTCAAATGATTGATATATTAGTGGCGAAATTCGTCGCGAGAGGATTAGATCCCAAGTGTTTTGACGAGCAAGATCCTGAATTATCAGGGGTGAAAGCGCGTCAGGAAGTATTGATTCGCCAAGGTCTAGATCAGCCGAATGCCAAAAAAATTACTAAAGCGATCAAAGATGCAAAGCTTAAAGTTCAAGTGCAAATTCAGGGGGAAAAAGTACGAGTCACAGGTAAAAAACGTGACGATCTACAGGCGGTCATGGCCCTGTTAAAAGAGAGTGAAATTGAGTTGCCACTACAATATAACAACTTTAGAGACTGATCTCTGCTCTGACTCTAGCCGCTTCTCAGCTGCTAGATAAACCTATCTGCCGATAAAATGGCGCATTAAACATCTACTCATTATACAGCTGCAAAGCTATCTCCCTAGGGAGGTAGCTTTGCTACTTTGGCTGCCACTCTGTTTTTTTCGTATACTCGCCGTTAGCTAACTATCACCCTAAAATGAGGTCGAAGCGCCTACTGCTCAACAAACGCCGCTATCGCTGATTCAGGGATAAGCTTAATTTAGCTTTTCCACTGGGACTAACTTGCTGAGAACAACCACTAAAATGATGGCCGGGATCCCCATTACAGCGGTTAAATAGAAGAACTGCGTGTAGCCAAGCTCCGTGGACATCGCACCTGAATAGCCCGCCAATAGCTTGGGAAATAGCGTCATAAAAGAGCTAAATATTGCATATTGCATGGCGGTGAAAGACACGCTGGTGAGGCTCGATAAGTAGGCGACAAACGCGGCTGTCGCTATACCACCGCTGATATTATCGGCGGTGATGGTCATCAGTAGAATGGAGCCACTTTTATCTAAACCTACCATAAAGGCGAACAAAATATTGGTCGCGGCTGACAGTACCGCACCGGTCAACAGTGCTTTGTAAACACCGTAGCGGATGGCGATAGCACCGCCAAGAAAACCACCTAGCAGAGTGGCAAACAGGCCGTAGGTTTTCGAGTAGGTGGCTATTTCTATTTTAGTAAAGCCTAAATCTGAATAAAACAGATTGGCGATCACGCCCATCACAATATCTGAAATGCGATACAAACCTATCAGTAAAATGACCAGCAGCGCGGTTTTGCCGTATCTGACAAAGAAATCTTTGACCGGATTTATATAGCCTTCTACCAACATTGCCTGTGGCACTGCGTTTAGCTTAATCAACAGCCAGCCGGTACATCCGGCGAAGCCAATGCAAATCCACAGCTTTAAGCTAGCGGCAATAAACCCCGCTATTTTTTTGTTTTCAGTTAGATTCGACAATAACCAACTTTTTAATAGTGTGAAGTAGCTGCCAAGCAAGGTGAAAGCGCCGATAAAGACGATGACACAGATCACAAAACACAGCAAAAAGCGCAGTACATTATTGTTGTCGATAAAGATCGCGTTGCTTTTTCTGTAGGCATCTGGCTCGCTAATGCACAAAGTGGTCGCCACGCCAATTAACATCGCGATCGCCATGCACACATAAGCTGTGGTCCATGCATGAGGGGTGTAAGTGCCCTCTGTGCCTATCCAGCCTGCAATGTATAAAGCGCCGGCGCCTGCGGCTAACATGCCAATCCGATAGCCGCTGATATAGGCGCTGGAGAGCATTGACTGCATGTCTCCAGATGCCGACTCAATACGATAGGCATCGATAACAATATCTTGGGTGGCCGAGGAAAAGCCTAACATTACCGCGGCTACGGCGGTGAAGGTTAGGGAGGCGGTCGGCTCGGAAAATGCCATCGCCAAAATTGAGAGAATAATGGCAAACTGACTGATTAAAATCCAGCTGCGTCTTCTTCCAAGAGCTGTCGTCAGGAGGGGAATACGTAAATTATCGACCAGTGGCGCCCAGATAAATTTAAAAGAATAGCCAAGTGCCGCCCAGCTAAAAAAAGTTATAGTATCGCGGGATACTTGCGCATCTTTTAACCAAAGTGACAAACTGCTAAAAATTAACAGAATCGGCAGGCCGGCAGAAAAGCCAAGTAATAGCATCACTAATACTTTTCGCTGAAATATCATAGCAATAGTTTCAGCCCAACTGCGTTTAATTTGTAATTCTGACATGAGATAAATAACCAAAAAGTAGCACCTGAATCTGTGGCTTCACTGTAAAACCAATATTTTACAGGCTGTGTTTGCTTTTAATTCACTGATTCAGGTAGAAGATAATCGTGCCCTAAAGTAATTGATAACTTAGTGAAAAACAAGTGAGAGTTCGCAGTATCAGCCTTCTCTTACACCTAAGTGCTAGTGGTAGCTGCCCTATTTAGTAGCTGCGCTGTTTAGTAGTTGCCCTATTTAGAAGTTGACCTATTTAGCAGTTTGCCCTATTTGAAGTCGACCTATTTAGAAGCTGCGCTGTTTATAGGGAGATAGATCTTTGTTTTTGGATGATAGGAGGAGGGATCAGCAAAATCAGTGCTCTGTCGCTGCAACCTAATCAACACTCGGCCGATGGTGTTTGTTTAGATCTGAGGTCCCTGGTCGTTATTTGGAATAAGCAAACGCCTACCTCTAATATCCTGCATCTTGCCCCGTTGGGCTCTCTCGCATCGGCCCCGTTTCTAGATCAGAACTCACTGGATAGTCTGTTACAATAATTTAGCGGTTCCCCGGCAATTTTTTACTTGTATATAATGTCTCTGCTGAGGTACATTGGCTAAAATAAAGGTGCCACTAGCTAGTGGATAATCGGGAAGTATGGTGAGTTATTCCATCGCTGCCCCCGCAACGGTAATGAGCTTGATGAAAATTAAACTCTAGCCCGGAGACCGGCCTTAATTTTCCTATTGCTAAAAGCACGGTGGGTGCTTGTTTTGGATACACTTATGTCTTATAAAAAGTCTTATATAAAGCCTGATAAACAGGCTGATACAAAGCCTTATACAAAAATTGATTTCCCCTTTAGCGCAGTGCAAGCTCAAGAAAGCTTCAAAACTGCGCTGATTCTGCTGGCCATCTACCCAGCTATTGGCGGCGTTTTAGTCAGTGGGCCGCGCGGTAGCGCTAAATCGACACTCGCCAGAGCACTGGCAGATATTTTACCCGCTATAGAGGAGACTCGCTGTCCCTTCGTCACCCTGCCGCTGGGCACCAGCATAGAAATGCTGACCGGCACTTTAGATTTAGAGCAGGTACTCAAGCAAAAAAAGCTGCAATTTTCCCCAGGTCTGCTAAGTAGAGCGGATGGCGGTATTTTGTATGTTGACGAAGTCAATTTGTTGGCAGATCATTTAATCGATCAACTGTTGGATGTCGCAGCTAGCGGCGTTAATTTGGTGGAGCGAGATGGCATCAGTCATGCCCACAGTAGTAAGTTCTCCTTAATAGGAACCATGAATCCCGACGAGGGAGAGCTGCGCGGCCAGCTTAAAGATCGCTTTGGCTTAATGGTTGAATTAGATAGCAGTTTGTCCCTCGAGCAGCGCGTCAGTATCGTCAAAAGCCGTGAAGCTTTTGACCTTAATCCGCAGCAATTCTTAGCTCAATATCAGCGGCAGCAGCAGCAGCTGTGTCAAAAAATTATTGCAGCCCAAGCGTTATTATCACAGGTGGATTGCAGTGATTTAATCCGCTTAAATATAGCGCAACGCTGTGTGCAGGCAGGCGTAGATGGGATGAGAGCTGATATCGTCATGTATCGGTCGGCGCTGGCACATGCGGCCTGGCGGGGCTCTTTAGAGGTGCTGCTTGAGGACATAGACGCCGTTGAGCACTTAGTGTTAGCCCATCGTCGAACGCGCAAAGCCGAGCCATCTGCCGGTAATGATCATAACAATGACCATAGCAGTGACTCGACGACTGCCGATGAGCAGCGTCCCGGCAGTAACAATGGGGACGATCAATCATCATCCAAGCATAGTCCCCCGCCAAAATCGTCGCAAACAGGAGCTTTTCGCCGCCCACCGGCTAAGTCGCAGCATGCTGATGCATTAAACTCTTCTCAGAGTGCTGTTAAGGGTGCTGGTAAGAATGCCGCTAACAATAGCCCGCCAGAACAAGCTGGGACAGAAGATGGGAGTGGCAGTGAAAGTGACTGGGGCAGTATGCAAGCCACAGCACCTTCAGTGGCATCAGCGGCAATAGCCACCGTCTCTGTACAAGTGGCAGATGACTTACAAGAATTATTCACAGGGGAGGGCGCAGCAAAAAAGGCAGTAAAGATAGCGAGCGCTCGAACAGTGCATGAGAAAAAATCGGCGGGCAATACGCGCAGCGCCATCGATAGTCCTATTAATGATAGCCCTTTATTGGCAGAGGATCGCGCTTCCATCAATTGGTTTGCTAGCATTGTAAACAGTTTGGAACATTGGCCGAAACTGCAATTGAGTTACCGGAAAAAACAACAAAGCACCGATACTTTACATTTAATCTTGCTGGATACCTCGGCCTCAACTCTGCTGGGACAGTTAAGTGATCGAGCGAAAGCCTGCGTGCTGGAAATTTCTAAACAAGCTTATTTAAAACGGGAAAACATTCAAGTCTTGGGCTTTGGCAATGCTAAAGTGCAGCAAGTGTTAGCCAAAGTGCGAGCACCTAAAGAGCTGAGTAGGGTACTTAATAGCATTGCTGTCGCGGGCGGAACCCCGCTGCGCGATGTATTAGTGCATGCCCAACAGCTACTCGCTAAGTTGGCCAAACAAAATAGTGCAGCGATCACGCGCTGTTATTTAATTACTGACGGTCGCTCTAGAGCTGAAGTAACGGATATTAAATTGACCGTACCTACCGTGCTGATTGATACGGAAAACAGCCCGGTAAAACGGGGCCGGGGCAAAAAAATTGCCGCGGATTTAGGCGCTTTTTATTATGTATTACCGCACTAGCCAACATTTGAACTAAGAAAAATGAATGACTGTCTGTCTGTGAAAAATTTGTGCAAAGGAGAACCAAATGAAAACTCATCAAGAAAAAATGGTCGCTAAAAAAGCAGTGATTGACCAGCGTATAGCTAAGGCGACAGAAGAGCGCGGGGTACTTGTTTTACTCAAGGGGCCGGGCAAGGGAAAAAGCAGTTCGGCACTGGGGACTATGGCGCGCAGTGTCGGTCACGGCAAGCGCTGTGCGGTGATTCAGTTTATTAAGGGACGCTTGGAGACCGGTGAGTTTAAGTTTTTTAAAGATCATCCAATGATTGATTGGCATGTGATGGGACATGGTTTTACCTGGGAGACACAGGACCGAGCGCAAGATATCGCCGCGGCCGAGCAGGCCTGGAAAATAGCCACTGAACTGTTGGCAGATGATAGTTACGACCTGCTGGTCTTTGATGAGATGAGTTACATGTTCAAATATGACTATCTGCCGTTAGCTCCGGTGATCGAGGCATTAAACAATCGACCCAAAATGCAAAATGTGATGATTACCGGTCGGATGATGCCCGCCGACCTGGAGGAAATAGCCGACACTATTAGTTTAATAAAAGATCAAAAGCACGCTTTTCGTCAAGGGGTGAAAGCGCAGGCTGGGATCGAATTTTAAATGGCGACTTTATATGTGACTATTATATGCCCATAAATATGACCACTAATACGACTGTTAATCCGACTGTTAATACGGATTCTGCCACCGCTGCGACAACGGCTCTGGTCGCGACTGAAACCGCGCACTGCGCGGCGCTCTTTATCGCGGCGCCTGCTTCCGGGCAAGGTAAAACCACGGTGACTGCCGCCCTGGCAAGATTTTTTACTAAGCAGGGCAAAAAAGTACAAGTTTTCAAAACCGGCCCCGACTATCTGGATCCACAAATATTAGCGCAGGCCTCAGGTTGCGCAAGTGCGCAGTTAGATTTGTGGATGGCCGGCGAGCAGTACTGTCGACAAATGCTCTATGAGGCGGCGCAAAAAGTAGATCTTATCTTAATTGAAGGGGCGATGGGGCTGTTTGACGGCGAGCCTTCAAGTGCTGATTTAGCGGCTAAATTTTCCATACCAATCGCCATAGTGATGGATGTTAAAGGTATGGCGCAAACCGCGGCCGCGGTGGCGCTAGGCTTAGCAAACTATCGAAGTGACTATCAGTGCGCGGGTTTGATCGCCAATAATTGTGGCTCCGAGCGTCATGCACAACTGATTAGAGAGGCTCTCAATCAGCAGTTGCCACTACTTGCCTGTCTGGCGAAAGACCCTGACGTTTCCCTGCCTGAGCGGCATTTAGGTTTAGTGCAAGCTAGTGAAGTGGCAGAGGAGCTAGAGCTGCGCTTTGAAAAAGGCTGTGCATGGCTAGAGCAAGGGGTGCACAGAGCAGCGACAGATGATGCGCTGCTAAAACTGCCGGCTAAAGTCGCATTTACTGCCGGCAATCTAGATAGCCTAGATAAAATAGATCGGGAATTGCTAGAAAATAGTACCGTCACCAGCCAGCCTTTGGCAGGAAAAACCATTGCGATAGCCAAAGATGCGGCCTTTAGTTTTATTTACCAAGCCAATCTCGATATATTGGAAAAACTCGGCGCTAAGCTCAAATATTTTTCACCGCTAGTGGATCGTCAAATTCCCGAGGCCGATGGATTGTGGCTACCTGGCGGCTACCCTGAATTGCACGCTAGGCAGCTGTCTGAAAATCATCTGATGCGCGCCCAAATGCAGCGCTTTCAAGAGCAGCGAAAACCGATTCTCGCTGAGTGTGGCGGCTTCTTGTACTGCCTTGCGGGGTTGACTGATTTAGACGGCGAATATTTTTTGATGGCGAATATCATGCAAGGGGAGGGGGCGATGCGTGGCAAGCGTGGCTGCCAGGGAATGCAAACCGCGATCTTACCTGAGGGGGAAGTGCGGGGTCACGCCCATCATCGATCGCGTAGTAGTGGCACAAAAGCGCCGATTGGCTACGGTAAGCGCCAGCGGCATCCAGCACCGGGAGAAGCTATTTTTCGCGAAGCTAATTTGACCGCCAGCTATCTGCACTTGTTTTTTGCCTCTAACCCCAGTGTCATCGCCAAGCTATTTAACGGCGAGCTCCAAGCGCCGAATCAAGTATGGCTAGATCAATGGCAGGCTCAATAAATCAATGATAAGTCAATGATAAATTAATGATAAGTTAATGATCAATTAATGAGAACTCAATAAATGTGGCAAGAGAGCAGTGAAAGCGTCGCGCCGCTGCGCAGTGGCTTAACCACCGGTAGCTGTGCGACCGCTTGTTGCGTCGCCGCCTCTGCCGCTCTCTTTGCTCGGAAGTTTCCAGGGGTCGTCGAGGTTACTTTGCCCCGTGGCAAGGTGGTTGAATTGACCATCCAAGGCTACCAGTCCATCGATGGTCTGAGTCGCCCGCTAACGGCGAGCGATCCTCAAAGCGAGTTGCGCAGTGTCAGAGTCTCGACCATTAAAGATGCCGGCGATGATCCCGATGCCACTCATGGGGCGAGCATTTTTGTTGAACTGCGATTGACCCCGAGCAGCGGCATTGTCTTTAAAGCTGCCAGCGGTGTCGGCACTGTGACCAAAACCGGTTTACTACTCGATATAGGCGAGCCGGCGATTAACCCAGTGCCGCGTAAAATGATGCGAGAACACCTGCAACAATCTGCAAAAGTCTATCAGTATACCGGCGGTTTTGAAGTGTCGGTGGGGGTGGTTAACGGCGCAGAAATTGCTAAAAAAACCATGAACGGTCGCCTGGGAATACTCGGTGGCTTGTCTATTTTAGGTACGACTGGGATCGTACGCCCCTACTCATGTGCCGCGTATATCGCCTCGATCCGACAGGGGGTTGATGTCGCGTCCAGTAATGGTGCCACCCATATCGCCGCGTCGACGGGCAGTAGTTCAGAGGCGGCAATTGCCGAACTCTACAGTTTAGATGAAATGTCCTTGATAGAGATGGGCGATTTTGTTGGGGCGCTGTTAAAACATTTAAAAAAAGCACAAGTAGCGAAACTCAGTATCTGTGGTGGCTTTGGTAAAATGACCAAGCTAGCGCAGGGAGCACTAGATCTTAACAGCCGAAAATGCAGCATCGATTTTGTGTTCTTGCAGGCCTGTGTTCAACAGCTATTGACAGAGCGGCCGGATCTTTGTACCGACTTACAGCAACAAGTGCTGTTAGCGGCGGTTCTTCAGGCGAACACCAGCATAGAAGTGCTAAATTTGGCCAGTGCTGCCAAGGTGCCACTCGCCGGGTTAATTTGTCGACTAGCGCAGCAACAAGCTCAGGCGATTGTAGCGCAGACGGTTGCGGTAGAAGTGTTTGCGATTAATAGACAGGGCCAGATTATTGCCAGCTCTGCGATTGATGGGCAGAGCTTCCATTGAAGCTACTCTTATTAGGTGGTACTGCCGATGCCAGAAAAATAGCCAGTGTATTGACGGCGGCGGGTATCGAGGTTATTTATTCGATTGCCGGACTCGTGCGCAAGCCCGAAATGCACTGTGCAGTGCTCAGTGGCGGCTTTAGTAAAAGGGGCGGATTAGCGGCGTACATGCAGACGTGTAATATTGATGCGATTCTCGATGCAACCCATCCGTACGCGATAAAAATGAGTAGCCAAGCGCTGCGGGTTTGCAATGAATTGGCGGTCAAATATTGGCGCTTTAACCGCCAGCCTTGGCAGCCTAGGGAAGGCGACCAGTGGCTTAGCGTTGCCAACTGGCAGCAATTAATCACTAGCTGTAGTGCTTACCATCAGCCGTTTTTGACCACCGGGCAATTGCAGCAAGCGCAGTTAGACAGCATCGCCAGCAACAGTGAACAAGTGTTGTATCGCACCGCAGCTGCGGCTCAAGCGTCACTCGCGGCCAATGTAAAATGGTTAAAGGCGATCGGGCCCTTTGACCTGCACAGTGAATTAGCGCTGTTGGATCAATACAATATTGATGTGTTGATCTGTAAAAACGCCGGGGGTATTGCTACTTATGCAAAGTTAGTCGCGGCGAGACACTTGCAGATACCGGTCATTATGTTGGCGAGACCGGCACCGATTATGCAGAATACGGCCGATCAATTTAGCTGCATAGAGACAATTACTCAGGCGGTTATCGATCGAAATGAGTCGATGAAAAGCTGCCAGTAGTCAGAGCTTAGCACTAACTAGAAGTCCGTGACCTTAGAGTCAATGCGCAGCGTAAGGTATTGTTTTACAGAGAGATTTAAAGGTTTTAACGGCCTTCGTAGATTTAGAAAGTGATTTTAAATCATGTATGATCAATAGCTTATGCTAAGCGCCAGATGATAAGTGACTGATTCAAGATTAACCAACAGATTGAGATGAAGTGTGACCTATAGCTATATAAAAGATCCGCAAGAAATCGAAAGACAAAGCTTTCAACAGATTCGCGCCCAAACCGATCTGACGGGGCTATCTGTCGAACAGCAACAAGTGGTGATGCGCATCGTTCACAGTGTTGGAATACCAAGTATTGCCCGGCAAATTCGCTTTAGTGAAAATGCCTGCACAGCGGGGATTGGCGCTCTGCGAGGCTCGGCGAAGATCCTCTGTGACGTGGAAATGGTTAAACAAGGTTTAACCAAGCGGATGCTCGAGCGGGCACCGCTGTGCTTTTTAAACGATCCCGAAGTGGCAGTGCTGGCAAAACAGCGCCGAGAAACTCGTACTATGGCCGCACTGACCCATTGGCAAACAGCGTTAGCGGGCAGCATAGTACTGATCGGTAACGCACCGACCGCGCTGTTTAGATTGTTGGAAATGTTAGCCGCTGGTGCGCAAAAACCGGCGCTGGTGATCGGCATGCCGGTTGGCTTTGTCGGCGCGGCAGAATCTAAGCAGGCGCTGTGGGACGATCATCAAAAATTGGGCGTAGAGTGCATTACTATTCTGGGAAAGGAGGGCGGCAGCGCGGTCACTGCCGCCAGTTGTAATGCACTGTTACGCTGTATCAAAGGCGAGTATTACTGATGTCTGGGGCGAGAGTAAACTGAGATGCAAGAGATAAAAATTTCAATCGTCGGGATCGGCGCCTGCGAAGCGGCTCAATTGAGCGATAGTGCGATGTCAACGCTGTTGAGTGCCGAGCTAATACTGGGCTCCAAAAGGCAATTAAAAGTAGTCGAACATCTACTCTCAACGGCGCAAATTACCCCGCTGTTGCCTAAGTTGGATGTGTTGGCAACAGTGTTAGAGCAGTACTACAATCAAGGTGTTAGATCGGTGGTGGTGCTCGCCTCAGGGGACCCGTTATACTACGGCATAGGCAGTTGGTTTAGCCGTAATTTTGCCGCTGAGCAACTGACTTTTTACCCGGCGGTATCGAGTATGCAGGAAGTCTGCCATCGCTTGGGTCTGACCCTACAAAATGTGACGGTGCTGAGCTTGCACGGTCGCCCGGTGGGCCTTTTACGGCGTAAATTGGCGGCTAATCGCACGCTGATGATTTTGACTGACAGCCAGAGCACCCCGCAAATACTGGCCAATGAATTAGTCGATGCCGGTTACTATGCAGCACATATTACCGTCTGTGAAACGATCGGATACCGCTATGAAGAAATTGAGCGCTATCCGGTAAAAGCGCTGTTGCGCAATCCAAAACAATTTGATGCACTGCACATTTCGGTGATCGAGACGGGAACCTCGGTTAAACCTTTACCTTCGTTTCCTGGTTTCGCCAACCATCACTTTATAACGGATGGTGAGCAGGACCGGCAAATGATCACTAAGGCCGAGGTGCGCTTGGCGGTATTATCGCTGTTACAACCGTCAGCTGGCGATGTGATTTACGATATTGGCGCCGGCTGTGGCAGTGTCAGTATCGAGCTTAATTACTGGTGCGAGCAAGCTCAGGTATTCGCTATCGAAAAGCACCCTGAGCGCTTTGCCTGTCTACTGAAAAACCAGAAAAAATTTGGCTTGGTCAGCAACTTGCATGCTGTGCAGGGAAGCGCGCCGGGTATCTTAGCTAAATTACCTAAACCGAATAAAGTATTTATCGGTGGCAGCGATGGCATGTTACCGCAATTGCTAGAGCGTTTGTGGTTGCAGTTGGAGGTCGGTGGGCAAATTGTCGCCAGCGCGGTGTTGGAAAATACTAAACATCATCTAGTGCAGTTTTTAAACGAGCGGAACCTCAGAGGTGATGCCAAGGTAATGACTCAGCAGATAGCGGTCAGTCACGGTGATTATTTGGCGGGGCAGCTAGTCTATCGACAAGCGCTGCCGGTTAGCTTATTTAGTTTTGTAAAAACTACCGCTACGGTGGTGATTCAGCTTAAAACACCTCTTACAACCAGTCTTAAAACCAGTCCAAAAACTACTATTAAAACTCAGGAGCCTATCTAGTGGCGGCAAAAGGCAGATTATACGGGGTCGGTGTGGGCCCAGGCGATCCATTACTGTTAACTTTAAAAGCTTGTAAATTAATCGCCAATACTTTTGTGGTCAGCTATTTATCCAATAAAGAGGGAGCTTCGCAAGCGCGACAAATTGCCAGTGAAGCTTTTGCACAAGTCAATCATCAGCAGTTGCACATTGCTATCTGCATGCCGATGGATACCGATCGAACACTGGCAAATCAAGCGTACGATAGCGGGGCTGCACTGATTGCAGAACAGTTAGAACAAGGGCAAGATGTGGTGTTCCTGTGTGAGGGAGACCCATTGTTTTTTGGCTCCTTCGCCTATTTATTACAGCGACTACAAGATAGCTATCAGATCGAAGTTGTGCCCGGTGTCTCCTCTGTGCATGCTGCTGCTGCCGCATTGCAACTGCCTTTGACTTTGCAGCGTGAATCTTTTGCGGTGATCAGCGGTCGGCATACCGATCGGCAAATTCGCAGTGCACTGTTAGAGCACGACTCGTTAGTTATTATGAAAGCGGGGTTCGCCAGGTCGCGAATTTTAGCTTTGTTAAAAGAGACTAATCGCACTGAACAAGCCAATTACCTAGAGTATATTTCCCGAGACAATCAGTTAATCAACACCGATGTAAGCAGTATCGAAGATCGACCGGGACCGTATTTTTCACTATTTGTGATCACCAGAGATCGCAGTGCTCAAAGCGTGCAAGCTTGATTAATCTAATTAGCTTGACCGATGCCGGGCGACTGTTGGCTGAGCGTCTGCAAAAATTGATCTGCAGTGAGGTGACGCTCTGGCACAAACCACAGCCTTTTACCGACACCGTGCAGCAGCTATTTGCAAAGGGTGAAACGTTAATTTTTATCTGTGCCACTGGCATTGTGATCCGCTCACTGGCAGCGGTACTGCAGAGTAAACAGAGTGATCCTGCGGTGTTGGTGTTAGATGAACAGGGACAGTTCGTCATCCCGCTATTGTCCGGCCATCAAGGGGGGGCTAACCAGCTGGCGGCAGAGGTAGCTGAACTGTTGGCAGCTCAGCTAGTGTCAACGACAGCGAATGCGTATTTACAGCCAGTCTACACTGCGGGAATGGGCTGTGAACGAGGCTGTAGCGCAGCGTCACTTCACGCTTTACTAGAGCAAAGTGTAGCCAGCGCGGGGTTAGATATCAGGCAAATTAGTGCGATTGCCAGCATCGATATTAAACATGATGAAGTGGGGTTAATCGCTTTAGCGAAAGATTTAAATATCCCCTTTTACTGTTATGAAGTGGCACTGTTAAAAACGGTCGAACAGCAATTACAAACGCCATCTGAGTATGTCTATAAAACCGTGGGGGTGTATGGCGTGGCAGAGTCGGCCGCTTTAATCAGCGCTGAGCGTTGCGTGGCTCAAGGGGCGGACCAAAGCGCCGACAAAATCACCGAACTGCTGCTCGCCAAGCAAAAATCAAAAGTGGCAACTTGTGCGATTGGCAGGGGTTATCGCGTTTAGGCAGTACTGTTGGGCGTCGCTAGAATGCTAGTGCCGCTCTGTGCAGAGATTGATAGTAAGAAAGTTAGAGAGTTAGAACGTCGCGGTAGCTATAAATATTAAATACTGAGTCAGAATTTAGTTTTAGTACTTCAAATAACATCAGAAAAGAAATCAAATTCATATGAAAAAATTATTTATTGTCGGTACCGGTCCAGGGGATTTGGCACTGTTAACGCCCAAGGCAAAAGCGGCAATCAGCGCCTGCACGGAAGTGGTCGCTTATGGCCTGTACATTGATTTACTCGGGGAGCTTGCCGCGGCTAAAAATCAGCATACTTTACCGTTAGGTGAAGAGATTAATCGCGCCAGATTGGCGTTGGATCTAGCCTCTCAAGGTAAGAATACCGCACTTATCTCCAGTGGTGATATTGGGATTTATGCGATGGCCACGCTGGTTTTTGAACTGCTTGATCGACAGCTGCAAAACTTAGAAGACAGCCCGCAGTGGCTGGATGTCGAAATAGAAGTGATACCGGGGATCTCTGCAATGCAAGCGGGGGCAAGTGCGGTAGGTGCGATGCTCGGCCATGATTTTTGCACGATTAGCCTCTCTGACTTGCTTACTCCTTGGGAGACGATTAAGAAGCGAATTGAGTGTGCCGCAGCCGGAGATTTCGTGGTGTCATTTTACAATCCAGTCTCGAAAAAACGCGACTGGCAATTAAATGCAGCACGGGATATTTTGCTCCAGTCCAGACCCGCTAGTACGCCGGTAATGATCGGTCGTCAACTGACTAGAGCTGAGCAACAGATCAACATTATTGAACTGCAGCACTTAGCGGCTAAAGATGTGGATATGTTTACCATGGTCAGTGTCGGCAACAGTGAGTCTCGCCATATTATTAATGGCAGTAAAGAGTGGGTTTATACACCGCGTGGCTACAGCAAAAAATTATCATAGCTGTAGCGTTGAATGGCTGTACTGTTTAATAGCTGCACCGTTTAATCGCTGCGCAGTATAAGTGAGGGAATAATTATGACGGTTTTTTTTATTGGAGCAGGGCCTGGCGATCCAGAGTTAATGACGCTCAAGGGATTGCGCATTTTAAAATCATGCCCAGTGGTGCTCTACGCAGGCTCTTTGATTCCTAGAGAAGTACTGCAAGAAGTTGAGCACAGCGCCGAGCAAATTATAGATACCGCGACCATCAATTTAGATGAAATGGAGCAATATTTTATAAAAGCTCATCGAGCTAATCAAGATGTGGCACGACTGCAGTGTGGGGACCCTTCACTGTACGGGGCAATTGGCGAGCAAATCCGCCGTTTAGAAAAACTGTCGATCGACTATCAGATTATTCCCGGGGTCAGTGCCGTCGCAGCGTCAGCGGCCTACCTAGGAAAAGAGCTGACCTTATCTGGGGTATCACAAACCATTATTTTTACCCGCTACGAGGGGAAAACACCTTTTCCCGAGCGCGAGCGATTGCCGCAATTAGCTCGGGCAGGTGCCACTTTGGCGATTCATCTTGGTGTCACTTACATCAAAAAGATAGTTGCAGAATTGATTCCGCACTATGGCGAGGACTGCCCGGTGGCGGTCTGTTATCGCACCTCTTGGCCCGATCAAGACAAGGTGACTGGGACGCTTGCTGACATCAGTGAAAAGGTGCGGCTCAAAGGCTATAAATTGACGGCTTTAATTATCGTCGGACGAGTGCTAGACACCGAGCATTTCGCTGATTCCCATTTGTACAGTCAAGATAAGCCCAATATTTTTCGCAAGCGCAAAGGGGTTATCAATGATTTACAACAGCTTGCAGAACAGACTCAAGTGGACTCTTCAACGACCACCCATTGATAAATGAAGTGATAAACCAAGTGATAGCATACATTGCTGGCACTCGCTAACCTGGATATTAAAAAATGAAATTGAATAAAATTCCCACTACTATCGTCACTGGTTTTCTCGGCAGCGGCAAAACTACCTTATTGTCGAATGTCTTAAAACAAGCGGCGGGCAAGCGAATTGCGGTGATCGTCAATGAGTTTGGCGAGCTAGATATAGACTCAGAATTACTCCGAAGCTGCCCGATAGATTGCGAAGATGAAGGGGCGACTTTAGTCGAGGGAAAAAATGGCATCTACGAGTTGGCCAATGGCTGCATTTGCTGCACGGTAGAGGAAGAGTTTTTACCGGTGATGCTAGAGCTGGTGGAAAGACGTAATGATATCGATCATATTTTAATCGAAACCTCAGGTTTGGCACTGCCTAAACCTTTAGTGCAAGCTTTTAATTGGCCGGGTATCAAAGAGCACTGCACTGTCGATGCGGTGATTACCGTGGTTGATGGCCCAGCGATAGCCGCAGGGCGCTTCGCCTCAAATGAGGAGCAAGTGCAAGCGCAGCGTTTAGCCGATGAGAGTTTAGATCACGATCCCAGCTTGCAAGAGTTATTGGACGACCAGCTGAGTGCCGCAGATTTAGTGGTGATCAGTAAAAATGACTTACTGGATGCGAGCCAGCGTGCCCGAGTTGATGCAGTGATCAATACGCGACTGCCAAAGAGTGTCAAAACTTTATATATAGACAATGGTGATGCGCCATTGGATATGCTGTTTGGGATAGGCGCGGCCACCGAAGAGCATATTGATGCGGTGCACAATCATCACGATGCGCACCATCAACACGGCCATGAACACAGCCATGCAGAAGATCATTTTGATTCCTTCGTGATTAGTTTAGGCATCGTCGATAGCCAGAAACTGCAGCAGATACTTCAGCACTTAATCGATAACAATAATATCTACCGGGCGAAAGGCTTTGCGGCGCTACCTAACAAGCCGATGCGGCAAGTTATTCAAGCGGTTGGCAAGCGCTTGAATAGCCATTTTGACCGCTTATGGCTGCCGGAGGAAACGGCTAATACGCAGTTGGTGTTTATTGGTAAAGGTATAAACAAAGCCGATATAGAACAGGCGCTACAAGCGGCTGTGGTCAAATAATAGTTTGTTTAATACGGATTAGAAAATGCATTTATTGGCTGCAAAACCAGGTGGTTTTGTCGATGAAGAGGGGATAATCGATCTCGATCAATCCCCCGCAGATATCGTTATTTTAACGGCCGCTGACAGTCAGCTAGCGGCATTATCAGCAGGTTTGCAGGCTAGCAAATTGCTTGGCGCGGAAGCTGCGCCGAGCGTCCGTATCGCCAACTGGTTACAGTTGATTAAGCCTGCGGCCTATGACTTGTATGAGCAAAAGGTGCTGTCAGCGGCAAAAGTGTTGATTGTCTCAATGCTCGGCGGTCGCAGCTATTGGTCTTATGGCTTTGAGCGAATGTGTGAATGGGCGCAACAAGATCAGCGGCGAAAACTGATTTTTGTCCCGGGAGATGACAGCGCTGATCCCGAACTGCAAATCGCCAGTAATGTTGAGCCGCTGGTACATACCCGACTGTGGCGCTATTTACGTGAGAGTGGTATTGAAAATAGCGTGCAGCTACTACATTTTGTCGCCGCTGAATTCTTTGCCATCAACTGGCAGTGGCGCGAGCCGCAAGTACTGCCGCGCGCACAATTGTACATGCCGGAAAATCCCTACCGGCAAACCACTTATGAGCAGTGGCAGCAACAGTGGCAAGCGGATGATCGGCAACAGCGCTTAGCTGATCCTAACGTCGCGATACGCCAGCGTGTGGCGGTGCTGTTTTATCGCAGTCATCTACAATCTGCCAACACCCAAATGTTTGATCAATTTATCTCTCAATTGCGGGCGGCAGGGCTTAACCCGCTACCGATTGCGATAGCCTCATTAAAAGATCCTGAATCGATAAACTTGGTGAACGCACTGTTGGAAAAGGCCGCTATAAAGCTGATTCTGAATACCACCGGCTTTGCATCCAATCGCTCTGAGGCGCCGCAACTATCGTCACAGCCGAGTAGCTTCGTCTCTCCATTTACAGCGGATATCCCCGTTTTACAATGTGTTCTATCCAGCAGTACCTTGCAGGATTGGCAAGGCTCTTCTCAAGGATTGCGCAGCCGCGATGTGGCGATGCAAGTGGCGCTACCGGAATTAGACGGGCGGATACTCACCCGGGCTATCAGTTTTAAAGGGAGCAGTCACAAAGACCAAGCTGCGCAAGTTGAAGTGGTACGCTATGAGTTGCACTCAGAGCGGGCCGCTTTTGTGATTGACTTAGCTAAGCGGTATTTACAGCTGAGCAGCAAGCAAAATAAAGATAAAAGTATCGCCTTGATTTTAGCCAACTATCCGACCAAAGATGGTCGTATTGGCAATGGGGTTGGTTTAGATACGCCAAATTCTTGCGTCAACATATTGCGGGCACTGCAAGCTGCAGGCTATGAGCTAGGCGCGAGTATCCCCGAAAATGGCAACGCGCTGATCGAACAACTTTTACAGAGCATCACCAATAACCCGAATACCTTACATTATTTAGGCTGTTGGCAAAGTATCGCGCTAGACACTTATCAGCAGTTATTTGCCAAGTTACCCGCCGCTAACCAACAGGCGGTATTAGAGCGGTGGGGACCGGCCGAGCAAGACCACAAATATCGGGATGGGCGGATTATGATCGCCGGTATTCGCCTCGGTACGCTCTTCATTGGTATTCAACCCGCGAGGGGGTTTAATCTAGACTTGTTGGCAAATTATCACGACCCGGATTTAGTGCCGCCGCACAGTTATCTAGCTTTCTATTTTTGGCTTAAAGAAGTCTACAAAATTGATGCCGTAGTCCATGTGGGCAAGCACGGTAATTTAGAGTGGTTACCGGGAAAAGGGTTGGCCCTCTCTGAGCAGTGCTGGCCAGATATTGCGCTGGGTCCAGTGCCGCATTTTTATCCCTTTATCGTCAATGATCCAGGGGAGGGAGCGCAAGCTAAACGCCGCGCACAGGCAGTGATTATCGATCATTTGATGCCGCCGATGTCCAGAGCTGAAACCTATGGTGAACTCGCTGAGTTGGAAGCCTTAGTAGATGAGTACTATCAAGCTTTAGGTATGGATCAGCGCCGTGAGACTTGGCTGAGAGAAAAAATATTAGAGCAAGTGCAAAGCACTCACGTACTGGAAGAGTTGGCGATAGGAAAAACCGCAGCAAAAGCTGGTGACAGTCAGGGGCAAACTGAGCGAGAAGATCAAGTGCTCAACCAGCTGGATACTTATCTATGCGATATTAAAGAAGCGCAAATTCGCCATGGATTACATATTCTCGGCGAGTTGCCAGCCAACCATAAGCTGGTGGATACCATCATTGCACTACTGCGCTTACCGAGGGGCAGCGCAGTTAACGATGCGGGCTTGTTACACAATATGGCGATAGATTTTTCTTTAAAAGTCGAAGGTGCAGAGGAAGGTGCATACTTTGATCCCAGCAGTGCCACAGTGCAGCAGTGGCAGGGCGTTCGCCCGGATGTATTGCAACAAGTGAGCAGTGATCTATGGCGCACCCAAGCAGATACCAGAGAGCGATTAGAACAGCTGGCGATTGTCTGGGTTAATCGCTATGTGATAGGTGCGCACAGTTTATCTGAACTGGCTGCCTACCCGCGTATAACAAGTCAGTTAAATTATTGTAAACAAACCATTAAAGCGGTATTAGAAGAGTCGGTCAGCAATGAGTTAAGTGCGCTGGTCGATGGCTTAAATGGCCAGTTTGTGGCGCCGGGTCCCAGTGGTGCGCCGACTAGGGGTCGTTTAGATACCTTGCCGACCGGCAGAAATTTCTTTTCTTTAGATAATAGATCGGTGCCCTCGGCCGCTGCCTGGGCGCTGGGACAAAAATCGGCACAGGCATTAATTGACCGTCATTTACAAGAGCATGGTGAGTATCCACAACAGTTGGGTTTGTCAGTATGGGGAACTGCGACGATGCGCACTGGCGGCGATGATATTGCCCAAGCATTCGCATTGATGGGGGTTAGGCCAGTGTGGGCGGTGGGCTCGCAGCGAGTCGTCGATATTGAAGTAATTCCCTGCATGCAGCTGGGAAGACCTAGAGTCGATGTAACCTTGCGCGTTTCAGGTTTTTTCCGCGATGCTTTTGCCAATGTGATGAAGCTTTACGACTGCGCTGTGCAGGCCATCGCGAGCATGGACGATCCGGGCGATAGCAATGTTATCGCCAGCAATATTGAGCGGCGCACGGCACAGCTTGTCGCGCAAGGCTTGAGTGCCGAGCAAGCGCAAAGGCAGGCGAGTTATCGGGTCTTTGGCTCAAAACCTGGCGCTTATGGCGCTGGGCTGCAAGGGTTGATTGACGAGCGGTGCTGGGAGCAGGCGAGTGATCTGGCAGATGCTTATTTAAATTGGGGTGGCTATGCTTACACCAATAGCGACACCGATGCAGAGCAGGCCATTGACGCCTTTAAATATCAGCTTTCGAATTTAGATGTGGTGGTGCAAAACCAAGATAACCGCGAACACGATATATTAGACTCAGATGACTATTATCAGTTTCAGGGGGGAATGAGCAATGCGGTGACAATACTGTCTGGGCGAGCCCCGAGCATTTATCACGCGGATCACGCCAACCCAGAAAAACCGGTGATTAGAACCTTAAAAGAAGAGCTAAATAGAGTGCTGCGCTCGCGGGTCTTAAATCCAAAGTGGATAGCGGCCATGCGAGAGCACGGCTACAAAGGCGCTTTTGAAATGACTGCCAGTGTCGATTATATGTTTGCCTATGATGCGACCACTAACTTGATTGATGATTATCAATACCAGAAAGTGGCAGATGCGCTGTTATTTGATCCGCAAAATCAACAGTTCCTGCAAGCCAACAATCCGCATGCGATGGAGGAAATGGCAGAGCGCTTACTCGAGGCTACGCAGCGCGGTCTGTGGCAGAACCCCGATGGCTATCAAGAAAAATTGCAAGATTTATTACTCAGCTTAGATGAGCAACAAGAAATGGGATTGACCGAGTGACAGTTTTTAAAAATCCGCACAGTTTAATGGTGCAAGGTACCACCTCGGATGCAGGAAAGAGCGTCATAGTCACCGCCCTGTGTCGTATCTTGGCGCGTAAAGGTATCTCGGTCGCGCCGTTTAAATCACAAAATATGGCGCTGAACAGTGCCGTGACTAAAGAGGGAGGAGAGATCGGCCGCGCCCAAGCTGTGCAAGCGCAGGGGGCCAATTTGTCGCCGAGTATTTTGATGAATCCGGTGCTGTTAAAGCCCAACTCAGATATAGGCTCACAAGTCATAGTCAACGGTCAGTCGATCGGTAATATGCAGGCCCGTGAGTATCACCAATTTAAACCGCAGTTGCTAAAAACCGTTCTAAAAACTTATCGAAAGTTGCAGGCGTTACACCCGGTGATCATTATCGAAGGGGCGGGCTCTCCGGCAGAAATAAATTTGCGCGAGCACGATATTGCCAATATGGGGCTGGCGGAGGCGATTGACTGTCCGGTGGTGATCGTTGCAGATATTGATCGGGGCGGGGTGTTCGCTCACCTATACGGTACTTTCGCACTGTTGAGTGCCACCGAGCAGCAAAGGGTACAAGGTTTTATCATCAATCGCTTTAGAGGGGATGTCAGTTTGTTACAGCCAGGCCTAGACTGGCTGGAAAAAAAGACCGGAGTACCGACTATCGCGGTGATTCCCTACCTGACTAATTTACATATTGAATCTGAAGACGCGGTCGCCCAAGTGCAGGTAAATTCATCTAAATCTAAGCAGATAGCGCCGTTTAAAGTGGTAGTGGCGCTGTACCCAAGAGCCAGTAATCACACGGATTTCGATGTGCTTAGATTGCACCCCGAGATTGACTGTGAATTTTTAAGGGACAGCCAGCTATTTCAGGGAGCGGACTTGATTATCTTACCTGGCAGCAAGAATGTCAGCGGCGATCTGCGCTGGCTGATGGAGACCGGTTGGCAGCCAATCATTGAACGTCATCTGCGCTTTGGTGGCAAAGTGCTAGGCATTTGTGGGGGCTATCAAATGCTCGGTACAGTAGTACATGATCCGCAGGAGGTAGAAAGTACCGCGGGCTCAAGTGCGGCTTTAAAACTACTGGATATAGAAACCACTTTAAAGGCAGTGAAAACCTTGACCAATGTTGAAGGTCATTGCCTGTACACGGGCAAGGCGGTACGCGGCTATGAAATACATGCCGGCATCAGTACCGGTGACGCCCTTCAGCGCCCTTGGTTTAGTCTGATTAAAACCGCCAAGAAGAGCGACTTGGCAGCTGCTTCGCTCGAGCCCGCAGCCCCGATTCGCTATGTTGATGGCGCTAGAAATGCTGAAGACAATATCCGTGGCACCTATTTGCATGGGCTTTTAGAAGACGCTGAAATGCGCAACAGCATCTTAAATTGGGCGGGAATGCAGCAAGTGACCTCTTTCGACTACCAGCAATTTAGAGAGGCGCAAATAGAGCGATTGGCCGATGCGGTTGCAGAGAGTTTGCCCTTTCAGCAATTAGCCGATTTACTAGCCTTAGCTAGCTTAAAGTTAGTGAGCCCCGTAGCCGGTGAAAAATTGGGCGAGGCCAGTCAGCATGTTGTTTAATCTTGCAGTGCTCTTATTGGCGTTAATTTTAGATTATAAATTTTCTGAAGTGTCACGCCATCATCCACTGGTTTACTTCGGCAGCTTCGCCAATCAGCTAGAACTAAAATTGCGCAATCTTGCAAGGCAAGCGTTTGCGGTGCGTATTTTAGGGCTAGTCGCCTGGATGTTGGCGGTCATTCCTCTGACTTATCTCAGTTATTTGCTCGAGGAGCTTATCGCGCAAAGTGGCTTTTATCAGCTGTTCGGCTCCTGGCTTTATGCGGGGCTGGTGCTTTATATTGCACTTGGCTGGCGCAGTCTAAAAACTCATGCGCAAGCGATCATCACACCGTTGAAGAGTGCTGATATAGACAGCGCAAGGCGTGCGCTTAGTCATATTGTGAGTCGAGATACAGAGCAGCTGAACAGCGGGCAAATCAGCAATGCAGCGACAGAGTCAGTATTAGAAAATGGTGCCGATGCGATATTTGCGGCAATATTTTGGTTTGTCATTTTAGGTGTTCCAGGCGTAGTGCTGTATCGAGCTGCCAACACTCTGGATGCTATGTGGGGTTACAAAAATCCACGCTACTTATATTTTGGCTGGGCCGCCGCGCGGCTTGACGATCTGTTGAATTATATTCCGGCCAGGTTATCCGCTCTCAGCTACGCGCTGTTAGGTAATTGCCAGGCGGCGTTAAACTGCTGGAAGTCACAAGGGGTTAACTGGAAAAGCCCGAATGCTGGCCCGGTTATGGCCGCCGGAGCTGGGGCGATTAATGTGCGCTTAGGAGGCGGGTCAAATTACCATGGGAAGTGGCAAGATCGCCCAGTGCTCGGTCCTGAAAACGGCAGCGAAGCCAGTTATGTAGCGATTGAAGCGGCGTGCTTTTTAGTAGATAGAGTGCTGTTTTTGTGGGTGGCGGTACTGTGGTTCGCCGCTTGGTTGAGCTAGCTATTATGGCCGGTAATCATGGATAGCAATAATGGGTGATAATTATGGATAGCAGCTATGGATAACAAGAATGAATAGCAAGAATGGACAGCAAGAATGGACAGCAAGAATGGATAGCAGCTATGGATAACAAGAATGGATAACAAGAATGGGCAGCGGCAAATAGCGGGTGATGCAGTGAGTTCTCCCTCGCCAGCAGTGAAGCATCATGGCTTGCATGGTGGCGATATCATCAGTGCCAGCGCGCAATACCAGCTGGCCATTGAAGATTGGATTGATCTCTCCACCGGCTTAAATTCAGACAGCTATCCGCTGCCGAATATTCCAGCGTCAGTCTTTCAACACTTGCCGTATCTACAGCCGGAATTTATAAGTGCCGCGACCAGTTACTATGGCAGCGAGCTGGGAATTCCAATTATCGGCTCGCAAATGTTGATTCAAAGATTGCCACAGTGTGTGGCTAGATATCCAGTGTTACTACCTGATATCGGGTATAGCGAGCATCGGGACAGTTGGCGAAATGACGGTTTTGAACTGCACTACTACCCGGCCAAAAATCATCGACAGGCGATCGCCAGCATTAGCCAGGCGATTGGCGCGAATCCCAAACAACATTTGGTGGTGATTAACCCGAATAATCCCAGTGGCTTATTAATAGCCCCAGAACAGCTGATTGCATGGGCTGGGCAACTGGCCGCTGGTTGCTACGTGATCGTCGACGAAGCATTTATGGATATGACACCGCAATGCTCGGTTTTAAACTATCATTGGCCAGACAATATGCTAGTGTTGCGCTCCTTCGGCAAATTTTTTGGTTTAGCGGGTATCCGCATTGGCTTCGTCTTCTGCCAAGCTGAATTAAGAGCGAAAATTGAGCAGCAGCTAGGTCTGTGGATGATTAATGGCCCAGCGCAATATATAGCCACTAAGGCGATGTTAGATACCCACTGGCAGCAGCTGGCGCGGGGCAACATCGACAGCGCGGCAAAGCAGACCCGAGAGCTGTGCGCACCGCTACTGGTGAAAGTAGCAAGCCTAGTGGCGGCTGACAAGGCGTTTGTCGCAGCTAACTCTGAGTTAGGGCGAGGAATTCCCTGGCAGGTTGAGCAAGCGTTGTTCAGCAGTTATCTGCTGCCTTTAGCGCTGGCTCTAGCGATACAGCAACACTTCGCCAAAGCGGCCATTTTGTTAAGAGTAATCCATCTAGAAAACCAGGCAGTTGACACTGCGATACTGCGTATTGGAGTGTTGGGACTAAATGATAGAGAGGGGCATCAGCGGCTTGCTGAATGCATTCTACAGTTTTGTAAAAAATCTGTGTTAGCGATTGAATATTAAGAGTTGATTATGTCTAGTAAACAAAAAAACAGAAAAATTGGCATTATGATTTGCGGTCACGGTAGCCGAGATAAAGATGCAGAAAGAGAGTTCTCTAGAGTGGCGGCGGGCTTGAAAGAGCGCTTCCCGGGAGTACCTATTGAGTATGGGTTCCTAGAGTTTTCTGCGCCTAATATCCACATGGGGCTGCATAAATTAGTGGCGCTGGGGGTCGAGGACATCTACGCGGTGCCGGGGATGTTATTTGCCGCTACCCATGCTCGCAATGACATTCCAAGTGTGTTGCTGAATTTTCAACAGCAGTTGGGTGATAGCGCGGTAAAAATTCACTACGGCAGTGAATTAGGCTTGCACCCGGCGATGATCGAGGCTTTTCAAACCCGCATTTATCAAGCGATGGATATAGATTGCCAGCAAGTGCCAGCGAGTATTCACGATACTATGCTGGTGGTTGTAGGGCGAGGTACCTCGGATACACTCGCCAATGCTGAAGCGGCTAAACTAACTCGAATCGTCAATGAAAACATCGGCTTCGGTTGGGCGGATACGGTGTACTCCGGAGTGACTTATCCCTCGGTGGGGGTCGGTCTTGAGCGCTTAATTAAACTCGGCTTTAAGAAGATAGTGGTAGCCCCTTATTTTCTGTTTACCGGGCGTTTAATCAAACGAATTTATGCGTATGTCGATCAAATTGCAGCGGCGCACCCGGACATTGAATTTATTAAAACCCCTTATTTAAACGATCACCCAAAGGTTATTGATGCTTTTGAAGTGCGCTTGCGAGAAATAATGAGCGATGTTTCGACAGCGACGGGCAGCACCGAAAGCTCTACAGTAGCTGGCCAGGTGCCAAAAAATGAAACCTTAATGCAATCTTTCAGTCGACGTTTGGCCGCCGGTGAAGTGGATATTCATCACCATCATGCTGAGTTTGTCGATCCAGAAGAAGGACAAGGTGCACTTGATGAGCATCATGATCATCAGCATGCGGACGGCTCGCATACTCACGATCACTCACACTCACACTCACATGATCACTCACATGAGCACGGTCACTCCCACGGTATTTATAAGCACATCGATCATCCTTTGGGACCGCGCACTATGATAGGTGAAAATTTGTGCTGTTGTTTCATGAGCCAATTTCCACAGGCCGTGTTAGATGAAGAGGTGGCCAAGGTACAATTGCAAACCTCAGTGCATAAAGCTTAGGCGATTTTGATGATTGAATTGTTTTTAGGGGGCACCCGCTCCGGAAAATCTAAGTTAGCGGAGCAAGCGGCGAGCAGCAGTGGTAAGCATGTGGTGTATATTGCCACCGCCACCGCCACCGCGAGTGATCGACAAATGCAGCAGCGGATTGAGCGGCATCGCAGCAGCCGGCCGCAGCACTGGAAAGTGCTTGAACAGCCATTCTTTTTAGCCGAGGCGATTGAAGAGCACGCCAGCCAAGAAAGTTGTATTTTGGTTGATTGTCTGACGTTGTGGTTAAGCAATTGCCTGTTTCACAAAGAGGCGGACTTTTTTCTTAGCCAGCGGCAGTTGTTGTTAAAGAGCTTAAATAACGCCGCGGGTCAGATTATTTTAGTCAGCAATGAAACCAATCTGGGGATTATCCCAATGGGTGAAGTGACACGAGAATTTTGCGATCGAGCGGGGGAGCTGCATCAAGAGATAGCCGCGATTAGTGATAGAGTGACACTGGCGGTAGCGGGTTTACCGCTAGTGCTAAAAGATCAATAAAATTTAAATTTTTAGTTAGAAGCTTTTAGTTAGATGTGTTGGAGTTAGAATTTTTATAATTAGCAGTTTTAGAGTCACAGCGAAAAATCGTCTACCCGGTTAAACGATATTTTGAACAGCAGATAGGCCATTAGTAGGCACCGAATACAAGGTAATAAAATGAATAATTGGATATTTTCAAAGGTCAAAAAGCTCGATCAAAGCGCTAGAAATGCAGCGATAGCACGTCAATCTCAACTAACTAAGCCTTTAGGTGCACTGGGAAAATTAGAGACAATCGCTATTGAACTTGCCGCCATGCAAGGGTCTATGCCCAGTATTAATACCCCTTATATATGTGTGTTTGCAGCAGATCACGGGATTGCCGCTAGCGGTGTCTCCGCTTTTCCGCAGGAAGTGACTGCACAAATGGTCGCAAATTTCGCCAGCGGTGGCGCTGCGATCAGCGTGTTGGCAAAATCCTTACTGGCGCCCTTTGATATTGTTAATTTAGGGACGGTTAGCGTCACGGACTATCCGGGGGTCAATAATGAGTTTATCGGCCCGGGCACCGCTAATATGCTGCACCAAGATGCAATGACTAAATTGCAGTGTGCGCAGGCGTTAGAGATTGGTCGTAACTATTTGTTACACGCGAAAAAGTGCGGCTGTGATATGTTTATCGGTGGCGACATGGGCATTGGCAACACCACTTCAGCAACGGTTTTAGCGGCGGCCTTAATAGGTGCGCCTGCGATTAGCTTAACCGGCGCCGGTACGGGGTTAGATGCCGAGGGAATTAAGCACAAAGTAGACATTATTGAACAGGTACTGGCGAAGCATTTTGACGATCAACTTACAGCTGAAAAGTTGTTACAAAAAGTCGGAGGCTTTGAAATAGCGGCCTTAGTCGGCAGTTATATCGCCGCTGCTCAAATAGGCATGCCGGTGTTAGTGGATGGTTTTATCTGCACTGCTGCTGCGATGGTCGCCGTTGCAATATCTCCTGAAAGTCGTGCTTGGATGATATTCTCACACGGCTCTGCTGAACCTGGCCATAAACTGATGTTGGAGCATCTGCAAGCTAGCCCAGTCTTAGATTTGGGGATGCGCTTAGGTGAGGGTAGTGGTGCGGCAGTGTGTGTACCTATCTTGCAAATAGCCTGTAAATTGCATAATCAAATGGCCACATTCGCCGAGGCGGCGGTCGCTGGAAAACTAGATGAGCACTAGCTCATTGGATCTATTAAGGCACGGTAAAACCACCGCCGGTAGTGCCTACATAGGTAGTACAGATGTTGCTTTGACTGAATTAGGTTGGTCGCAAATGAACGCCTCTGTCGAGCATTACTTAATAACTGCAGAGCCGTGGGACTTAATCGTCAGCTCACCACTGGTGCGCTGTGCTGACTTTTCAGCTAAGTTAGCGGCGACTTTAGCAGTGCCTTTGAAGATAGAAGCGGATTTAGCCGAGTATCATTTCGGGGCATGGGAAAACAAAACTGCACTGCAAGTAATGGCGGAATTTCCGAATAAACTCGAGCAGTTTTGGCAAGATCCGCTGCAATTTCCGCCGACCAATGGCGAGCGACTAGAAGATTTTAGTCGTCGAATTGATGCGGTACTTGAAAAAATCCGCACTGCATATAGCGGGCAAAAAGTCTTGTTAGTCTGTCACGGTGGAGTTATTCGCTACCTGCTGAGTAGAGAGCAGCGCTCGGCAATCTCAAGCATGTTAAATTTTTCGGTGGCGCACGGTGAATTAAAGAGTATCGAACTTTGAATTATCTTAAAAGCAGCTTAGTGGCGCTGCAGTTTTTGACCCAAATACCGGTGCATTTTAAAAAATATCCAGAGTCTAAAACGGCGGCGGGCTCGCTGATTTTCTATCCGTTAATTGGTGGCTTAATTGGTTTGGCTCTAGTCGCGATCGGCTTTTTTTTGGCAGACTTACCTGAGCTGTTTAGCGCGGCGATCTTATTGGTTTTTTGGGTAGCTATTACCGGGGCTCTACATATCGATGGCCTCGCTGATAGTTGCGATGCCTGGATAGGTGGGCAAGGCAGTGCTGCGCGAACCTTAGAAATCATGAAAGACCCTTGCAGCGGGCCGATTGCCGTAGTCACAGTGCTATGCACGCTACTGCTTAAATTCAGTGCGATGGTGGCGGTGTTAGAAGTGCAAGCTTATTGGATGCTGATGCTAGCGCCGCTGGTTGCTCGATCTATGTTGCCGATTCTGCTGCTGTTAACTCCCTATGTCAGGGCCGGTGGGATAGGTGCGGTGCTGGTCAGTCATGCTCCAAGGACACAAGTCTATTGCGGCTGTGGATTGGCATTGATCTTTGCTTATCTATTAGGTAACGGATCAATTATAATCATGGCTGCGGTGAGTTTATACTGCTTGAGAATGATGATGATCAAGAGAATTAATGGTATCACTGGCGATACTGCTGGTGCGAGTATTGAAATAGTAGAAGCGGTGGTGTTAGTGGCTATCGTTATCAATCTTTACTAAAACCTGAATTTAGCCTTTAGATAATGGCTGTTTTGTGGTTTGTGCGCATCAATAGCTGCTGGTTTTATCTCCCGCTAAATCCTAATTATAGCTGGATCACTAATTAATACCTGAATCCGTGACTTCAAAGTGAATACAGAGTGTAAGATATTGGTTTTACGGTGGAATTGAAAAATCTTAGCTGCAAGCTAATATGCGTCCTGCATTCGCTAAATAAATGCATCCGTGCATAAAACCCGTAGGTTCAGCGGGCATTTTTCTAACCGCTGTAGAATCAATAGCTTGCGCTATGTGGTGCAGTGAAGTCACTGATTCAGGTAATATATTGATCCAAAAGAGAATATTTAAAATATGCAAAAATATATACACACCCAATCTGATGAGTACGGAGATTTGGCCGTTATTGACGATGGGCAGAAAGGGCAGTACCGAATACTCTCTTTTGCGGTTGGCGACGAACAAAGTATACAGTTAAAAAGTGAACCTCATATTTTACAGCATCCCTATACGCAGGCGATGATGCTCTCGCTACTCTTTTGCCAACCTAAAAGCGTGTTGTTACTAGGTTTAGGTGCCGGTAGTCTACTCAGTTCACTGCATCACAATGTGGCTGGAGTGCGGATCACTGCCGTCGAGTTACGGCAAAGTGTTATCGATATAGCGATACGATATTTTCGACTACCTAGCAGTAAAAAAATATCTGTGATCTGTGATGACGCCGCTCATTATCTACAGCAGCCAGCGATTAAAAAAGTTGATCTGATCATGAGCGATTTGTATAACGATGAGGGGATGGATAAGGCGCAAGTCAGTACTGCGTATCTTGATGCCTGTCTCGCGCAGCTTAAAGTCAATGGTTGGCTAGTGCTAAATTGCTGGGATGGTGCACAGGAGCAGCCGTCGCTGCTGGCATATCTTAAAAAATCTTTTGCCGATGTGCGCACTTGCGAATCGGGAGATGGCAATGTGGTTATTATAGCCGGTCGACAAAAGGATTTAAAATCAGCGTCCGAACTAAAAAAAGTGGCGGTTAAACTCTCACTTAAATTGGAATTTAATTTACAGCCGTACCTGTCAAACTTAGTGCTGAAATAATACTGAAACTACTGGGATTTAGAGCATTTTCCAATTAACATGAACTTTCCTCGGCACTGGTAACAGTGCCTATAGGGTTAGTAATTGGAATGCTTGGTAAAGTATTAACCTGAATCACTGACTTCACTGCACCACATAGCGCAAGCTCTTGATTCTACGGCGGTTAGAAAAATACCCGCTGAGCCTACGGGTGCGGCTAAGATTTTTCAATTCCACCGTAGAAGCAATATCTTACACTCTGTATTCACTTTGAAGTCACGGATTCAGGATTAAATTATGCAATTAAATGCTGACTTATCCGAACTGTTCCTATTTAGCTTCGTCCTGCGCTGTTACTAATCCTATAATATTATTGAGGATTAGATCATGTTAAAAATTGTTATCGTAGGAGGAGGAGCAGGGGGCTTAGAACTCGCTGCTAAACTAGGTAATAGCTTAGGTAAAAAACGTCGCGCAGAGATCGTTTTGCTCGATCAAAATCGCTCACACATCTGGAAACCTCTTCTGCACGAAGTGGCAACGGGTACTTTAGATACGAGTATTGATGGTGTGGTGTATCATGCCCATGCTGCCAAACACCACTATCAATTCTGTCTCGGTCGTTTTATTGGAGTTAATCCGCGGCAAAATAAGCTGGCAATAGCGGCCAGCTTTGCCGATGATGGCTTACAAATATTGCCAGAGCGGGAGCTGAATTACGATATCTTAGTACTGGCCATAGGCAGTCAGAGCAATGATTTCTCGACACCAGGGGTGCAAGAGCACTGCCACTTCTTGGATTCTCCGCAACAGGCAGAAAAATTTCATCACGCCTTACTCAATCAGTTCTTAAGACTTGATCAAACCAGTGACAAAAACCAGTGCCTAAATATATCGATTGTCGGTGCAGGGGCCACGGGGGTAGAGTTGTCGGCTGAGTTGTTGAATGTTACAGCGTTGGTTAGAGCGTATAATATGCCTAACATAACTACTGATAAGCTAAAGATTAATCTTATCGAAGCGGGGCCGAGAATTTTATCTGCGTTAACCGAGCGCATTTCTAATTCAGCCCGTCGAGAACTGCTAGATCTTGGGGTTGAAGTTAGAGAAAAAACCAGAGTGACGCAAGCGACCGCAGCGGGTTTTATCACGAGTGAGGGTGAACTGATTCATGCAGATCTTTTGCTTTGGGCCGCGGGGATCAAAGTTCCAGACTACATTAAAAATTTAGGCATATTTGAGCTTAATCACCTCAATCAGATTATCGTAAAACCCAGTTTACAATCGACCATTGCCGATGATATTTATGTGTTGGGAGACTGTTGTGGTTTTCAAAATGATGACGGTTCTTGGGTTCCTCCCAGAGCGCAGTCAGCGCATCAAATGGCTGATAAGGTTAAAGACAATATCATCGCAGGAATGCTTAATAAGGAGCAGAAAAGCTATCAATATCGGGACTATGGATCACTGGTCAGCTTGAGTCGCTTTGGCGCGGTGGGAAATTTAATGGGCAACTTAACTAAAAAATCAATGTTTATAGAAGGTCATATCGCGCGCATCATGTATATCTCTCTGTATCGAATGCATCAAATTGCGATTCATGGTTTAGCGAAGGCATTATTGGTGGTAGTGGCTGAAAAAATCGCCAAAGTAGTCAGGCCGAAAATGAAATTACATTAAACCTGAATCCGTGACTTCACTGCACCACATAGCGCAAGCTCTTGATTGTACAGCGGTTAGAAAAATACTCACTGAACCTATGGGTGCAGTTAAGATTTTTCAATTCCACTGTAAAACCAATATCTTACACTCTGTATTCACTTTGAAGTCACGGATTCAGGTTAAACCTAGGCGGTAACAATGTCACTCAATGGACTTGGGTGACTTTATTTTGATGCAAACCCTTAGCGTAAAGAAATGTCTTTATCCAATTTTATGGTGAAGGTGGTACCGCCACCTAAGCTGCTCTCTAAAGATAGCGAACCCTCTAAAACGTCTTCAGTCAGTTCTTTACAGATGGCTAGACCTAAGCCCGAGCCTCCTTTTCCAGCCTTGGTGGTATAGAATTTTTTGAATGCATTAGCTAGAGAGTTTTTGTCCATACCAATCCCATTATCGCGATAGATTATCTCAACTTTACCTACATCAAATAGCGCAATAATTTCGATGATACCCACTTCACCATCTTCAAAAGCATGTAGTAGAGTGTTGTTGACTAAGTTTATTATTATTTGCGAGAGTACACCTGGGTAACTATTGAGCTCGATTCGCTCGTCGATGCTAAGAATTATTTGGTGATTGTGCTTTTTAA
Source organism: Osedax symbiont Rs1 (assembly GCA_000416275.1). Lineage (GTDB taxonomy): Bacteria > Pseudomonadota > Gammaproteobacteria > Pseudomonadales > Balneatricaceae > Rs1. The sequence goes on from ASZJ01000049.1 coordinate 33,277, forward strand.
GCTTGGGACGTAAGGTATATAAAATATCTTTAATATAACGCAGTAAATTAAACCTTAATAGGCTATTTGAGCACTGGTCGACAGCTACTTGTTTGAAACTCAGCATCATATTGGTAGCAAGATTAATATTTGACGAACTCATTTTTAAGGCGCTATCTATTTTATCTAAATGTTCTTGCAGCGAATTTTTAGTTAATTTTTGTTCCTTGAAATCGTTAATTATTTTTGTATTTCTCTCCACCATGTAGTCAATTGATAAGCGTAAATTACTTAATGGAGAGGCAACCTCGTGGGATATTTCGGCAACCATACTGCCCAGTTCAGCCATTTTGTTAGACTCTTGCAGTTTTTTTTCTAGTTTTACCTGTTTGATTTGGAAAAGTTGGTTTTTTACTCGCGCTTTTACGACTTCACGGTGTGCTGGTTTGTTAATTAAATCGGCAGCACCCACGGAAAAGCAGTGTCGTAAATCTTCTGGTTCTATCTTCGCAGTAACGAAAATGACGGGAATATGTAGAGTATTTGGGTCTGATTTAATGGTTTTACAGGTATGATAGCCATCCATTCCGGGCATCATTATATCTAAAAGTATCAGATCAACATGAATTTTAGTCAAGATATTAAGGGCTTTCTCGCCACTGGTGACTGCTGATATTAAATAATTTTCATCATCTAAATAGCGCCTTAAAATATCTATATTTAAAGGTTTGTCATCGACAATTAGAATTGAAAATTTACTTGTATCATCCAGCATCGGAGTCTCCTTTTAAGAAACTAGTTAAACCTTCTAAGTCGTAGTTGCTGACAAACTTCTGTAACAAGCTAAAGTACTGATCATTATTAGGAAACTTTAATGCTAATCTATCAATGAGAGTCTCGACCTCTTTTACTAAATATAGGTCACATTGTTCTATGATCAGCTTGCTGTATGCGTTTGATAATCTAAAGTCATTAGCACGGGATTTGTCACGGCGATTTTTTTCTAAGTCCTGATTATTAACGTTGATTTTTATGTTTATTGATTCTGCAAGTGTTTTAAACACGTCTTTAACATTAAAGGGTTTATAGATGTAATCGTCAAATCCTAAATCGATAAAATGCAGTAAGTTAGCCTCTATTGTTGACGGGCTGATAGCAATAATTGGAATATGCGAGTGTTGTTTTTTAATATAATCGGGTAAGTTGAAGTCCCCCCAATCATCCATGGTTGAAGAAATCAGCGCTAGATCGATCGAATTTTGTTGTAGGACAAGTTGAACTTCCAAACTGTTTGTGGCTTCCAAGACATGGCAGCCAATGTCGAGGAGCATCTTTTGTAAACTACAATGATTTGAGGCCGTATCATCAATAATCAATATGTTTTTTTTAACCAGAGAGTTTAAGTGAGCAACTTTTTGTTGAGCGTTATTGACCGAGTTGTCTACAGGAATTGCTTTTTTCTGAATAGGCAGGCAAATATCAAAGTAGAAACGAGTACCGCGATTAGGCTCGGATTCTAAGTGGATTTGACTGTGCATTAAGTCTAAAAGTTTTTTAGTTATGCTTAAGCCCAAGCCTGTTCCCCCATAAGATGAAGCAGTGTTCCCCTGATCAAAAGAATCAAATATAGTGGCTTGGTATTGCTTTTTTATACCGATGCCGGTATCCATAATTTGCAAGCTAAATACACTTTCTTCTATCATCATTAAAGATAAGACCACTTCGCCTTGCTGGGTGAATTTGATCGCATTGCCTAATAAATTAATGAGCACTTGTCTGATTTTACCCTGGTCGCCGTTGACCACTATGCTATCAAGTGAAATATCGGTTTTAAATTGCAACGCTATTTTTTTTTGTTGTGCTTTTAGCCTAAACATAGCAATAGCAGACTGGCAAACTGTGATTAGGTCAAAATTACAAATATGAAGTTTGGTTGCCCCCGCCTCTAGTTTAGATAAATCCAAGATGTCATCGATTAGCATGAGTAAGTTTTGTCCTGAGTCTTTAATAATAGCAAGCGACTTTTGGTTTTCAGAATTTAAACTATGATCAAGATAAAGAATTTCTGTATAGCCCAAAATAGCATTCATAGGGGTTCTGATTTCATGGGATATATTGGCTAAAAAAATAGATTTTGCCCGATTGGCATTAACCGCATCTGTGCGTGCAGCGTCAGCTGACAATTTGGCAATTATGGCGTTATCCTTAGCGTTCTTTAGGGCCTTTTCTGTTTGCTTATGTAATTTTATTTCGTCATTTAAAGCTGCATTTAATTTGTCTAAAACAATATTTTTCCTTTGGGCTGTGTTTGAAATAAACACGCACCCTAGAAAGCTGAAAACTAATAGGGTCGATATTAAGAGGAGCGTTGGATAATAAGTTTGGTTATTTATGCTTTCACCAATCATAACCGGGCTTATGATTTCTAAAATCCCAGCAACATCACCTACTTTCCAATCAGTTTTTGGGCTTTTAGGGTGAGAGTTATGACAGCTAACGCACTGCGTTAGCATAATGTCGGCGACGGCATAGCGGATACTCTCAATACCATTTATTTGTGCAATGCGAATAAAGGGTTTTTTAGGCTCAGTATTAATTGCTTGCCAAGCTGCGCTTTGAAAAGAGTCTTCAATCTGGTTTTGTCTGCTCTTGGAGGGGAAGGGGTACTGGCTAAATAGTTTACTTTGAATTTCAAACCCGTTCAGTTTTATCCTTTCACTGATAATAATACTCAACGTTGTAGGTAGTGGAATTGCGGTATCCGTAGCTTGGTATTTATGCATTATTGCTATGTCTGATTTTGCCAATCTAGCAATAACTTCAGTTGTGTAGATAGAGCGGAACTGTTTAATGAATTGTGCATAATTTTGGCTAGCATTTAACGCGGACTCTAGCGTCGATTTGTTATGTAAACTCTTTAAATAGATGAATATGAAAATAGAAGCTAATACAAAAATAAAAAATAGGGTCGTCAAAGGGTTATTTTTAGCCAGTGACTTAATGCTACTAAGGTAGACTGTCGTCCCAAATATCCTTCTCAGCATTTACCGAAACTCCTTGTACAGTAAACATAAAAATAGGGGGTAGGTGTTATTAAGAGTAAGTTTGGTGACTGATCTTAAGTTAAAGCACCGCTTAGCTATATTGGTTGATCTAGAAATTATTGATTATTCAGATATACTAAAATTAAAATGCTAATTAACGTAAATCATTAAGCTTGTTGAAAATTTAAAAACAGCATAACTAGAAGGCGATGGTTTTTAACTAGTTGATATATAAATAATTTTATTTTAAACTGAAAACTTATTTTGTTGTTAGACTGAAATATTTATAACCAGTATACTGTTTATTTTATATTAAGTCTTCAAATCTGACGCACAATTGCAGAATATTAATTTCTGGTTAATTTAAATATTTCTTTATTGGTACTTACTTTTTTAATATATACCTGCATCTGTGACTTTAAAGTGAGTACAGAGTGTAAATATTGGTTGTACAGAGGAATTGAAAAGTCTTAAATGCAAGCTCATATGCATCCTGTATTCACTAAATAAATGCAGCTATACATAGCATTTAGCATTTAGCTCTTAGCAGTTCAGTGAGTGTTTTTACAACGTCCTGAATCGGTGACTTCAAAGTGAATACAGAGTGTAAGATATTGGTTTTACAGTGGAATTGAAAAATCTTAGCTGCACCCGAAGGTTCAGCGGGCATTTTTCTAACCGCTGTAGAATCAAGAGCTTGCGCTATGTGATGCAGTGAAGTCACTGATTTAGGATTAAGTTAGCAATATTTTCGCCATCTTCTTTCAGGGCAAAGTGGCCGGTATCTAAAATGTTGAAATCAATATTTTTTAGATCTCTTTTATAGGGAAGGGCGCCTGCTTCTGGAAAAATGTAATCGCCTTCGCCCCAAGCTAAAAGAGTGGCTGGCTGGTGCTCTCTAAAATATTTTTGCCATTTAGGATACAGGGGAGGATTGGTGCCGTACGAATAGAATAGTTCCAGCTGAATGGCCTTGTTGTCGGGGCGATCTAATTTAGCTTGGTCGATTATCCTGTTGTCAGGGCTGATCGTTTCTGGGTTGAGAGTGCCGTGAGTGTATTGCTATTTGGTCGCATCGATAGGTAAAATGACTGTCACTAAATTATCAATGCTCGGCATATCACTATTAGCAAAACTTGGATAGTCTGTCGCAATTCCGTGATATTTTTTAGCCAGTTGCGGAATTAAATGTCTAAAGATATGTGATGAAATGGAAAACCATGCAGTAACAAAATCGTCGGGGCGTCTTACCTTACCTTCACTCGCAACGTTATGCAGAAGTCTCATGCAGTATCCATCGATCAATCTAGCTATATAGCTAGAACTTTTCTAGACCGATAATGTCGCTGGCACTGGAGTGCTTCTTTTAATTGAATTGGTTATGATTTCGTTAGAGTTACATTAATATTTGTGTTCTAATTCGCCACCATGTTTAAACCATTTTCCCTCTATGTTGGCCTGCGCTATACCGCAGCTAAGCGCAACAATAATTTCATTTCTTTTATCTCCTTAGTTTCGATGCTAGGGCTGATGTTAGGTGTCGCCGCTTTGATAGTGGTCCTGTCTGTGATGAACGGTTTTGATCGTGAATTGCGCAACCGGATATTAGGTATGGTGCCGCACGGCACGATCACCGGTTATGACAGCAGTATCCATGACTGGCAGCAACTCGCCGCCAAAGTGGCGATGGATTCTCGTATCATCGCCAGTGCCCCCTTTATCAAAGCGCAAGGTATGTTGGCTTATAATGGTCGCGTGAAACCCGCCTTCGTACAGGGAGTAGACCCTGAAGCTGAGAAAAAAGTATCAATAGTCACTAAAAATATTAATTCAGGCGACTGGCAGGCATTGCAGCCGGGCAAATTCAATATTATTTTAGGTGATTTACTAGCCCGATATCTAGGCCTGACAATCGGCGACAAAGTTACCTTAGTTTTACCTGAAGCTTCGGTCAGTATTGCCGGGGTAACGCCTCGGCTAAAACGTTTTACCGTCGCCGGCACTTTTTCAGTTGGCGCTGAGTTAGATAGCTCTCTCGCCTATATCCATATTGACGATGCTGCAAAAATTAAGCGCATGCAAGGAGTCGAAGGATTAAGGCTAACCTTTAAAGATTTATTTGCAGCGCCAATCGCAGTGCGTGAGATAGCGGTAGAGCTAGAGGGGATTTATCAGATCTCAGATTGGACAAGAACTCAGGGAAATCTATTCCAAGCCATACAAATGGAAAAGCGGATGGTTGGCTTGTTGCTATTTTTAATTGTATTTGTGGCGGCCTTCAATATCGTATCAACCTTAGTGATGGTAGTTACCGATAAAAAATCAGATATCGCCATACTGCGTACTTTAGGCGCTACTCAAGGTCTGATTATGCGAATTTTCATGGTGCAAGGGATAGTTATTGGTACTTTGGGCACCTTTTTAGGCACTGTATTAGGCGTGACTTTGGCGTTGACCATCAGCGATTTAGTCTCATTTTTTGAAAGAGTCTTTGGTGTTCAAGTGCTCAGCCCGGATGTTTACTTTATTAGTGATTTACCATCGCAGCTGATTTGGGCTGATGTACTGACAATCATTGTCGTTGCTTTATCAATTAGCTTCTTCGCTACTCTTTATCCTGCTTTTAAAGCATCTCAAACCCAACCTGCTGAGGCATTGCGCAATGAGTGATGTACTGGTTTGTAAAAATATTTGTCGTACTTTTAGTGAGGCGGGTAGCGAGCTAAAAATTCTGCATGATATTAACTTTACTATTGCGCAGGGGGAAAAGGTTGCAATTATGGGGGCTTCGGGCTCAGGTAAAACCACCTTGTTGAACACCATTGGTGGTTTGGAAGCACCGACCGCGGGTTCAGTGTTGATTGACGGGGAGCCTCTCTATCAAATATCTGAGCGCAAGCGCACTAGGCTACGCAATCAAAAGCTTGGTTTCGTTTATCAATTTCATCATTTGTTACCTGAATTTAGCGCCTTGGAAAATGTTGCTATGCCGCTATTACTAGCGGGAGAGAAAAAGCAGCAAGTACTTGAAAAGTCGACACAGCTATTGGTTGCCGTGGGATTGGCCAAGCGCTTGCAGCATAAGCCGGCGCAGCTAAGTGGTGGCGAGAGACAGAGGGTTGCCATCGCCAGAGCATTAGTCACTAAGCCGGCTTGTGTGTTGATGGATGAGCCTACGGGTAACCTAGATAGCCATACAGCGCTGGATATTCAAGCTTTGATGGATAAGTTGAATCTGGAATATAATATTTCATTTATTGTGGTGACTCACGATGAAAAGCTCGCTTCAAGAATGGATCGTATTTTGATTTTAAAAGACGGTCAGTTGCAGCTTAAAAGCGGTCATTAATTCTGAGCTCTCAGCATAGTGTGAGTAGCGAAAGTGATACCAGGGCTACGATGCGTAGGTTGTCCTTATGTTGAGGTCTTATTCTATTCTTTAGCCAGTTGTACTAATCGATAGCTCAGCCACATATTGTGGCTAAAAGACAGTTATTGTCTAGCAGCCCAAACAGTCGTCTCTACTCTTCATATGATTAGTGGCTACCTTTCATTTAATTACTAACCATTTCCTCACTAGTCTATTTTTGTTTCACTTTTGAGCTGCTCGCGTTTAGCTCTGCTGTTTTTCCTCAGTCTATTTAAGCGCTTTTTCCAGCTTCTTCGCACCTGCCAGATCCAAAAAAAATTGATCGCGGTGAAGGCGATAATCGAAAATATCACCGCGCAGATCAGTGATCCTGTTATTAGAGGCCACCAGATGGATGCTAGTTCCGAGACCAAGTATTCATAGCTAAACTCTATTTGATGATGGTACGACTCAGTCCCTAAGGCCACAGTGCCGACCTTGTAGGTAAAATAAAAGAGCGGTGGAATCGTGATAGGATTGGTAATCCAAACTAAACTGACAGACACAGCCAAGTTGGAGCGGATGATGATTGCAAAAATCGCCGCTACCAGCATTTGAAATGGGATAGGTAAAAAAGCACAAAAGATACCGACCAGGAAAGCTCTTGAAACTGATTTTCTATTTAAATGCCATAATGAAGGATGTTTTAAAAATTTTCCGAGCCACTTTAGTGACGGTTGGTCTTTTAAAGTCTGCTCATTAGGCATGTATTTTTTAATAAATTTACGGGGCATCGAGGCAAACTTTCTTATACAAGTATCTTATATTATGCACATGAATTGGCATTTAGCTAGTTAAATATGATTGGCTTAATAAGATAAATTTCCGCCGTTAAAATATCAGCTAACTATTTGTCGGTTAAGTGGTTTTCAATATATTTTTCTGCTAAACCGGAGAGTGGGTAAATGACAGAAATTATACCAAGTTGTATTTGAAGCATGCCCGCCATGCTTATTTACAATATTAGTTATGTGGCTGGTGTGGTATGTGTTAGCTATCTAGCCGAGCTTCCTCAGCAGGTTTGGTTAATAGCTGCGTTAATATACTCGTTCGTGTCGCTGTTACTCGCGACTGGGCTTGTGTTGAATAATCAGCAGATCTCGGCTGGCAGCTCTTTTCTTACCTCAAAGCGCTATTTTTTGATGCTTAAGCGTTTCGCTTATAGGGCAGTGCTGCTATTGCAGAGGCGCTGGTTAGTAGCTGTACATGTTTTTGTTCTGTCATTTTCGGTAGCTGCGCTACACGGTCACTTGTTATTGGCTGAATTATTCGATGACACTGTGACCCCTAGAAAGTGTCTGGTCAGCGGTGTTGTCACCGGGATACCAAAGATCGCTGTTAACAGTAATCGCTTGCTTTTGTTGGTTGATGAAGCGGTGTGCGGCGAGGTGAATGTCGATTTAAACAAGATCTCGCTGAGCTATTACTACCCGGAATTAGCAGTGCAGGCAGGGGATAAAATACAGGTTCAGGTCAAGCTTAAAACCCCAAGATCAAGCTATAGCTATGGTACCTTTGATGCCGGGCTCTGGGCGCTAAATAATGGTGTTAATGCCACCGGGTATGTACGTGAGGTGCTTAGCATTGCGACGAGCTTCTCTGCGCTACAAGGGCTGCGGCATCAGCTCAAGCGCTGGATTAGTCGACAGCAAATTAGCGATAGCGCCAAGGCCACACTGTACGCCTTGATACTCGGTGATAAATCTGCGATTAGTGATCTGCAGTGGCAGCAAATGCGCAGTACTGGCACAGTGCATTTGTTGGTGGTTAGCGGTTTGCATGTTGGGATTATGGTGGCGATTGGCTGGTGGATCTTCTTCGTGATTCGCGCGCTATTGCGACGCTTATTTGCCGGCAGTGGTTTTTGCGCTGCGCTGCTTTACTTGCCAGAAGTAGGGGCGCTATCACTTAGTCTTGGCTATGTTTTTTTGGCCGGGGGTAGTTTGTCTACTCAGCGAGCTTGGCTGATGGCTTTAGTGTTAATCGCCGGTAATTGGCTCAAACTCAAACCGAATTTATGGCAGCGCTGGTGGCTGGCGTTAATTATTATAATTAGCTGGCAGCCGTTGAGTGTCATGCAGCCCGGATTATGGCTTTCTTTTGTGGCTGTCGCTAGCTTGATTTGCCTACAGGGTTATCGCAGTAATTCAGGTAAATGGTTAGTTTTGTTGAAAAGCCAAATTTGGGTCTGGCTCGCACTGCTACCGCTGTTGTTAATCTACTTCCAGCAAGTCTCGCTACTGTCTCCACTGGTCAATATAGTCGCAATCAGTTTTATTTCACTGCTGTTATTATTGTTGCTGCCGGTGTTGGTGTTCGGCTTTTTTAAAGTTGAATTTCCCCTGCAGCTGCTTGCCAGGGCCTTAGATTATTTCTGGCTGGTCTTAGAAAACCTAGAAAGTAGTGCAGCTGGGCTAATTGTAAGCGTCAATACTTTGCCTAAGGCGTTAGTGTTGCTGATTGCTTTAAGCTGTTTGGTATTGTTATTACCGATAGGTAAAAGGATGAAGTTGGTTGGTTTATGTGCCGCGCTGTTGATTCTATTTCCTCCAGTGCGGGCACCGCTACAGCCCGCTCAGTTTAAAATGACATTAATTGACGTTGGCCAAGGGCTAGCTGTTTTAATCGAAACCCGCTCTCACACTTTACTCTTCGATACCGGGGCGGCTTATGATTCCGGTTTCAATTATTTTACTGCCAGTGTAGAACCACTGCTGTCTCATCTTGCTATCGATACCTTGGATTTGCTAGTGATTAGTCATACTGATAATGATCACAGCGGGGGATTACTGGCTGCGCAAAAATCATTGCAGATCAAAAAATTAGACAGCGAGTTGCAAGGCGATGGATCAATCGATCATAAAACCTGTCAAAGTAATGAGCGCTGGCAGTGGGATCAAGTTTCTTTTCATTATCGCCAGCCAGAAACTATCGCCAAGACAAATAACAATAACAAATCTTGTGTGCTGGAAATAGCGACTGAGCAGTGTAGCCTATTAATTATGGCAGATGCGGAGCGTAAAATAGAGGCGCTGTTGTTGCCTAGCCGGCAACGGTCTAAGCAGAAAGTGTTGGTGGTCGGGCACCATGGCAGTAATACATCGACGGCAGCGGCGTTTCTTAAGCGCGAAAAATTCAGCGATGCACTGGTTAGCAATGCTTACAATAATCGCTATGGTCACCCCCACCCGCTGGTGCTGGCAAGATTAAAAGCTCATAACATTCAAGTGTATAGAACTGATCTTCAGGGTAGTATAGAGTTGCAGTCAAGTGCTGAAGGTTGCAGTATAAAAAGTTATAAAAATCGTCATAAACGCTATTGGTGGTAAGTTTATTTAGATGGCGGTTATTTATAATGAAAATAGCTTCAGGCTGTTCTTTAGCTAATTTAATGGCCCTTTTTGCCCGTGAAAAAAAGGCGGTCCTTAATAGGATAACTCAATGGCTTAGGTGAGTTTTGAGTGGTCAACAGCTGAGTCTCCGATTATAATGGCTCTTTATTAAACCGTTGATTTTAAAATTCTATTATTTGAATTTCGACAGTCACATAGCGGGCCCGATCTGTGGCTAAGAAATATAGCATGCTGTTTTGGTGGCGTCTTTCGGCAAAAATAATTACCTTAGCTTAAATCAATAGTCAATAATCAATAATCAAGAGCTTGTGCTATGTGATGCAGCGCAGTCACTGATTCAAGTGTTAAACAAATGAATGGAGAATAGTGTGTTAGAAGTGTTGCTCTCAGGTGGCTGGTTAATGGTGCCTATTGTTATTTGCTCTGTGTTGTCTCTGGCGATAAGTTTGGAGCGTGCGATCAGTTTGAGAACCTGTAATGTCACTCCTACGGATTTAATGTCCAGTGTTTGGCTGTGGGTTAAAAGCGATCAAATGACTACCGAACGGATGCAAGAAATGAAAAGTAGCAGTCCTTTAGGTGCTATTATTATAGCTGGCTTGAATAGCGCTTCGCTATCGCGAGAGCGGATGCAGGAAAGTATTCAAGAGGCGGCAGCTATCGTCGTGCATGATTTAGAACGTAATTTAACAGCCCTAGGCACGATTGCTGCAATTACGCCCCTGCTGGGTTTGTTGGGTACTGTGATAGGCATGATAAAAGTGTTCACTGCCATTATGTTAGAGGGAAGTGGTGATACTAGTGTGTTGGCGGGGGGGATATCAGAGGCATTAATTACTACCGCAGCGGGGATGTGTGTTGCAATACCAACCTTAATATTTCATCGCTATTTTCACCGTAAAATAGATAGCTTGGTCATCGAAATGGAGCAGCAGGCAGTGCGACTTGTCGACAGTATTCACGGCGATGAAGATGCAAAATCTTTCTAGGAATTGCGCATGAAATTTCAACGTAGGGTACGTCAAGACATAGACGTGAACATGACTCCACTGATTGATGTGGTGTTTTTGTTACTAATATTTTTTATGGTATCTACTACTTTTATCAAAGAGTCACGCTTGGGGATAACGCTACCTAAGGCTGAAATAGCTGATAGCAGTGTGCAAGAGTCGGAGGCTATAGAAGTATTTATTGATGCCAAAGGGGGCTATAAAATCGACGGAGTGATTTTGCCCGACAGTGATATACTGACTTTAAAACAAGCCTTAAAAGCTAAGCTAAATGCAGCGGCAAGTAAAAATTCAAAGCGGTCTCAGGCTAGGCTAACAATTACTGCGGATGCGGCAACGCCTCACCAATTTGTTGTTACGACCATGGATGTAGCTGGGCAGTTAGGCTTCAGTAAATTGAGTATCTCAACTCTCAAGACCGAGCCGCGGTAGTATGAATTTAAACGATGCCTGGTACCAAAACAAAGCTAGTTGGACACTGCTATTGTGGCCGATTGAATTATTATTTAGGCTGTTATCGGCCGGCAATCGCCGTCGATTACTAAAAAAACAATGGCATGCGCCCTGTCCATTAATAGTGGTTGGTAATATTAGCGTAGGAGGCACTGGAAAAAGTCCGTTGACCATAAATTTAATTACCGCGCTAACCGCTCAAGGTTATAAAGTTGGGGTAGTTAGTCGTGGTTATGGGTCTAAGCGAGATGATTTTCCCTACCAAGTGCGGGCTGCGGATAGCGCAGAGCAATCTGCTGACGAGCCATTAATGATAGTACAGCGTACTAAGGTTAATTTAGTGATAGATCCCGATAGAGTGAGCGCCTGTCAGTTTTTATTAGCCAACAATCGATGCGATGTAATTATCAGTGATGATGGATTGCAACACTATAAGATGGGTCGTGATATAGAAATTGCAGTGATTGATGGTGCCAGAGGCCTAGGTAATCGACACTGTCTGCCAGTGGGGCCTTTAAGGGAGCCTGTTGAGCGCTTGAATACTGTCGATTTTGTGGTAGTTAATCAAGCGGATGAATGTGCACCAGCTAGCATTGTCGATAGGCAGTTCTGTATGCGGATGCAGCCAATCGCCTGGTATCGTCTCAGTGATAATGCTGTTTTGAGTCTGGCCGAATTTGAGCAGATAGCGAAGCGCGATGGGGTTCAGCTGTATGCAGTCGCCGGCATTGGTAATCCAGAGCGTTTTTATAGTACCTTGAGAAATCTCGGCATCGATGCAGTGCCGAATAGTTTTCCCGATCATCATCAATATCAGCGTGCCGATTTTAAGGTTGGCGATCGAGACATTATCTGTATGACAGAAAAAGATGCGGTAAAATGCAAAAATATAGCGCCTGCCAATAGTTATTATCTTAAAATAGCTGCGCAGTTGGATGAGCAGTTTCTCCAACAATTAATCGCTAGATTGCAGTTGCTAAAGCGCAAAAATACAGCTGCTGGAAATAATTAATAGCAGTGTGTTACAGCCAGAAATTCACTAGACTTCATTTATAAGCCAGTGCTAAATACCTCTGGAGAGCGCGGTGCTATTAATGCATTAGTGCTGTCTAGGTCAGAGCGGACCCGCAGGCTAGCTTGAAAGTTAATTAACCGTAATTTTCAGAAATAGAGAGAGAAATAATGGACAAGAAATTATTAGATATATTGGTTTGTCCGGTATCAAAAGCCCCGGTTGAATGGAACCGAGAAAGCAATGAATTGATATGCCGAAGCAGTGGACTTGCCTATCCCATAAGAGATGGCATTCCGGTGATGCTTGAAACTGAAGCCCGTACCTTAAGTGCCGATGAGAGGCTTAAAAAATAATGGATTTTACAGTGGTTATACCTGCGCGCTATGCATCCACTCGTTTTCCGGGGAAAATGTTGGCTGATATTATCGGCAAGCCAATGATTCAGCACGTCTATGAGCGCGCTTTGCTATCCAGTGCCAAGCAAGTGGTGATAGCTACTGATGATGTACGTATTCAAAGGGTTGCAGAAGGTTTTGGTGCAAAAGTTTGTATGACCAAAGATACGCACCTTACGGGAACCGATAGGTTGCAAGAAGTGGTAGCGCAGTTGGGGCTTAGTGATGAAGAGTTGGTAGTGAATGTGCAGGGGGATGAGCCGTTAATTCCCCCATCGACTATTAATCAAGTGGCAGAAAACCTAGCTAGACAGTCCGTTGCAAGTATTGCCACTTTAAGTGAGCCGATTAGTGAGCTTGAAGTGTTGCTCAATCCAAACAGCGTCAAAGTATTAACCGATGTAAACGGTTTAGCGCTATATTTCAGCCGTGCGCCGGTTCCCTGGCCCAGAGATGCATTCGCTAAACAGCAGCCTACTCAGTTACCTGAGATATTTACTTGGCAAAGGCATATAGGTATCTATGCGTATCGAGTGGCGCTGTTACATAAATATGTCACTTGGCCGCCAGCTGCCGTTGAAGAAACGGAGAGTTTAGAGCAGCTTAGGGCAATGTGGTATGGGGAGCGCATCCATGTCGAAACTGCCGTAGAAACGCCGCCTGCCGGCATAGATACCCCTGAAGATTTAGAAAAGCTATTGAAGTATTTAGCTTCGCTGCACTAGTAGCACCAGATGCATAGCAGCTGATTAGGCTGCTTTATGATTAATGTTCAGCGATTTTTTCGACTGCATTACCGGTACATATCGTATTTTACTGGCTGATCCTTCGCCAGCTTGCAGCAAGTCAATAGTTTCCCTAGACAGTAACAATTGCTGATTGTCAGTGACTCTACCTTTGGCCATGGTCAAGCTGAAGTTTTGTAGATCACCATTCGAGATATAAAAATCTTGATCTAGGGTTGATAGATGATCAGTCACTTGATAACTAGCTACTTTGCTATCTTTGATGGTTTTAATATCCTGCAGTTGAATGTCTACAGATGGTCCGCCATCGAATAAATCAACCAACCCTCTGTGTTGAAAGCCCTCTTTTTCTAACATTCGCAGTGCTGGTGCTGAGGAATAATTGGGTTTGCTTAACACTTCTCTGGCAGATTTAGGTAGTAAATCTACGTAGATAGGGTGTTTTGGCATCAGTTCTGTAATAAAAGCAGAGCCTTCGGTGGCGGACACTGTCACCGCTTCTTGAAAACTCATATCAAAGAATTTGCTGCCTAACGCCTGCCATAGTGGAGACTGATCGGCATCATCAATCCAGCCTCTTAACTCAGCCATCACTCTATCGGAGAAACGGTGTTGGGCATCAGCCATTAATAAATATCTAGAGCGGGCCAGCATTTGGCCTACACCGGGTTTGCGATATTCAGGTAACAGGAATAAAGAGCCCACTTCGCTGGCGCCTTTGAAGTGTTCAACCAAGGTCAAAGTTTCACTTTGCATGCTGGTATTTAAAGTGACACTTTTATTGGTGGTGGTAGAGCGCTGGTAAGAGTAAAAAGGTTGGCTTAAACCTAAACCATTATAGATGGCGGTGGTGCCGGCAATTTTACCAGTCTCACTATCTTCTAACACCATAAAATAGCAGGCCTCGGCAGGTGCCTTAGTACTGTTAAAAGCTAGATTGGAAGATTGTAGTTTACGCTCCCAATTTTTAATACAGCTCGGCATAGATGTCATGCCATCACCGACGCTATTAGAGATAGCTAATAGTGCGTCAATGTCGGATAGTTTACTTGGGCGAACAAATAACATTTTAAAACTCCACTGCTGTAAGTCTCTACAGAACAATTGTATATGCCTATATTTTAAAGAGTATTGGGCAAAATGAGCTGCTTAAATCAGGTTGTTTATAGACATAAAATTGGGTAAGTTTTATAGATACGAAATATAATTCTGTTATTTAAGTCGTAGCTGATAATTGAGTTTTATTGTATTAAAATTTGTAATCCCTTATTTATAGTGGCCTAACGGACTGGTATGATACCTGGCTACTAATGAATGTTTGATAAATTAAGTTTTTGGATCTGTTAAATGCGTTTAGATAAAATCAATCGAAATATTCTATCGTTGCTTCAAAGCGATGCCAGAATTTCTAATCAAGAGCTGGCCAAACAAGTGAATTTATCGCCGAGTTCTTGTCTGAATAGAGTGAGGAAACTGGAAGAAGCGGAGCTTATCGGTCCCTATATAGGTATTGTTAATCTAGAAAAAGCTTGTCGAAGTGTGATGGCTATTATCACTGTTAAACTGCAAGATCAAAGTACGGAAGGCTTTCAGAATTTTTTGCGCTGCGCCAAAGCAATCCCCGAGCTGGTAGAGTGCTATACCGTCTCCGGTGGCTTTGATATGTTCTTGCGCGTTGCAGCAGCAGATATGGTGCGGTTTAATCAAATCGTCGATGAATTATTAGATATTATTCCGGGTATGGTCAACCTCAGCAGTCACATTGTGCTCAGTACTGATAAATCCTTTCGTGGTTTTGCCTTAAATTCACTCTTAGAGGAATAGCCAATTTTTTAAATTGTAGAATATTGGTGATCTATGTGCTGATCAAACTAGTTTAAGGAGGGCTGGTTTGCTATCCACTCTTCGGGCTGCTGGTCTGGACAGTGGGATAGTTCTTGGTCTATTACAGAAAAATGTGAGGATGATTCAGGTTAGAATGTTGGTGTTGGATTATTTCGAGTAAGTAAATCAAATAGTGAGACCTCTGCATAACATACCCAGAGGGTATGATAACTATGCTCAGTAATACGGCGTTAAAAACCGGCTCAATATGCTCATATACACCAGTAAGCTCCGCTATCTCGCCGGTTTTTTCCTTGTCTTGCCTTCGCTCGCAACGTTATGCAGAGGTCTCATAGTGTTCAAGTTGATAAAAATCTGAGGTTTGCAATCGGTAATGATTGATGGCTGTCAGTAAAGACTGTCATCTAGATGCCAGAATTTACTGTACAATCCCATAATTTCGGAAAATTTATAAATATCCCTCCAAACAGGACTACAAAAAATATGGATTTCGAACCCTTTCATTTAAATGAAATTTTCAGTTATCTGCAGCAGAACAAGGTTCATTGGTTTTTTCAAATATTCGCTTATGTTCTCGGCACTGCCATCGTCGATTTTATGCAGAAAAGATTACTTAGAAAATTAGTACTAGTCTCTGCTAAAACCAATAGTTTGTGGGATGATGCACTGCTGCATTCATTGATCAAACCGATTACCATTTTGGTTTGGGTATTTGGGATTTCTTTAGCTTTTGGTGTGCTTGGCAATCAGTTGCAGATTGATCTGCATACAAAAATTGAAGTTTCTCGTAAAGTGGTGGTTATCGCTGCGATCACCCTCTTTTTAGCCTCATTTACTCGTCATGCGGAAAATAATCTTCTGCTGCGAAAAAAGAAAAAAGATCCAGCTTATGATATGACGACCATGGATGCGGTTTCTAAGTTAGTTCGGTTATCTATCTATATAACCACTGGGCTAGTTTTGTTGGAGACTCTTGGCTTTAGTATATCGGGAGTATTAGCCTTTGGTGGCATCGGTGCTATGACTGTCGGTTTCGCGGCTAAAGATATGCTTTCATCATTGTTTGGAGGCATGAAAATCTATTTAGACCGGCCGTTCTCGGTCGGTGATTGGATTCGTTCCCCCGATCAAAATATAGAGGGGGTGGTTGAAAGAATAGATTGGAGGCAAACGGTTATTCGCACTTTTGACAAGCGTCCGCTCTATGTGCCCAACTCTGTTTTTTCGACCATATCTATAGAGAATCCATCGCGGATGACCAATCGTCGAATTTTTGAAACGATCGGTGTCCGCTACGATGATGCGGGTAAAATGAGGCTGATAATTGATGATGTAAAGGAGATGTTTAGGCAGCATGATGCGATCGATAATCAGCAAACTTTAATTGTCAATTTTAATGAATTTGCTCCCTCTTCACTGGACTTTTTTGTCTATGCATTCACAAAAACCACTGACTGGGTTTTATACCATGAAATCAAGCAAGACATTATGTTAAAGATCATTGAAATAATTGCTTCTCACCAGGCTGAATGTGCATTTCCGACTTCAACTATTCATCTCAAGCAAGAACTAAGAGAGGAGTTTGGGAAGTGATCTTGTCACTTCAATACGCTGGCGAAAAGCCATTCCCCGAAAGCCAGTCGTTCCTTGAAGAGCGTCGTCCAGGTGACGCTTAGTCTAAGTTATTTATCCTATATATTGTTTAAAAAACATCAACTGTACTTAGAGGTGCAGTTGGTGTTTTTGAATTTCGCAATAAAATCCATAGATTACGACTTTTAGCCGCTTTGGTCTCTCGGGTTCAGGTATTAATCTAGTCCTTTTGATGTATGGTTTACTGCTGTTATTTAAGTTATAATTTGTTGTCTAAAACTTACACAAAAAGGATATTATTTTGTCTGTATTTAATAATCTTTCGTTTAGAAATAAACTATTAATTCCCATTACTCTAATTGCAATATTATTTTTAGTGATGGGGTTGTCTTCACTTTATATGCTCTCATCTATCGGTAAAAAAAACGATAATATCAATTTACAATACTTACCTATTACCCAAATCCTGTTAAAAGCTGATACCGATTTACATCAAGTGATGCTCTCCGAGAGAACGGTGATCTTAAACAATGGTATCAATGTTGCTGTCCATGAAGAGTACCTAAAAGATTTCAATAAAAATTTAGGCCAGGCACTGAAGCGTGTCCCACAATACCAGCAGTTGAGTCAGGCCGGTCTGGCGCCCAATCACGATGTAGCTATCGCTAAATTTATCAGTCTGATTGAGCAGTGGAAGAAGTCTGGTTCCACGGAATCATCATTATCACAAGATACGCTGACCAGTATTAGCACCAGTGAAAACGAAATTATCTTCCAAGAACTTCGGGACCTGATCGATGTGCTACTCAATGAAACCATGGCAATGTCAGACAAGGCTGTAGAGGCAGCCACCGCCGATATAGCGACTAACAGAACGGTTGCTACTACCTTGCTGGTGTCTGGTATTACCTTGTGTCTGTTGTTAATCATCTTTTTTCCGCAGCTGATCACCAGACGTCTTAAGTCGATGTTGCTCAGGATTCAGAACATTGCTGAAGGTGATGGCGATTTGACAGCCAGATTAGAAGATCAGGCCAAAGATGAGATTGGTGAAATTGCGCAATCATTTGATAAGTTTGTCGATAAGCTACAGCGGCTAATTACAGATATCGTGGTGATTGCTGAAAACTTAGATCAAAGCCAGCAACAGCTGACTGTTTTCGCCGAAAGTACCACCAATACAATGTCGCAGCAGCAGGGGGAAGTTGATCAAGTCGCGACAGCTATCACTGAAATGGCTGCTTCTGCTCAAGAAATCGCGTTAAATGCAGAGCAGGCTTCGCAAAGTTCAAGTGCTTCAGATCAGGCCGCCCAAGAGGGCTTAAGTGTCATTGACATGACGCAACAAACCATCTCCCAATTATCTAAAGAGATGGAGCATGCAAATAGGGTGATCAATTCTTTACAGGAAAACAGTGTTAGCATCGGCTCTTTTATTGAAGTGATTAACAGCATTGCGGGGCAGACCAATCTGTTAGCACTTAATGCTGCTATTGAAGCTGCTAGAGCGGGCTCGCAGGGGCGTGGATTTGCGGTGGTTGCCGATGAAGTGAGGACCTTAGCAGGAAGAACCCAAAAAGCAACGACTGAAGTGCAAACCATCATTAACGCTTTGCAGAATATTTCAAAAGAGGCGGTTACGGTAATCAGTAATAGCGATAGCCAAACCAAGCAAGCGGTGAGTCAGATCGAAAATACCGGAGCATCTTTGCAGAGTATTGCGCAAGAAGCTGCGCAGATAAATCAAATTAATAATTTAGTTGCCAGCGCCTCTAATGAGCAAACTTTAGTGACAGAATCATTGAATGAGAACATTGCCAGAATTAATGATCAAGTAGTAGATGCCAGTTCAAATGCTAGTATGACCAGAAATAATTGCAGTGAAATAGCAGTGATGGTGACTAATTTACGTAATCAATTGGCGCATTTTAAAGTGTAGCTAAGCGCCTCCTTAAAGGAGGCTTATTTTTACGCTAGATAGTCGGAATGTGGAGTTATACTGATCAATATTAATATATTATAAAGTAAATAAACCACCTTCTTAGAAGGTGGTTTTGCCTTTACCCCCCCCTCCTAGAAGGCAAGCTGGTTATCCCGTAATTCTATTAAAAATCTAATTGCTCTTGACGCTTTTCAAGCTTCTCTTAATGCTTCACATATTTTCTAATCATCTCAGCATTTAAGCCTACTGTATCTACACAATACCCTTCTAGTCCAAAAGTGATTTCCCCAATACGGTCGCTTTTTCAAGTACGGAAACTGCTTAAACACTCTAATTGCAGTCCTACCTTTTAAAGCTCCCATCAAGCTTAA
>ASZJ01000050.1 GCA_000416275.1 Osedax symbiont Rs1
GCACTTTGATGAGCAAATGAACATGATCTGGTTGCACGTTTATTTCGGTAATTTCACATTTTAATCGACTGCTATAGACTTGAATACAATCATAGACCTCTTGCCTGACTGCACCCGTAAGAATCCTGTATCTATATTTTGGTACCCAAATTATATGGTATTCACAATGCCATAAAACGTGCGATAATTTTTCAAATCTACTCATGGTACTTTCCTTAATCAGTTATGGGGATAACCATTTAAGTTAATGCCATGCGTAGAGTCTACAGGCAGAGCCTTTCGACGATAACCACGTCCTCAGGACGTGGTTTTAGATTCTTAATAAATAGCTTAGCTATAACCTGAATCAGATAATG
>ASZJ01000051.1 GCA_000416275.1 Osedax symbiont Rs1
TCTTCGAAATACATTTTTACTGTTGACAAGGGGGAGTCCGCATAAGTGACTGCACTGCACCGCATAGCGCAAGCTATTTATTCTACGGCGGTTAGGAAAATACCCGCTGAACCTACGGTGTAGCTAAGATTTTTCAATCCCACTGTAGAGCCAATATCTTACACTCAGTATTCACTTTGAAGTCACGGATTGAGGTAAAACTATAACACCGATAAATAGGGGGACGCCGATTCCTCTATCTCGCTATTTTTTCCTTGCCTTAGCTCATCACGTATAGCTGAGTTCTCTTAATATGAGACCTCGGTATAACTTACCCAGAGGGTATGATAATTGCGCTCGGTAATACGGCGTTAAAAATCAGCTCAATATGCTCATTTACACCAGTGATACCCATAAAGAAGGGCACGCTGTACCCAAAGTGAGGGGCATACTAACTCCGCTATCTAGCCGGTTATTGCTTTGCCTTAGCTTCGCTCGCAACGTTATGCAGAGGTCTCTATATGATCAGCTCTGTTGATTTAACATCGACCGTCGTGTATCAGATGGACGGCGGAGCAAAATCGACAAAAATCGCACTTTAAGGGACGGTTTGAGTAACCTTTTCCCGGCCACTTGTTCATAATAATGCCATTTTATTAAACCTCATCTAATCACTGAGTGGGAATCTAAAAGTGTTTAAATTATTAATTTTTGACTGGGATGGAACCATTATGGATTCGTCGGCGCGAATTGTATCTAGTATGCAGACGGCAGCCAAAGGCTTGGAGTTGTCAGTCCCGAGCAGTTCAGCAATTGAAAATATCATTGGTTTATCGCTAGCTGAGGCCAATAAGATACTAATCCCCGGCATATCAGCTGAAGACAGCCAGCGCTTAACTGACAGCTACTCAGAGCAGTATCGCAGCCTGGATAATACTGCCACCCCCCTGTATCAAGAGGTCAGAGAAACCCTGACTAGTTTGCAGGCCAAAGGTTATCTTCTCGCGGTGGCGACCGGTAAAAGTAGGCAAGGTGTCAAGAGAGTGCTTGAACAGACAAAATTATCTGCATTATTTAGTCTATATCGAGGGGCCGATGAAACAAAATCCAAACCAGACCCTCTAATGTTGGCTGAAATTTTGCAGCAGACTAAGGTTAACGTTGCACAGGCGATTATGATTGGCGATACCAGTTATGATCTTGAAATGGCACAAAATATTGAGATGGCCAGTATCGCGGTCAGTTATGGTATGCACAGTGTTGAGCTGCTTAAATCGTTCAATCCGGTTGCGGTGGTAGATGAGTTTAAGCAAATTGAATCTTGGCTAGATAGTCAAATGGAGAGTGAGAGTGAGTGATAACCCTTGGGATGATAGACAAAAGAGTACCGGACAAGAAACCGCGGAACAGCTAAATGCTGATCGTAGCAACTCTGGCACTAGTCACTCCGTAGAGCATTTATCGAGTACAGCATCGGGCATCGCCGCCAGCACTGGGCGCGAGTGGCGGCTGATAGAAAATTTGGTGAATGGCTTGTTTAGTGAACAAAAGAAAGCGCGCCGCTGGGGCATTTTCTTTAAATCGTTAACTTTTCTGTACCTCTTCGGCCTGTTGGGGTTTTATCTATATACCCAATACAGCGACGGCACTGCATCTGGCAGTGGTGAGCCACATACTGCGATCATTGAATTGGTCGGTCCCATCTCTGCCGACAGCGAGGCAAGTGCCGATATCTTAGTCGGCGGATTGCGGCGCGCCTTTAAAGATGAGTCTACTAAAGCGGTGATCATGCGGATCAACAGCCCCGGTGGCAGTCCGGTGCAGTCCGGTTATGTCTACGATGAAATTAAACGTTTACGGGCCATTTATCCGGATAAAAAATTGTATGCGGTGATCTCTGATATAGGCGCCAGTGGCGCTTATTACATTGCATCCGCAGCCGACTATATTTATGCGGATAAAGCGAGTTTAGTAGGCTCTATTGGAGTTATTTCCTCGGGCTTTGGTTTTGTCGGTTTAATGGAAAAGCTCGGCGTGGAACGACGCGCACTCTCCGCGGGTGAAAATAAAACCTTCCTCGATCCCTTTAGCCCGTTAAAAGAAACCGATAGAGTTTTTTGGCAGTCAGTTTTAGCGACTACCCATCAACAATTTATTGAACAGGTAAGAAAGGGCCGGGGAGATAGGTTGGTTGAATCCCCAGAGTTGTTTAGCGGTCTGATTTGGACGGGTGAACAAGCTTTAGCAAAGGGCTTGGTCGATGGTTTAGGCAGTACTAGTTACGTAGCCCGTGAAATAATTGGCATTGAAAAATTGCAAAGTTATTCACCTAAACTATCACCACTTGAAAAAGTAATCGATAGATTAGGGGTGTCTTTTGCCGGTGAAATCGCCACAAAACTAGGCTTAACTTCTACTCTAAAGCTTAATTAGCTTTTATCTTTACACAGAGCCACATTGAGAGTGGCTCAATATTTTTAGCTGAGTGTCATTAGAGTAAGACGTTGACTTATCTAAACGCTAGTATTTGGTGATATTCAGTTAGAGAGACCCCTGTATAACGTTGCGAGCGAAGTTTAAACAAGAAATAAACCGGCGAGATAGCGGGTTTTACTGGTGTAAATGACCATGTTGAGCCGGCTTTTAACGGCGTATTACCGAGCGCAGTTATCGTACCCTCTGGGTAAGTTATGCAGAGGTCCCTTAATGATATTATAATAAACTTTTAGTCATATTAGGATTATACGACGAGTCAGTTGGACTTGGCTTGAGTCGTAGCGCAATAAAATAGTCCCTATTTAGGGCGATGTTTTTTGCTAGTCGCTGACTATACTTAAGCCCACAGTGTATTCAACTCATATTTTTAGGTAATACCGTCAACTTAGTGTCAAAGGAATGACTTTACAAATGTTAGTGATTGAGCGCGGTGCTGATACTAGCATTCAATTGACAAATTAACGTCCGTCATATTTGGGAAATAGCTAATTGCCAGCAATTGGACTTAATATTTAAGCTAAGTGGGAACTATCTAGGATAAAGCTTGGATAAAGGATACTGATTTAACTCAAGAAACAGTATAATTTAGCAAGTTTATTATTTAACATAAGGTGAATATGCGCATATTGTCATTAGTTTTTCTCTCCCTTTTCTGTGTGCAGTCTCAATTGCAGGCAGCAGTGCAAGATTACGGGGTTTCCAAGGGAAATGAAGAGTTACTTCTTCAAGGATTTGAGTCGATTGCCGAGCAGAATTTTGACGTGGCTTTAAAGCAGATCAAAAAGCTGGTGACTATTCGACCTGATTTTCGACTGGCGCAACTCGTCTATGCGGATTTATTAATTTCCCAAGTGAACCCACTTTCTAAAATCGGTAGTAGTTTTACTGATAGTGAACAAAAAAAGATCCAGGGACTCATTGAAGAGGCGAAGGCTCGCATAAGGTTGCGTAAATTAAAACCAGCTCCCGATTTAATCCCAAAAGATATTGTGATGCTCAGCGATAAGCAAAAATATGTGATTGTGCAAGATATGAGTATGTCACGGTTGTTTATCTTTGAAAACAGAGATGGGGTGCCGTTTTTAATAAAAGATTTTTATGCCTCTCACGGCCAAGGAGGCACTGATAAAAGAAAACAGGGAGATAAAAAATCGCCGGTAGGAGTGTACTTTACCACTGGTCGTTTACTGGATGAAAATTTGCCGCAAAGATATGGCGCTGGAGCACTGCCTTTAAATTACCCCAACGCTTGGGACTATAGAAACAAGCGCACTGGCAATGGTATCTGGTTGCATGGCTCACCAGTGGATACATATAGTCGACCTCCAATGGCCAGTTTAGGTTGCCTCTCTTTAACTAATCCAGACTTTCAAGAAGTTGATCTATTAGTTTCCCAGGGGACGCCGATGATTTTGGGCGAGAACCTAACCTGGTTATCCAGAGCTGACTGGAAGCTGCAAAAGGCGGAGATGGTCGCTTTAGTGAAAAGCTGGGAAGCTGATTGGGAGAGTTTAGATTACCGGCGTTATATCAGTCATTACTCGAAAAAATTCAGTGATGGTAACAAGCGATACCAGGCGTTTTCCGAGCATAAAAAAAGAGTTAATAGTTCCAAATCCTTTATCGACATAGATTTGAATGACTTAAATATATTTACTTATCCAGATACTGATCTTATGGTCGTATCATTTGATCAGTCATATAAATCAAGTAACTACAACGGATCAGGTCCTAAACGGCAGTATTGGCAGAAAGAAAATAATACTTGGAAAATAGCTTATGAAGGCGCTCCGTCGATCGGTATCCCATAGCACTGCACTATCCAACTCTAACAGAACTATTTAGATGAGAGCTCAGCATAATTACTGCGCTCGGTAATACGGCGTTAAAAATGACTCCATATGCTTATTTACACCAGTCATACCCGCAACAAAAGGCTGCACTGTGCTCAAAGTGAGGAGTGTACTAATCTCCGCTATATCGGCGTTTTTTTCCTTGTATTTCCCTTGCTCGTAACGCTATGCTGAGATCTCTAAATGTTATCAGCGCGCATTTTTTTAATCTTTAGGATATATACGTTGCAAAATTCAAATAATCAGCAAAGTATTGTTAGAACTGATTTTACTATAAAATACCTTCAGCTTGAAAGTGAGCTTGAAGAGCATCAATTACTGCAAATTACCGGGGTTGATACTAAGGTCTTTATTCGCAGTTGGATGAATTACTCACTGGCGAAAGGCGATAGAATTGTACCTTGGTTGGCCGGTGATTTTTCAGTTTTACTGAAAACCTTCAGTCAAATTTTTAAAGAGTCGATAGAAGATGGTGGCGCGTTACGACAGTACCTAATTGATCACCAGTTAGCTTCGTCAGTTATTTTTGCTGTCAACAGCAGTAATGTCGAATCTAGTCAGCTAAGCAGGTTGTTAGCTCTATTGAAGAGCGCAGAGCAGGTTGATAACTCTAATAGTTCAGACTCTGCTGTCGAGCTGAATAAAAAACCTGAAAGTAGTATTCAGCAGCCTGATCAGCAGACCCTAGACACTGATCCCGCCGCCGACTTATCTAAAGTTGATGAGCCTGTTGCCCGCGAAAAATTTAACTCGAAAGCGACAGCACAAATACCTGCCTCTGTCGCGAATAATGGCCGGCATCAATACCTTTCTAAAGTAGTAATTTGGTTACCAAATCAAATTGATCACTTAACTAATTATGCTGCGGTACTGGCTATTTTTAGTCAGCGCATGGATATCGGTGGTAATAAAGCGCCAAAAATCAAAAAGTCTAGATTACTCCTAGGCTCTAAAATATCTGTGGTGGCGATTGCAGTTTTAATAATCGCGGGTGCTGGCTTGGTTTTCTGGAATGCGAATAGTGATGATGGCGATAGTTCAAATTTACCGAGTGGCGTTCAGCTCGCCTCTCCATCGAGTAATAAAACAGATCAAACAGATAAAACAGATCAAACAGATCAAACAGATCAAACAGTGAGTGCTAAAGGCTCAGAGAATGAAAGGGCTTTAACTGACGTTAAAATAGCCGCTAAAACAGATTCGCTCTCGACGTCTAAAGTAGCTGAAGTAGCTATAGAACCGGGGAACAGTGCATCTGCTGCCAGTGCCACCCTATCGTCAACTAAGCCACAAAAGCCAAATGTTAGCAGCGAAGAGTCTGTTGCAGTAGAAGAGCGCAGTAGTGGCTATAGTGATTTAGTTGATAGAAGTGTGGTTAGCGCCGCGAATTCGGCTTCAGGGGAGGCGAGTAAGCTTGGCCAGCAAGTTGACAATAGAAAATCTGAGCAGGTTACAATATCGACCGCCTCTAATAGCAAAGTCATCAATTTTAGGGCTAAGATAAATACTACTCAGCAAGTTGCTAGTGACGCTGCCAATCCTCAGACTGCTAGTGAAGAAGAGTTAACTAAAAAGCAGTACAGCGAACAACAAATCATCGCATTGGTCGATAATTGGCTTAATGCCTGGCAAACACAAAATTTTAACGCTTATAAAAGCCAATACAGTGCAGACTTTTCAGCCAAGAAAAACACCTCGCATAGCGCCTGGTTGGTGCAGCGAAAGAAACGCATAGAGAAGCCTAAGTGGATAAAGCTGTTTCGAACTGATCTAAATTTTTTGCCAAGCTCTGATAGCACTATGCAGCGGCTAAACTTCACACTAACTTATTCGACGCCGACTTATAAAGATAAAACGTTTAAACAATTAACCGTTGAGCGGTTCAGTGATGGCTATAAGATTGTCAAAGAAGAAAACTTAAAGGTCAACAGAATCAAATAATTGGCTATATCAGTTCTGCCCGTTCAATTGGCACCGCTCTAAATAGCGATAAAACTAGCTCAATAAAGGCTAGCCGTTGCCCGACAATATTCGGGCTAGTTTGAGTGGTAATTGTTTGAAGGGCAATAGTCTGAGGGAGATAGTTTAATCGATCACCATCAGCATTCTATATTCATCGTAGGCAAATTGGTCGGTCATACCACTAATATAGTCCTGTAATAAACGGCAGCGATGGTAGTACTCTAAAGCTGGGTAGTCGAGATCGCTCTGCTTGAGCAAAGCAATTGCCTTGGTGTAGGTCAGCAAGTGTTTTTCAGGTAGTTTCTTGACTAAATGTCGCGCTATCAACGGTGCATGCTTGTCTTGCTGAAGTATCTTGTGAAATACATTAGCATCTATATTTAACAGTGGTCGATAGCAATCTAAAAGGCCGCTAATAATTCTATAACCTTGCAATTCTAACTTTTCAACTTCGCGATGAGAAAATACATACTTAATAGCAATCTGCTTCAAGGTTTCAGTAATGGCATGATAGTGGCTTTTATCTTCCAGCAAAGCTTGGTTGTAGCTGCCTCGGTAGATTGCTTCAATATTAGTAATGAACTGTTGACTGGCATGTTTAACCAGAGGGTGGGAGAGAGAAACTCTTAAACTGATAAAATAGTTGGGTGAGCGCTGCGCTTTTTCAATGGTTTTGCGCATTTTATCGATGGCAGACTGGTCGTTGAGAGCAAATTTATCGATTAATATTTCGGGATAGATTTCGGCTAATAACTGGCTGAGTTGAGCAGTGCTTAGAATCCCTTTTTCTACTGCATCTTCAATATCGGCAAGACAGTAGGAGATATCATCAGCGGCTTCCATAATATAGGAGAGGGGGTGGCGACAGCCGTAGTCAATATTCAAGCTAGCACTTAAATTGTTGATGTATTCAGTTTCACTATAGTAGTATCCGACTTTTTTCATTAGATAGCTTTGCCCAGGCGGTGTGGCACTTGTTGCAGCGGTGCCGGGTCGGGTGTATTTAAGGATACCTGCAGCTTGGGTGTAGGTTAGATTTAAATTTAGCAGTGAGCTGATGAGGCGAATCGCCTGTGCATTCCCTTCAAATTGCAATAGATCACTGGCGAGCTCGGGCCGGTGTTGAAAAACCGATTGGCGGGTATCTTGCTCATTGAGCTGTTTCGATAAGTCAGTTAAATGTAATGCAAACCACTGGTTGATCGCCTGCTCACCAAAATGACCAAAAGGAGGATTGCCGATGTCGTGCATCAGGCAAGACATCTCTACAACCGATTCAATACAGCGTTCTAAGTGGGTTAAGCCAAATAGTTTTAATTGTTCAGCGCTTAAACTGGCGAAAATAGTTTGTACAATAAAGCGGCCAACTTGTTGTACTTCCATAGAGTGGGTGAGTCTACTGCGCACTGCCGCATTTTTTTCCAGGGGGAATACTTGAGTTTTTTGTTGCAGGCGTCGAATGGCAGCACTATTGATAATTCGTCCGCGATCGCTTTCAAAGGCTCTCTGTAGAGAGAGTGGATTGCTGGGTTTCGAAAAAATTTTACTTTCGTAAGGTCTTTGAGCATGAATTTTAGTACTAAAATCAATCTTGGACATGTTCTTCCCAAATCAAAAAGTATTGCTGGTGTGTCGCTCAAACCTCTGAATAAGTCTCACGCGCCTCTGCCGCCCTACTAGGCGTCAGAGGTTTAGGTATTAAGCAGCTTGGTAGAGCTTATTCCATACCAATTGAAAACATCGCGTCCAAGTCAAATTTAGAAAATGTTTTAAATGCAATCATGGTCTGAGTCGCGGTTATTTGGTTAATTTTACCGATTTCAGTCGAGACCAAATCAGCAAGTTGTTCATTATTTTCGGTTCTGATCAGGGCCACTAAATCAAAAGCTCCAGCCACTGAGTAAACTTCGGTTACCCCGGTCATCGCCGCTAGTCTTTCTCCGACATTACTGGCTTGTCCACGCTCTACATTCATTAATACTATTGTTGAAACCATGAGTTATTTTCCTTATTAAAGACAGAATTACCTCGATTATCCTAGATTTTTGATTCGGGCGCAAAAAGATGTCTTAAAATTCGTCAGTAAATTGTTAAAAATTAGTCATTTTTTAAGCGCTGATTAGGAAAAATCAAATGACGAGTGCTGGCTGTGCAGTAAAAAAATCGAAATTTCACAGTAAATCGCATAAAACTTATCCAAAATCAGCAGCTACATGCAAAAAAATGGCGCTAATGGATAAGTTGTACTGAGCGGCATAAATTATTATCAGTACCCATCAATATGAAGCTTGCTAGGAGTCTGTCGGACTTGACTGATCGAGTTTCAGATAATAAATTACAAATATCATCCATATTAAGTGTTGCTGATCGCTTAAACAGACAGCGCGGAGTGCTCTAAATGTCTAAATTTCCCAAAAGTGCAAAGGTAGTGATCATCGGTCAAGGTGGCATAGTAGGCGCATCAGTCGTGCACCATTTAATTGAGCGAGGCTGGGACAATATTGTCGGAATCGATAAGTCCGCTATCCCAACGGATATTGGTTCAACGGCGCACGCCTCGGATTTTTGTTTTAATACCGCCCATGATCAAATGACCATTTTTACCACTAAATACAGCATCGATTTTTTTGATAAAATGGGGCGCTATGAACGCATCGGTGGGATTGAAGTGGCTCGCAAGGGTGACTCGGAGCGTATGGATGAACTCAAGCGTCGGGTGACTTCAGGTAAAGCATTTGGTAACAACGTGCGGATGATGAGCACCGCGGAGGCGAAACAAAAATTTCCACTCTTAGAAGAAGATGTCATCCAAGGTGCGCTTTGGGATCCGGATGCCGGTCTGGTTATACCGCGCTCGCAAACGGTCGCCGGAGAATTGGTCGAAGCGGCCATCGAAACGGGTAAGTTACAAGCTTTTGCCAATACTTCTTGTACCGGATTGAAGATTGTCGATGGGCGCATTAAAGGCGTAGAAACTGAACGCGGCTATATTGAAGCGGATTATGTGGTGGTTTGTGCCGGTTTATGGGGGCGTTTAATTGCTGAAATGGCCGGCGAAGACCTACCGGTAATGCCGGTTGATCATCCACTAACTTTCTTTAAAGGTTTCAAAGAGTTTGCTGATACGGGTAAAGAAATAGGTTACCCATTGCTCCGTGATCAGGGGAACTCTGCTTATTTACGGGATACTGGAGATCCAAAAACAGCAGAGGGCGGACAGCTTGAGTGGGGTTACTACGAAGAGAAAGAGCCTAGAATGTGTCACCCGCGCGATATTTTGGAAAAAGAATTTGCGCGATTATCGCCCTCGCAGCGAGATCTAGATATCGAAGAGGTCATTGATCCGCTGGAGAGAGCGATTGAATTAACCCCTATCTTAGGTGAGCTAGGTTACGACGACAAATACTCATTCAATGGCTTGCTGCAAGTCACTGCTGATGGCGGCCCCTCGATTGGCGAATCGTCTAATGTTCGAGGGCTATGGTATAGCGTCTCGGTATGGGTGAAGGATGGTCCGGGCACCGGAAAGATCATCGCCGACTGGATGACAGATGGCCGAACCGAGTTTGATCACAGTAGTATTGATGTGGCGCGTGCTTATCCATTCCAGTGCGAAGAGCAGTATATCCATGATCGCTGCTATGAATCCGCCTTTAAAATTTATAACCCACCGGTGCACAATCGTGAGCCCTATACCGCTGCACGTGGTAAATTTCGCAGTCCATTTTGGGAGCGGGAAAATCAGCTCGGTGGCTATTTTATGGAAATTTCTGGCTGGGAGCGTGCACATGGCTATGCGAGTAACGAGCATTTACTGGAAGAATATGGCGATCGAGTACCAGTACGTGAAGCTGAGTGGGACAGCCGTCACTTCTTTCGAGTTTCAAATGCGGAGCATCTAAAAATGACCGAGGATGTGGGTATGATCAATCTATCCCACTTCGCTATCATTGATGTGACAGGTGTGGATGCCGCCCAGCTAATGGAGTTCACCTGCGTCGCTAAAGTTGCCGCAGATACGCCGATCGGCAAAGGAGTGTATACCCATTTTCTTGATGCCGTGGGAGGAGTGCGCGCCGATGTCACCGTATTGCGCTTAGCTGAAAATCATTTCCGAGTGATCGATGGCGCCGATTCCGGTCATCGAGATTTAGTCTGGATTAGACGTATGGCTCAAGATCTCGGCCTAGATGCACAGGTAACTAACTGTACCAATGACTATGGTTGCCTAGGCGTATGGGGCCCGAATGCTCGCGCGACACTGCAAAAAATTGTTGATGATCCAGACAGTATCAGTCTTGAAAACTACCCATTTGCAGCAGTTAAAGACATTGTCATCAACGGTGTCACTTATATGGGATTTCGTATTTCATACGTAGGGGAGCAGGGGTGGGAAATTCACTTTGAAATGAAAGATGGCCTAGCGTTATGGGATGCACTATACGCGCAAGGTGTTACTCCCGTTGGCATTGAAACTTACGCTAACAGCCGTCGCTTGGAAAAGAGCTTGCGCCTGCAAAACGCTGATATCTTAACCGAATACAACTTACTTGAAGTCGATTTAGCTCGCCCTATTGTTAAAAAAGCGGATTTCTTTGGTAAGCAAGCGCTGTTAGCCCAGCGTGAACTAGAGCATCAACCCGCTTACCTGTGCACGTTAACCATGAATGATAATATTGATTCGAATGGCGTTGCCCGCTATCCAGTGGGTAATTGTCCGATATTAGATCCAGAATCTGGCGAGGTATTAATTGACTCGAAGGGGCGTCGCTCCTACACCACCAGTATTGTATATGGACCGACGATCGGCAAGAACATCGCGCTAGGCTATCTGCCCTTAGCATACTGTGAAAAAGGTCGTGAATTAGAAATCGAATACTTCGGTGATAATTACACAGTCACGGTTGCAGCGGTTGGCTACGGTGCGCTGTACGATCCAAGTAATGGTAAGGCTCGTTCATAAATCGATAGCTGTAACTCCAAGCCGGCACAGTGTAGCCGGCTTTTTTGTGCGGCTTAAAATACTAAGATAGGTACTGAACAAATTCTTAGCGGCTAAAATGGTATTGATCAGAGATTGAGTGTTTACTGATAAGTTTTGCTATGATCAGTGACGCTGCAAGAACTGCACTTGGAATAGAACGTTCTGGCATAGGTTTGAGTTGATGATAGCGCTTCTAGGCAATCATATGGCAAATTAAAGTAGTTGTGAGGAAAATATGAAAATACAATGTCACTGTGCAAATATAGTCATTGAAGTTGATAAACCAGCGAGAGTAACTCAATGCAATTGTTCAATATGCAGTCGCTATCATAGCCTTTGGGGCTACTATGCTCCAGAGCAAGTGAAAATCTTTATTGGTGCAAGTGGCAGCGATTCTTATGCATGGGGTGATAAAGAGTTGGATTTTGTGCGTTGTAGCGATTGTGGCTGCGTCACTCACTATCAAACCCAACCAGGGCAAGGCACACCAAGGGTGGCGGTTAACTTTGGCATGGATCGAAAGGCTGTCAATGATGTTCCAATTAGGTATTTCGACGGAGCAAAAGAGCTTTGAAAGCCCGCATGGCTTCGCATTTACTACTCGAAGAGTAGCGGTTTGATGATGAGGCAATTAAGGTAGATAGGCATAAAGCACCAATAATACAGATGATTAATTAATCTCAAAAGCCTATTCAAGCTGCCAATTTATAACTAACATATCCATAAATATAATTTTGCTGAGCTATTACTGAATAATGGAGTCGATAGTGTCGTCAATAGCTAAAAGTAAAGAGCAATTACAGCAGGCAATCGAACTAACTCTGCAGAAAATTCTTGCAGATTACCTGACCATTCCTGAGGATGTCGCACGAAAAATAGCGGTTGAAGGCAATGTAAAAGGAACTCAAATAAGTGTCTGTGACACGGTTTCTTA
This sequence comes from Osedax symbiont Rs1, assembly GCA_000416275.1. Lineage (GTDB taxonomy): Bacteria > Pseudomonadota > Gammaproteobacteria > Pseudomonadales > Balneatricaceae > Rs1. The sequence goes on from ASZJ01000051.1 coordinate 12,209, forward strand.
TCTTATTGGCTGGGGGAAATTAGTGCTTAAGTGGCATGCGCAAAAATCTGCGGGGCAGTCGGTAGATTTTCCTGAGACTGGGTATCAATGGAACCAGCTTGGCAAGCTTGCACAAAGCTTTCATCTACAGTACCAAAGTTGGACCTACAATGATTTGCTGGTGGAGCTAAAGTCGACGATCGCTGAAATTTTGTGTTTAATAGAGCGCTTGGATGATCAGCAGCTATACGCTGATCACTGGTATCAGCAGTATACATTGGGGAGAATGATTCAGTTTAATACTTCATCGCCGATGAAAAACATGCGCATTAAAATAAGAAAATTCAAAAAAATTAATGCTCTCAAGTGATGTGCTGACTGCCGGTGAATGCATGCGGACGCTCCTTGAGATGATGTTGTTATAACCTGATAATTCAGTAATTACATGCTTACAGGGCTTTTCTAAAAGGAGATTTATTATTAGGCTAATACTTTTACCGGGTATGGATGGTACGGGCATTTTATTTGAGCCACTGTTAAAGCTTATCTCTGGAACTATTCAATATGAAGTTATTGCGCTGTCAAAATTTCAGTCAGACACCCCGTCTGCACAGGCTGCAGAATTAGCGATCATGATCGCCAACCAAGAAGTTATCATCTTTGCCGAATCATATTCTGGACTGATTGCCTATGAGCTGTGTAAATTGCAGAGCGGGTCAATTAAACATGTATTCTTTGCCGCAGGATTTTTAGAGAGACCCTCGTTCATTAGCCAGTATGCTCGCCTACTACCAATCACCATTTTACGCTATAAGCTGATTCCTGCTGTCATTTTAAGCTATCTGTTTTTTGCTCGGTCATCGAACAGAGAATTAGTCGATTTGTTTTATCAGTCACTAGGGAGTGTATCTAATAAAACGTTGCGCACAAGATTGGAGATTATTGCGCAGGCAAAGAGGCCCGTAGGTAAAATTAAACAGCCGAGCACCTATTTGTGTGCCAGTAACGATTGGCTCGTCAATAAAAATGTCATCACTACCTTTAAACGGCTATGTGTAAATTTTGAACTGATCAATGTGACCGGTGGGCATTTTATTGCTCAGTCGAATCCTGAAAAATGCTGGCAGGAAGTTCGTCGAGTAATTATCAGGCTACAAAGTGCAGCGCATCGCGGATTAAAGTCAGAGTAGAGTTTTATGTAATGCGGAAAAATCTAGCATTATATCCACTGGTAGCTGCTAGTTTGAAAAGCACTGATCAGTGCTGATAATAGTGTCGCTGTGATCGACTACATTGTTTCTAAATACAGCGCTGACAGCATGCAGATTCTAAGCCCACTGGTCATTCTTCTTTTTACGGCGCGGTAAGTGCGGTACCACTAAACCGATAAAAAATCCTAGAATAATAATACCTGCTCCGCGCATTAACCACTGCATTTCAACTTCTTCACTTTGATTGGTAATCCGTGTTTGTAACTTGCTGTTAGCAAGCTGCAAAGATGTAATCGTATCTTGCAATTCTTGACGTTGAGCAATCAGTTGATTGTTGATTGAAACTTGCCTGCTCAAATTTTGCTGCTTATTATTTAGCGTGGCTTCGTTCTCATCACCGATGGACGTCAATTTATTATTAGCCACTTTTAAGGCCTTTTCAACCTGTGGTAAGCGTAGTAATGCCGGTGTGTTTTTGGTAATGAATTTAGTTTCAATCCAACCGCTACGTCCTTTTGGATCAACTACTTTGCTGTAGCCGCTAGCAGCGTTGTGCTGAATTAATTTGATTTTAGTACCGGCGTTGACACTGCCTACAATTCTAAATTGAGAGCTGGGACCCGAGTGCATATAAGTGAACAATTGATCGCTTACATAACGTGTTGCCGCCTCGGTATTAACCGCTAAAAGAGTGAATAATGTGATTAATAGAGAGATATAATATTTCACTGGTATTCCTATGCACAGCAAGATGACTAATGACCAAATTGGTCGCGTAAAATTACGCTGTAACCTCTGCCGTATTATTGTGCTAACTATAAAAAATTAAAAACAGCTTGGATCTTATGTATAGCACAGCGTGCTGAATACTCATATACGCTAGCTATTTTACTAGAGCAGATGATTATTTGTTTCAAATTTATAGCGTGTCGCGATATCAGGCAGAAGCCACAAAATGGTACTAGCTAACAAGTACCATTACTTCGAGGGGTATTATTCATTAACTTCAAGTGAATATCAAACAAGTGATTTAAATTATGCAAATAACTGCTAGAAATATAATCTATTCGGCTAAATTCGGCATAAATATACTTAGGGGTACCTCTGAACAAGTCCCACATGTTCCCAGCGGGGCCACAGAGAAGTTGGTGCTCTCGGTCAAATTCTTAGCACTTTGATTTGTTGTTGCAGTTCTTCGGCACTCAGCTGAGTTAATCCACTGAGTGCTTTATTCAAAATACCATTTTTATAGATCGCCACAATTACTAGCGTGGTCGGTTGATGGTCAATAATGTCAGTTAGAATCTCATCACAGCTCTGTTCGAACTGTCGTTCAAAAAGTTGACATAAAGCCAAATTGTCCGCGTCTAGTTTTTGTACTTCGCCATAAAACATACGCAGTAACGCCAGTGCAAAAGGGCTGTTCACTAAATGGCAAAAAAGCGTATGAATTTTATCGTAACCGTCTGTTTTGTCTGAGATTACAGCTGACTGCTGAGCCATTGAAAGTTCTATTTGGCGGTGGATTAAAGTTTGCAATAGCACTTTCTTGCTGGGGAAATTATTATAAACCGTCGGCTTTGATACCCCGGACTCTCTGACGACTAGATCGATAGAAGTGCCCTGATAGCCAAATTTAGAAAAGAGCTGTTCGGCAATATCAAGTATGTGCTGTTTTTTTGAAGGACGACCTCTGGCCATGTATTACCCCTTGACGAATGAATAAAAATCTATTAATTTTACTATACCGTTTAGTTAATAAATAAAAAGATGAGGTTATCATGAATGATACGGGGTATTTTGGTCAATACGGGGGGAGTTTTATTCCCGAAATTCTTTACTCTTCTCAACAGCAATTGTTGAAACACTATCGTCAGGCGATGGCTGACCCGGATTTTATTGCTCAAGTAAAGCGGGAAATGCAGCAGTATTCAGGTCGGCCGACACCATTGACCCACTGCGCCAACTTATCCGCACAAATTGGTGGTGCGCAAATTTACCTCAAGCGCGAAGATTTAAATCACAGCGGCGCGCATAAAATGAATAATGTGATTGGGCAAGGTCTGCTCGCCAAGCGGATGGGAAAAAAGCGGGTGATTGCAGAAACTGGCGCGGGTCAGCATGGCGTCGCGACAGCGTTGATCAGTGCGCGCCTAGGGTTTGAATGTACTATCTATATGGGGGCGCATGATATCGCGCGTCAATATCCGAATGTATTTTGGATGAAGCAGTTAGGTGCGACAGTCGTCCCAGTCACCAGCGGATCACAAACCTTAAAAGATGCATTAGATGAGGCCTTGCGAGATTGGACCGCTAGCTACGAAGACACCCATTACCTGATAGGGACCAGTTGTGGCTGCGAGCCTTTTCCGGAAATGGTAGCGGGCTTTCAATCTGTTATCGGCGAGGAGGTAAAAGAGCAGGCAATGGCGCAGATTGGCGCAATGCCAGATAAAATTTATGCCTGTGTCGGTGGCGGTAGCAACGCCTGTGGAATATTTTTACCTTTTGTCGGGACTGACACTGAGTTAGTCGGCATCGAGGCTGGTGGCAGGGGGGATGGGGTGGGAGAGCACGCGAAGCGCTTTCATACCGATCAAGCTAAATTTGGCATATCGCAAGGCTTTGCCAGTATGTTTATACAAGATGATCAAGGGCAGTTAGCGCCCACGCACTCCATTTCAGCCGGTTTAGATTATGTGGGAGTGTCGCCGATTTTAGCTGATTTATCCGATAGAGGCCTAGTGCGTATGACCAGCGCTGGTGATTCTGAGGTGCTCGCAGCATTTAAAACCTTAATGAAAGCAGAGGGGATCATCGCAGCCTTGGAATCCTCGCATGCCATCGCAGGTGGCTTGCGAGAAGCTGCTGAGTTAGATTCCAGTCAAAATATTGTTATCAATGTATCGGGGCGTGGAGATAAAGATATCTTCACCATCGCCAAGGCGCTAGAAGACCAACCATTTAATGATTTTTTGCGCAGTTACTTAGAGGAGGGACAATAGTATGAGTCAATTAGCTACGTTTATTCAACAGCAGCGCCACACTAAATCGATATTACTGATGACTCATGTTATCTATGGCTATCCTGATATCGCCAGTAGTTTACAGATGATGGGTACAATTTTACAAAAAGGGGTAGCTATTCTCGAGGTGCAATTCCCCTTTTCTGATCCGGTTGCAGACGGGCCTACTATTACCGATGCCTGTCATCAAGCACTGCAAAACCAGCCTAAACTTGGACAGTGTATTACCGATATTAGTCAACTGGCAGCGCAGTTTCCAAGTTCGAGAGTGCTACTTATGAGTTATTTAAATCCATTGTTGCAGTACGGATTTGATGCTTTAGCAACCGACATGGCTGCCCATATATCAGGGGTTATTATTCCCGACTTACCGATAGATCAACATACTATGCTCGCGCCTTTAGTCGCCGCAAATGTAGATCCTATCTGGTTAATGATTCCCGATATGCAGCAATCCCGAATAGATTTTGTCGCCGCAAAGGCCCGCGGAATGCTGTATTGCGTAAGCCGCAAAGGGGTTACCGGGCAAGGCGCAGGCAGTCAGCGCGCCAAGCAACAGCTACACGACTATCTGGATGCAATAAAAGCCTCTACCCAAGTACCACTAGCGCTCGGCTTCGGTATTTCTACTGCTGAACAAGTGTCAGAGTTAATAGGGGTGGTTGATATCGCCGTGGTCGGTAGCGCGCTGTTAAGGGCCTTTCAAGCCCAGGGCTTAGCGGGGTTCAGTGCAAAGATTGATGAGTTAATGTCGGTCTCTTAATCAATCTAGGAAAAATTACTTATCACTGCTGGGTGTAGCGCGGTGGTGATGAGTTGAAACGCCAATTACCTCAGGAAATGACAGTTTTTTAAAGTATTAGCTACGCCCCTAGCCCGCATGTTGCACCAACTAGTCACTTGACAATAGTCACTCCATTTATAGCAGTGCCTTGCAAATTTTTCTTAAGCCGCTGGGTAGATCTAAAATTTCAGAAACTTTTAGTGGTAGCTAAGTACACCGAACTGGTTGTTTTTCGAACAACTCGTAGTCGGAAGCCAAACGCTGCCCTCGAACCTCAATGCTCGTGTTGTAAACTCTGAATTTTATCAAGATGCAGGGCTATCCAGGTTTGAGGAGTCTGCTGGAATAAAGAATGTCAGTGACGCGTTTTAGCAATTCAGAAACGGGGCAAGAACTTGGCAACATCAGTTTCACTCTATCTTTATACTGAACAATTCGCACCGCAATTTTGAATAGTTTTAAGCGTATTGTACCCATTTCTGCTCGCTCTAATACCGTACCCTTTAATGTTTCTAATCGGAATTCATGCATTAATACATAGGCCGCAGCAGAGTAGAAAAGCCGCAATTGATTTGCCAAAAAGCCTTGATCAGAAGTGCGATCACAGGCCATATCATTTTTCAGCTGCTTGATGAAATTTTCGTCTTGTCCTCGAGCGCAATAAAAATCACAGTACAGGGTCTCAGGACTGGCATTGGTAATAGAGGTGACAATATAACGAGGGTTCTTGCCTAGCAGGTTCACTTCTGCTTTTACAATTAAACGACATTCAATACCCATCCAGCTTTTGGCTTTATAGTCTAACTCGTCATATAAGCGCACTTTATAGGGTTCTGGTTGACCTACCAACTTTGCGTTGTGGCGCTTCTCATCAAGGCAGTGTTTAGCGGCTGTTAGTAAAGAACTCGCCATGGGAGACAACGCTTTATTACCGGGCACACCAAAGATAAAGTCCATGTTGTCATCATCTTGACTTAATTGCATTAATTCAGGGTTGGAGAAGTGGCCGTCGCCACGTAAAACGATGTGAACGTTGGCCCAGCGCGATCTAATTTGTTGTATAACGCGTTTCATTATCATCGCATTTTCTGCCCCTGTAGGGCGTTTACCTGGACGAAGATAGGTACCAATCAACTTCCCGCTAAAACCCTCAAAAATGGTAAGTGGCAGATAGCCATAATGGCCGTAATAACGATTGAACAATGCCAGTTCTTGTTGGCCATATACTTGATCTTCAGTGTGATCCATATCAAGAATGATGATGCTGGGATCTTTGCTATAGCTATCCATGAAATGATCAATAAACGCTTGAGCCATGCGGTATAAATCTTTGCTATCAACATTTTGGCCTAATCGAGTGAAAGTTGATCCGTGGGCCAAATCTTGTTCTTCGTCTAATGGCTTTTTTCCCAGAGCCAGTTTAAACATAGGGTCTTTGCGTAGAGAGTTAGAATCGTTAGCATCTTCATAGCCACAGGCAAGCTGGATAGTTCTTTGAGTAATGAGATCCTGCATAGAGTGCTTGATATGTGTTTGTCTGCGAGAGTCGCTGATAGCAGCGGCAAGTTTGGTTAGCAGTTGACTTTGAAGTGCCGTCTCCCGCATCAGTATTGCACCAAAATCAGATGACATAGAGCCACCATCAAAACTGGCGCGTACAGTAAGTCCGTCAACAGGGTGGAAATTAAGTGGGGATTGTATAAAATTGGGCATGGTAAGTTCCGGGTTACTTCATCCGAAGTAGTTTTGTGGTAAACCCTATTCTATCAAGGGATAGGGCGGAACTTACCATTTTTCATGCAATATGCGGGCTAGGTTTAATGAGTACTCTTCTAATCGCAGTAAAATCAATAGATAGTGCTACCTTGTGCAGTGAATTCCCCGATTTAGGTTAGAAGGTAGTAAAGAGGATGTTAGTAGGGGATGGTCTAGGTGCTAATAGCGGATGCTAAAGCTTATAGATGATGATCGCCGGTCAATTTGTAGTAGCTATGACAGACGATCATGGTCTATATTTTGACTTGACTATCTAGCAAAATTTGGCTAAATATCAAATTCAGCCCAAATAGGAGCGTGATCAGAAGGTTTTTCCATCGCCCTAATATCGTAGTCTATCTCTGCAGCAGTACACTTTTCATATAAGCTTTTAGTGGCTAATACGGCATCTATTCTCAAACCGCGCTTTGGCTCATCGGCAAAACCTTTGCTGCGATAATCAAACCAGCTATAGCGTTTATCTTGCTCTGGGTGATGCAATCGATAAGTGTCCTGTAAACCCCAGCTCAACAAAGTGGCTAGCCACTCTCGTTCAATTGGCTGGAAACTGGCTTTGCCGGTCTTTAGCCAGCGCTTGCGGTTTGGCTCACCTATTCCTATATCCATGTCCTGCGGGGAGACGTTGAGGTCGCCAAGGACAATGACATTATCTGCAGTGTCGCAGTGCTCGGTCAGATGAATTTGTAAATCTTCATAAAATTTCTTTTTAGCGGGAAATTTTGTTTCGTGGGCAATATTTTCGCCCTGTGGGAAATAGCCGTTTAGCACCGTAATCTTTGTGCCTCGATCACTTTCATACTGGCCAATGATCATCCGGCGCTGTGCGTCTTCTACATCTGTCACAAAGCCTTTTTGGATATGCAATGCGGGCTTTTTGGAGATTAAGCACACTCCGTAATGACCCTTTTGACCGTGAAAATCGACATGGTAACCAAGCTCTTCAATCATCGATACTGGAAATTCATCATCGTGAACTTTTATTTCTTGAATACCGATAACATCGGGGCGGTGAATTTTAATCAGCTCGGCTAATTGATGGGGACGAGCACGTATACCGTTTACGTTAAATGAGATTATTTTCATGACTATAGCTACCAGTGCATTGTATTTTTCAGGTATTCTAGCAGCAATTGAAAACAGGTCGACAATTTTTAGTCGACCAGGGGAATTTATCACTCCTTAAGATAATCTTTATTGGTCAGTTGTTTAACTTCAATCTGAATTGGTGGCTGTATCGAGTGCTTGATATTAGCGTTTAAATGCAGTTGACTCAGGTTCTTAAATAATCCCGGAGAATAGTTGTGTCGGAATATGATTTTGATTTGTTTGTAATTGGTGCCGGATCTGGTGGCGTTCGCACAGCGCGTATGGCGGCAGCTAAAGGAGTGAAGGTAGCGATTACAGAAGACCTTTATCTCGGTGGCACTTGTGTCAATGTAGGTTGTGTGCCGAAAAAATTGTTCGTCTATGCCTCTCACTATCGCGATGATTTTCAAGAGGCAAAAGGCTTTGGTTGGAATGTAACAGAGAGTAGTTTTGATTGGCCGACACTGCGTGATAACAAAACCAAAGAGATTGAACGCCTCAATGGCATCTATCAAAATATGTTGGTTAACTCGGGCTGTACTTTGCTTCAGGGTCGCGGTGTGATGATTGACGCTCACACGGTAGAAGTAGCAGGTAAGCAATATACCACTGAGCGGATTTTGGTGGCGACCGGTGGCTGGCCTTTTGTACCTGACATTGAAGGTAAAGAGCACGTTATCAGTTCCAATGAAGTGTTTTATTTAAAAGAGTTTCCAAAGCGCGCGGTAGTCGTCGGTGGCGGGTATATTGCCGTTGAATTTGCCGGGATCTTTGCCGGACTCGGTGCTAAAACAGATTTGATTTATCGCGGTGATCTATTCCTAAGAGGTTTTGATCAAGAAGTTCGCGAGTTTGTCGCTACCGAAGTGGCTAAAAAACAGGTGAATTTAAATTTTAATTGCGATATTAAATCAATTGTTAAACAAGCGGATGGTTCACTGTTAGTTACCACTAATGGTGGTAAGACGATAGAGGCTGACTGTGTGATGTACGCCACTGGTCGGATGCCAAAAGTGGCAGCTATCGGCTTGGAACAACTCGGTATCAAGCAGGCAAAAAATGGTGCCATAATAGTCGATAACAACTTCCAAACATCAGTGCCATCGGTCTATGCTTTAGGGGATGTGATCGATAGAGTGCAATTGACACCGGTGGCTTTAGCCGAGGGGATGGCGCTGGTCAACCACCTCTACAATGAAGGAAGTGCGGCCGTTGACTACGATCTGATAGCCACTGCTGTATTTTGTCAGCCGAACATTGGCACGGTCGGTTTAAGTGAAGAGCAAGCGCGTCAGCAATATACCGACATTGATGTTTACGTCAGTGATTTTAGAGCGATGAAGCACACTTTATCAGGCAGTGATGAGCGGACTTTAATGAAGATGATTGTCGATAAAGCTACGGATAAAGTGCTAGGTGTGCATATGGTCGGTCCCGATTCAGGGGAAATCATTCAAGGTATCGCGATCGCATTGAAAGCGGGGGCTACTAAAGCAGTTTTTGATTCGACTATTGGTATCCATCCAACGGCAGCGGAAGAGTTCGTTACTATGAGAACTGCGACTCGCCAATAAACCCGCTTAAATATTCGAATCTTAAACCACGTCAGATACTTAAAAATTGCATTGAATAAGGCCTCGGCATAGCGTAGTTGTGATGCTGAGGTTTTTGAATGATCTTAAGTCGATTGATAGGGGTGCTGACAGCCTTCGCCGATAGTCTTTTTCATGCTTATTTACCCAGGCTGTGCGCGGCGTTCTTCTAATTTTTTATCAACCATTTTAATTAAGGATGCTTAGATGCTAGATTTTGACGCAATTAGACGGGTAAAAATTAGTCATTCACCGACTCCCATTGAGTTCGCCGAGCGTTTATCTAAATCCGTTAACGGTAATCTGTACATCAAAAGAGATGATTGCACAGGTTTAGCTGGCGGTGGTAATAAAACCCGTAAATTAGAATATTTGCTGGCCGATGCCCTGCACCAAGGAGCCGATACCTTGGTCACTATCGGTGGTTTGCAATCAAATCATGCACGGCAAACAGCAGCGGCTGCCGCTAAATTTGGCCTGAACTGTGAATTAGTGTTAGAGGATGTTGAAGGTACCCCAAAAGCAGATTTTTACCAAAACGGCAATCTACTCTTAGATTCGCTACTCGGTGCCAAAATACACACGTTGGGCATTGATGATGATTTGCAAAAATATACCGATGCTTTAATGGCGCAGTTAAAAGCCCAAGGTAAGACGCCGTACTTTATACCTATGGGCGGCTCCAGCGTGATCGGCAGTTTAGGTTACGTCCGCTGTGCTTTTGAATTGCTCAAGCAAATAGAAGAGCAGCAGTTAGAAATTGATCAAATAGTTATCGCCACTGGCAGTGCAGGGACTCAAGCTGGGCTACTAGCGGGGCTGATTGCCGCTCACAGTTCAATCCCGGTCTTGGGTATCAGTGTCAGCAAGAGCCGTCAGGATCAAGAGCTGCTGGTCAGTGATCTATTAAAGGAATTGCTGCTCTATCTCGAGTTAGATCCCGCCTTGTCTGAAGGGCGAGTGCATGCCAATGGTGACTATTTTGGAAGCAGCTATGGGGTGAGTACTCCAGAGATGATTACCGCGGTTAAATTAACGGCTGCTACAGAAGGTATCTTATTAGATCCGGTTTATACAGGGAAGGCGATGGCGGGTTTAATTGACCTTTTAGAGGGTGGGCAGATCGGTGCAACATCTAAGCAATTATTTTTGCACACCGGTGGTAGTCCAGGGCTGTTTGCCTACCGAGAAGTGTTTGCTTGATTCTCGCTGATAGTCTGCAATAGGCGATAAACACTAGCGTTTTTTTGCGGGCCTAGTGTTTTTTTTCTTTTTAAATAAGCTTAATAGTTTATCTTGATTACTTTTTTTTACTGGAACAATCGCTTCAAATCGCTCTTTTATTTTATCGAAGCCCGCTTCTTTCTGCTCGTGCCGAGCTTGTTCTTGGCGCTTTTTAAAGTCAACCACGTTGTCGCTCACTGTGAATCTCCACTGTGCATTTTTAGCTATCTCTGAATTTAGCTGATTATAGAGTATATAGTGATGAAGTAATAAACTACAAGGGTAGGGGTGGCACTGAACGAGTGATACAGCGAAGGGGTGCGGAACTTGTTCGGATATTTGTAAATTATCAGATTGTTAAGGGTTTGTGGTTAGGTTTCAAAATTGTCACTCAATAGTTGAGCGTAATTATACAGAGGTCTCACAATGAGCAATCAGGCTTATAAATTGAAACTTCGCTCCTACACTGCACTCAGTGTAGGATACGCAAAGCTAGCAATTAGTCGTCGTCATTTTCATCGTCGTCGTCATCATCAAGGTCGGCAACGGAGTCTATATCTTCAGCTTCTGCTATTTTTTCAGCACGTGCTTCGCGCATCGCCAGTAAAATATCTTGGATCTTGGAGAGGCTAGAGCTGAAGGTAGACTGCTGTTCATCATCTGCTTCAATGAAACGGCTATCTTGCTGCACTAGGCTATCTAGTAAACGTTGGCTTACCTGTTGAATATCTTGTAAGAAACCTAATTCAGGACGTTGGGTCGCCTGATCAAAATTATTCAGTAAGTGCCCGGTTAACTTGCCTACATCAGGGGTCGAATTATTCTGTACACTGCGATAACTTGAAACAGCAGTGTATTCTTGCGATTTAGTGAGTTGCAGATTCATTGAGGCGAGTTCAGTTTTATCTAATTGGAACTCAGAGGCAATCTCAAAGGCTTTCTGCACATCTCCACTGAAAAATTCATTGGCAATTTCAGAAATTTCAGAAATTAGATTGGCTATTGCCTCTAATTCATCTTCGTCCAAATCGCCTTCAACTTGAAACTGTAAAGAACTGCTCTGACTTTGGCTCAACTCAAAAATAGCACTGTAGTTACCTGCACCATCACCTGCGTAAGCAAAAGAAGCTTGATGGCTGCTCTGGTTGGCGAATGATATTTTAACAGTATCGCCATCTTGGGTTTTAAGGTCTAATGAAAAAGATTCAGCGCTGCTGAAACGTTCCGCTGCAGCTACTTGAGTATGATAGATAGGTAAGCTTGGAGTATTTACTGGGGAGGGGTTGATCGCATCTAAAGCGGCAAATGTTTGTTTTTCGGTCTCGTCAATGTTGGCGCTAATACTCTCAGAGAGTAAATTCAGATTCCCTAAAATTTCTCGGGCTTCATCAAAGCCTTTTTGTACACCGGCAACAGCGGCATCAAACTTACTTTGAATGTCAGCTTCACTACGCCCTGCATTGCGCGCATTTTGTAAGCCTTGAGCAATGAACTGGGAAATCTTTTCAGCTATTTTAGCGGGGCTAAAGTCGTTGTTGGCTAATTCAGTGACGTCCTCTTTTTTTAGCCCAGGGACATTCTTTGCCAAGCGCGCCAGCATCGCTTCATTAGCTGTGGAGCTGGGATTGCGCTGTGCTTCGTTTTCAATAGAACTGAGTTCAGTATGTTGACGTACATAAGACGTATTTGAATAAAACGTGTTAATCATAACGTAGCCCTCTAAATTTGTTTCTTACATGTCCATAGGCTATCGGCGCCTAGGCCAATTCATTGAATAAAAAAAGCTCTGTATGAGTATAATTCAAGTTCATATTTGATGCGCTGGTGCTTAGATATGGTGCGAGAGGTTTTATTTAATGTAGTCTGCTGGTTAAGATAATAACCCACTAATACTAATCCAGCATGTAGTACAGAATTTCAGTTTTATTTTTATTCAATATGTATGCCTTAGGTCTTCATTAAAGTGAGTAGCTAGTGTGCAGGTTATCATTGCAAATTAGTGCTCCGTGTCAATAGTTTTCTGCGGATCAGCTGTGCGCCAAAAACCTTACCTCAATCATGTGCTTCACTGTCCGTCTGGGACGGGTAAAGCTTGGGTAAAAGCTGTTTAAGGGCGAAATCTTATTTTTCAAACAAATGTTTGTAATACAACAATAATTTTCACTGAAAAGCTGATATGGTTATTGTTCTACTATCGAAAAATTGATTTTTTGGTGGCGGTTAATTTTTAAAAAACCCTCTGGTAAATTATGCAGAGGTCTCAGTGTAAAAAAGCCCGGTTTAGTTGCCTAAACCGGGCTTTTTTACACTGAGACCTCTGCATAACGTTGCGAGCGAAGGTAAGACAAGGCAAAAACCGGCGAGATAGCGGAGTCAGTGTGCCCCTCTTTATGGGTATTACTGGTGTAAATGAGCATATTGAGCCGGTTTTTAACGCCGTATTACCGAGCGCAGTTATCATATCCTCTGGGTAAGTTATGCAGAGGTCTCTAGGTATTTTATGAAAGACTATCGAAAGGGTATATTAATCTTATTGCTAGGAGCACTGGTCACCATACTTGCGCTCGCGGTGGACGATCGTCGTTGGGAAATGGCTTACATTAATTTTGGCACTGAGACCGAGCAACAGGTCGCTGATTTACAGGCACAGATTTTGTCGGGTATTGATCCTACCTTAAATGCTGATGCGACGGCTGCCGGAGCCGTTAAGCGAGTTGCCATACCCACTTGCTATAGAGGTAAGATAGCTAGAAATTTACAAACTGAGCTATTTCACGATCAACCTTATACTTCGATTAAAAACCTCAATCAAACCTATATTGAAGTGGCAAGTGCCAACCAACTCACTTTTTTAGTCAAAGGTGCTTTTGAGACTCAATCGGCCTCGATCCTTAAAGCTCTTCCTGAGCGTATTGAGCAGAAATTGGAATTGGTCAGTGGTACCAGTCAATGTATTCAGCTAGACATGTACCTGGCCAAGATTAAAGAGTAACTAAGACCGCTGTGCCTGCTCCTAGTGCGTTTCAATGCCTATATCCCATCCTGATATCAAGCTGTCTTACACTTCCTTAGGATAGAGCTAGTCTAGATAACAGAGCGTTGGCAAATTGAGCTAATGAAGTAGATTGTTATCGAAAGCCTAGCATGTATGCAATATCTTGCTATGATAAACAAAAGTGCTATTCATCTGCTGGGTATGTCTCTGAAGTTAATAGAGAGTGGAAAGTTTTCTTAGACTAAGCTTGCTTTGGTTAAAGTTAACGCTCATTTTTTTACCATAGTATTGATTTTTCATTGATCGCTATTCTCAGTATGCCTCTACCTGGATTGGTGACTTCAAAGTGAATGCAGAGTGTGGAATATCGATTTTACAATGGATGTTTTCTAACCGCTGTAGGGTCAAGAGCTTGCGCTATGTGGCGCAGTGCAGTCACTAACTCAGGTTCTAGTAGGAAATCTGTTTTTTTTACCGGGTTAGGATTTAGTTTACATATATTATTTAGCAAGAGAGGGTGTATGAGCAGAACAACAGGGTCGAAAATGCAGAGTAATAAAGCGTTAGCAGAACAGCGTAATCCTTTAATAAGTGCCAATGATATCAATCATATTTTGGTAAACGGGGCGCAAATATCTTACAGTAAGCTGCGTCGTGCAAGTGGCCACAGCGCGCGTATTTTTTACTTTGCTGCAATAGGAGTGTATTTAGAGGTATCACTCTCTTCAGGGTCGGGCATAACTGATGATGCGCGAGAGAGATTGGCTGAAATACACCAAAATGCACTCAGTACCTTGATGACGGCTAACATTGAAGAGCATAGAAAAAATAAAAAACCAGGCTAGTGCTTAAATTACCAGCATAAAGCAGTGCACGGTACTGATTAGAAAATAAATAGCGATTTCTGCAGAGCGTTGCGAGCGCAGTTATCATACCCTCTGGGTCAGTTATGTAGAGCTTTCAAATAATTAGTTTTCATCTTTTTGATATTATACAAGGTTAAACATTGGAGCCATTTAATAGTAAAGAATTTTTAGCAAGCTTGACCCAGCGTCCCGGTGTCTATCAAATGCGCGACAGTCAGGGCGAGTTACTTTACATTGGCAAAGCTAAAAACCTGAAGAATCGCGTCACCAGTTATTTTAGATCGACCGGTTTAACGGGCAAGACCCAAGCGCTGGTGGCTAAAATAGCCGCTATCGATATCACTATTACCCACGGTGAAACAGAAGCATTACTGCTCGAACAAAATCTGATCAAGCAATATAGACCCCCTTACAATATTTTATTACGCGACGATAAAAGTTACCCCTTTATTTTTATTAACGATACTGAAAAATACCCGTCCGTTACTTTTCATCGCGGTGCGAAACGACGTAAAGGTAAATATTTTGGGCCCTTTCCAAGTGGTACCGCGGTTCGAGAGACTTTAAACGTACTGCAAAAAATCTTTAAGATTCGACAGTGTGATGAAAGCTTCTTCAGCAATCGATCGCGACCTTGTCTGCAGTACCAAATTAAACGTTGCTCGGCCCCCTGTGTGGATTTGATTGAAAAAGCCGCCTACCAGCAAGATATAAAGCATGCGATGATGTTTTTGGAAGGTAAAAGTAGCAAAATAATGACCGATTTAGCACAGCAGATGGAGCGGGCAGCCAGCGCTCTGGATTTTGAGCTAGCCGCTACTATCAGAGATCAAATTCAGTCACTGCAACACACCCAAGAGCAGCAGTCCGTGATCGGCGGCAGCGGCAATGCAGATATTATCGGCTGTTCCCTACAGGCGGGTAGTGTGTGTATTTATCAAATGTTTGTGCGTGGCGGCAGGGTCATCGGCTCTAAGGCGCTGTTCCCGAAAATAGCCATTGAAGAGACCGAGCAGGATGTGTTATTTGCTTTTGTGGCGCAGTGGTACTTAAGTGCCAATAGGGAAATTCCGGAAAGTATTATCGTCAGTCACGCCATTCAAGAGCTTAGTGTGTTGCAAGATGCACTGGTGGAGAAGCGCGGTGCAAAGGTAGATATCAGTCATAATGTCCGAGGCCACCGAGCTGGTTGGCAGCGTTTAACACAAACCAATGCCGAGCAGCAGTTAGCTAATCAATTGGCCAGCAAACAGAATATATTCAAGCGTTTCGTCTCTCTGCAGATAAGTCTGGGCCTGGATAAGATTCCCAAGCGGTTGGAGTGCTTTGATATATCCCACAGTTCAGGGGAGGCAACGGTTGCCTCTTGTGTGGTGTTTGATCATAACGGACCGTTAAAAGCTGACTACCGTCGCTTTAATATTGAGGGTGTCACCGCCGGCGATGATTATGCCGCTATGCACCAAGCGCTGACTAGGCGTTTTTCAAAACTGCAAAAAGGGGAGGGGAAAAAGCCGGATATCCTGTTTGTTGACGGTGGTAAAGGGCAAGTGACACAGGCGGTGGATGTCCTTAAAAACTTAAATATTGACGACATTCAAGTGATAGGTATCGCTAAGGGAGTCACTCGCAAGCCAGGCCTAGAAACATTGATAAACCCGGATTCTGATAAAGAAATTTTAATTGCTGCAGATTCGCCCGGTTTACATTTAGTCCAGCATATTCGCGATGAATCGCATCGATTTGCGATTACTGGCCACAGGGCGCGACGTGGTAAAGCACGTCAGCGATCAAAATTAGAAGATATAGCGGGGATCGGGCCTAAAAGAAGAAGGGAATTATTGAAACATTTCGGTTCAATTCCATCTATTCAAAGCGCAAGTATTGAAGAAATTAAAAAAGTCTCTAGTATAAGCACGGCGCTAGCAGAAGATATCTATGCTGCACTGCATCCAGATTAATAAAAACTAACCAGGAGTGTCAGTTAGATACCTCTGCATAACTTACCCAGAGGGTATGATAACAGCGCTCGGTAATACGGCGTTAAAAAATGGCTCAATATGCTCATTTACACCAGTAATACCCATAAACAGGGGCACACTGATTCCGCTATCTCGCCGTTTTTTGTCTTGTCTTATCCTCGCTCGCAACGTTAGGCAGAGGTCTGTAACTTCTCAATAACACGGGGCAATCTACTATAGCTTACGCCAATTAAAGCCCTAGTCAGCGGCTACTTCTCGACGAATTAATTCTGCCAATGGGGGGATATCCCCAATCCCAGAATTTCTATCCAATATATAGTCCCAAAATGACACACCAAGCTTTCGACAAGTCTTTTTTAGACTGGAAAATGTATCTCGGCACTCTCTTCCAACATCACTGCGAGTACCTCCACTGATCTTTCTCTTTTTTACGAAATCCCTGATATCT
This sequence comes from Osedax symbiont Rs1, assembly GCA_000416275.1. Taxonomy (GTDB): domain Bacteria; phylum Pseudomonadota; class Gammaproteobacteria; order Pseudomonadales; family Balneatricaceae; genus Rs1. The sequence continues at coordinate 29,178 of ASZJ01000051.1, forward strand.
GTTTCACTACCATTGGTATGTAAGGGAATTTCAGGACGTGCTAATACTCGCAGTAATTTCGCTTTGTTTTTGTAGATCCGCTTGAGCAATTGGTTTAAAGACTCATAACGTGTTCGCTGCGTAAAAATCTCGTCAAAAAAAGTCTCCAGCGCGGCTTTCTGATCGGAACCTGGCTGGACTTTATACGTTTTTAGGCCTCGATATAAATCCCAAATTTCACCGCGTACTTTCGCTATATCCTCTCGGTGCCATTCGTTTAACGGCAGCATTGTGTGTACCAAACGCTCAGTATGAATCCAGCACAATGCGTGCTGCAGAATATTGAACTGACCCGCCCCGTCACTGAGTATGACTAAGTTCTGGCACCGGTTTTGATGCTGCACATTACCAAGTAAAGCGCCTTCCGTCGCAATACGACGGTGGCGCGCCGAGTTGATTCCCTGCTCATCAAGATGCTCCTCCCAACGCAGGGCATTAGCAAAATGCGACAAGCCACTCTCTAAGAGAAGCTTTAGTGGGACATGCGGTAATTTTTGATCTACCCAGTAAGACTCAGCGTGATGATTAATACGATAACTTTTATCCCCCGCACAGAGCAATTCCAAAAAATTAACCCTACTCTTAGAGCCTGTCGATTCAAACCAAGCAAAATACTCGTTGCCTATTTGAGTGACATAACCGTTGACCCCTTTATGGCGAGCACCTGAATCGTCAACAGTGACATAATCGGACAAAGCTAAACCCGCTTTTAAAATGTCGTTCTTTTCCTGATGAAATTGAGATTTTCCCTCGGATAAAAGGCGATTGATTTGACCGGCGGAGATATCAATCCCCCATTCTCGCAGTTGCTCTAGCAATAGAGGTTGGGTGACATGACAGTGATGGTGTTGATAAAGGACATAGCTGAGTAAATAAGGACCGTAATGCAGCCCGTTCAATTCTTTAGGTAATTTAGCGGTGAGGGTTTGGCCGTCTGGTGTGACATAACGGGCGAGACGATAACGGGTGTTTTTTGTGCCAATGAACCAACTCCTGAACAATAAAATCCCGGTATCCTTTAAAGCGAGCTCCTGGAGGGATACCGTCTTGCGGTTGAACCACTTGATCGTCATGGATAGTTAGATTCACATTTTTAGAGCGTTTCTTTGAGCCTGGCCGCTTTTTGTTTTCTGTCGATACTGAATCATCGCCCGTCGATTTATCTGTTTCTTTGTCCAAGTTACTTGGTTTGAAAGTGGGCCGTTTTTTCTGCTTTTTTAGTACGCGCACTTCATCTTTGAGCCGCTCGATCTCTTCGGCTTGCTGCTGAATACTTTGAAAGCATTGCTCTACTATCAGTAGTAAGCTTTTGACTACCGGAGTTTGTTCACTTTCTGGAATATCAGGTAAAGTAGGGAGTTTTTTCAAAGGTTTAAGTCATAGCAGCGAATGATAAGGTTATCTTACCATGGCTTTTTTAGGT
>ASZJ01000052.1 GCA_000416275.1 Osedax symbiont Rs1
CGAGTTATTGAGAAGTTACAGAGGTCTCAGTTAACTAATTAATTTATATAGGTAAACAATTTTGATAGAGACCTTTGCTAGAAGTGGCGAAAGAAGATATCCTAACGTTGAGACACTAGTTCAAATGGACAAAGTGGATGTGAGCGGAGCGTCACCGCTTCTTTTAAAAACTGTTTATTGAAATATTTTTTATGGCTACTGTAATTTTATGAATACCCCAAATATATTAACACTGTTACGCATCGCATTAATTCCATTGCTAATCGCGTTGTTTTATTTACCTTTTAGCTGGGCGAGCCTCGCTTGTAGTGCCGTGTTTGGCCTGGCCTGTTTCACTGACTGGCTAGATGGATTTTTAGCCAGAAAACTTGATCAAAGTACAACATTGGGTGCTTTTTTAGATCCGGTTGCCGATAAATTAATAGTGGCCGTGGCGCTAGTGTTAGTGTCGGTCTCGTATGACACACCCTACGTCACTATTGGGGCTATTGTTATTATCAGTCGGGAAATTGTTATATCGGCACTGCGGGAGTGGATGGCTGAGCTAGGTAAGCGCGCGAATGTAAAAGTGTCTAATTTAGGTAAAATCAAAACCGCCATGCAAATGCTGTCAATTTTTGTTTTACTTTTAGCAGAGCAAGATACGCTGCTCAGTACTTTTGGTTTAATGGCACTTTTCGTCGCTGCACTGCTCACGCTTTGGTCGATGTTTATCTATTTACAGGCGGCGTGGAGTGAATTTAAAAAGCATGCTTAATGGCGACAGGGTTGTTTAGAATCTTCACAGCTGGTCACTGAAGTGAGCTATTTAGCGCAGTGTTAGGCGCTATTTTTCAACATAGTTTTCGACCATTAGCTGTTGCATTAACAGTGCATCGGTGAATATCTTGCATTCCCGGGCCTGAAATCACTTTGTCAATAACCTGATGATCGCCAAACAGGTACCATTTATCTTGGTCGGCAGCGGGTAAATACTCATCTAAGTTATCTTCTTTATACAGCACATCCTCTAGTTTTAAGACACTTTGATGGGCTGTCGAAAGCAGCGTATTGTGCGGGTCTTCACCGCCGGCATTAGGCAGGATATTCGACTCGATTAAGGCGTTAATATCTTCGGGATCTAAGAGTAAAGCGAGTAAATCATCCTTGTCGAAACCTCGCACTCTAATGCTGCCAACATTCAAATTTGATGATTGGCTAGTATCAGTAGCGGGCGAGAAATCCAGATTATCCGCAGTGTTTAAAATGCTATTAAACGTATAGCCTTGGCCTGTGCTCGCTTTGACCAACAGCGCTTTTTTAGAGCTTCTGACCGCTTGCTCGAGGATAGTGTACGAGAGATTCTCGTCTAATATTGGATGACTCATATCAATAGTATAACGTTGCCATTATCAGCCTAGCAAGCGAAGATCTGCGAGGGTGCAGCATTTAATCAGCTCTGTGAGTAGTGTGGAGTTTGACTGGGTTGATTAATGAGACTAAAACAAAACTTAAAAGCATCAGTAAGTACCATGAACTCAGCTTGGCGATAGAAACCATCTGCCACTCATCCAGTTGATTTGGATAGATCCATACATTGCTGAAAGTCGCAAGATTTTCGGCAAACCAGATGAATAAGGCCACTAGCAACCAGCCTAATAATAGCGGCATATGGCGGTGGGTTTTAATTATTTTGAAGTAGATCTGGGTTTTATAAAATAGTAGCGCAGTGACAGCCAATAGCACCCAGCGTAAGTCTATGATGTAGTGATGAGTAAAGAAATTGAGATAAATTAAACAGACTAAAACTAGGGTGTAGCGCCTTGCGGGATAGTGTGAATACTGGAAATCAAAGATTCGCCACACTCGTGAAATGTAACTACCTACCGCGCTGTACATAAAGCCGGTGAAAAGAGGCACGTTTGCGATGCCAAAATAATAGTCTTCTGGATAGAGCCACGAGCCAATCGCATCTGAGGTTTTAAACAGCTCCATCACTGTCGCTACTAGATGAAAAACGACAATCACTACCGCTTCTCTAATGTTCTCTAGTTTAGTGACCAATAAGAATATTTGAAAGGCGATCGCCGCCAAGAATATAAAGTCGTAGCGGTGCATACTTTCCAGTGGATACCAGTAACTAGTGATCACCATTATCGCTAGTAGGAAACCACCAAAAATACAGGCGTAAGCTTGCTTTAAACCAAATAGCCATAACTCTCGGATGAAGGTGACGATAGACTGGTATTGCATCTGTTATACGCTCAATGGTAGACCGCTAGACCAACCTTTGGCCATCGCGGTGATTAGCTGACTAAAGTCGCTGTTTTTACTGGCGGTGTTGCGCTGCTGACAAAACAGCGGATCTCGATTAAAAATAGAGCTTGCCAGCTGGCGACCTGCCATCGTTATGGCGGCGGTTTTCGCCTGTCTCAACTCGGTGAACTGGCTAAAAGCTCGATCGATGTTAGCGCTGTGTTCGGTGAGACAGTTAGCTATATGCCAGGCATCTTCCAACGCTTGGCAGGCTCCTTGGCCGGAGGTCGGAAGAGGCGAATGAGCTGAGTCTCCCACCTGAATCCGTGACTTCAAATGGTGAAGTCACTGATTCAGGTCCCAGTAATACCAAGTTGCCTTTGTGCCAAGTGGTGATTGGGTGGTGGTCGTGGACATAAATTTTATTGATGTTTTTTTGCGCAGTGCCGTTAATCAGCTGAGTAATCGGCTCGGGCCAGTCTGCAAACAGGCTGTTTAATTCACGCTGGTATGATTCAGGATGGTTTTCTTCTATGTTGGCGGCGGCCACTCCCCCTGCCCAATAGGCGACATTTTTTGAGATCGGGACAATCCCAAAACGCTCGCCAACTCCCCAGTAATCAGAGACTGAAAGCTCGCTGAATAGCGCTGTTTGGCTGCTGTAAACACCGATCCAATTGATGAAACCTTGATAAATAGGCGCGTTATGGTGGTTTACATACTGACGCGCCAGTGAGTTCATTCGTCCATCGGCGCCGATAATGACGTCCGCCTGAATCGCTAAACCGTTGGCAAATTGTACGCTGGCGCTAGCGGGTGCGTATTCAGAGATAGCTGTCACATTGTGCTGATAGGCAATGCTGCCGTTGAGCGCTAAGCAGCGCTGGGTCAAAATTGTCAGCAGATCTTTGCGTAACACCGAGTAACTGGGATAGCCCATTTGCCGGTTGAGTTGGCGTATATCTAGTGAGCCCAAACTTTGATTACTGCTGGAGAAGCGGTGCATGTGCAGCAGCGTCCCCGATACTTGGGCCACTTGCTCTAAAACACCTAACTCTTCTAAGATAAAACTAGCGTTAGGCCAGCAAACTATGCCGGCACCAATATCGGTTGGAGAGCTATGCCGCTCGTAAACACTGACCTTGAAACCCGCTTGTAGCAGGGCGATAGCGGTACTTAATCCGCCTATTCCGCCGCCTAGGATCGCTATCTGCATAATGCTCCTCAGTTGGGTACTGCACTGTGTTTTGAAAGTTGTAGGTAAAGGCTCAAGATTGGGCTGCGCCCTGATGTCGAGCGACGATTCCCATCATTTTATAGGTGAGGAGTGCCGCGGCAAAATCATAGGCGTGGAAACCTTCAATCGGCGCGAATTCCATAATATCGAAACCGATGATTTCTCGCTGTTTAACCACTGATTCAAACAAACTCAATGTTTGATACCATCCTAACCCACCAGGCACTGGTGTACCAGTGGAGGGGAAAACAGCGGGATCTAAACCATCGATGTCTAAGGTGAAGAATACTTTTTTCGGGAAATCATCGGGAAGAGTGATGGTCTGTATATTGTGCGGTACCAATTCATCAGCATCCTGAAAATAAACATTATGCTCGGCGCGAATTTGCATTTCCTCTTCACAGAAAGCTCGAATACCCAGTTGATAAAGTGGGATGCCTAAGTCTACACAGCGCTTCATTACCGAGGCGTGGGATAGTTGATCGCCTTCGTAAGCTTCACGCAAATCTGCGTGTGCATCAATTTGAACTATGCCAAAATCATCGAAACCTGCCTCTCTAAGTCCCTTGGCAACCCCGTAGGTAACGGTGTGTTCGCCGCCGAGGACAATTGGCATCGCTCCCGATTTGACGATGTTTACGGTGGCGGCGGCGATATTGTCAATCACTTGAGCAGGGGCTCCCTGGCAGTTAATTGTGGGGCAAGTATAGATCCCCTGAGTGCAGGGCTTACTCTTTCCGTCCCACTCTTCCAGTTGCCAAGAAGCGGCTATAATCGCCGCGGGGCCATTACCGGTTCCTCCCCCGTAGGAGACGGTCTTTTCGTAGGGCACAGGAAGTATGTGAAAAGCCGCTGCTGTCGGCTGTGGCTGATCAATTTCTGAACCTAAAAAAATAGGGTAGTTAAGCGGGTCGTCGGTCATGTTAAGTCTCTTTATCTCTCTTTATGTAGATGGCAGTCGAGCGTTTGCATTGGGTCTTCACTTTCACCTGAATCAGTGACTTCACTGCACCACATAGCGCAARCTCTTGATTCTACAGCGGTTAGAAAAATGYCCGCTGAASCTACGGGTTTTATGCACGGATGCATTTATTTAGCGAATGCAGGACGCATATGAGCTTGCAGCTAARATTTTTCAATTCCACCGTAAAACCAATATCTTRCACTCTGTATTCACTTTGAAGTCACGGATTCAGGTTTAAGAKAGGCGCTGTTTAAAGTCGGCGTAGCCAAACTCTTTAATTATCTTAAGCTGATCGGTTTTTGAGTTCCACAGGGCGATCGCCGGCAGTTTTGTACCGTTAAAAGTGCTGGTTTTTACCATAGTGTAGTGCGCCATATCTTCAAATATTAAGCGCTGGCCAATAACTAGTGGTTGCAAAAAACTGTAGTCGTTGATCACATCTCCCGCCAGACAAGTCAATCCGCCTAGGCGATAATTGTATGGGTATTGATCTAGTTCACCAGCGCCTAAGATGTCCGCTCGATAGGGCATCTCTAAGGTGTCGGGCATATGGCAGGTGGCCGAGGTATCTAAAATTGCCTGCTGGCCGTCACTTTCTATAATATCCAGCACTTGTGCACAAAGTATGCCACTGCCTATCGCAATAGCCTCTCCCGGCTCGAGGTAAACTTGTACTTGGTATTTTTTGGAAAAGGCTTTAATTCTTGCTGTCAGTGCTGGGATGTCGTAGCCGGGGGCGGTAATGTGGTGACCACCGCCAAAGTTAACCCAACTGATCTGTTCCAGTAAGTGGCCGAACTTCTCTTCTACCGCATTGAGAGTGCGGTCTAGCTCGCTAAATCCCTGCTCACACAAGGTGTGGAAATGTAGGCCGCTAATCCCGCTTAGATCTTGGTTTTCTAAATCGGCAATACGTATCCCCAGCCGTGACTGTGGCGCACAAGGGTCATAAATAGAGACACTAGCTTCCGAGTGTTCTGGGTTGATGCGCAGACCAAATTCTAGGTTTGGTCGCTGTTGTTTGGCTTGTGTATTGATGCTGTGAAAGCGCTGCCACTGGCTAATACTGTTGAATACGATGTGATCGGCAAACTGCAGTAGCTGCTGCAAATCGTGCTGACTGAACGCGGCGCTGTAAACGTGTATTTCACTGGTTTTGCCCGGTGCCTGATAAGCGTCTTTTGCCAGCAGGGCCTCGTGTAAGCCGCTGGCGCAAGTGCCGTCTAAATAACTGGCGGTTAACTCGCCTAAATGCCACATGGAAAAGGCTTTGAGTGCCGCTAACACTTTGGCTCCACTGGCTTGCGCCACTTGCTGTAAAATAGCCAAATTTCGCTCAATGGCCACTTGGTCTACGACAAAGCAAGGAGAGGGAAGCCGTGTTAGGTCGAGTTTGGAAAAATCAGTGAATTGCATAACCCTTAATCTCAATTGTCTAGTGTATAGCTAATGCCGTTACGTAAAATGCCAAAGCTGGGGAAGTTTGCTCTAGTCAGATTGGTATGAAATAGCGCGTTATATTCGGTAATCCTTAATGCAGAGCCTGGATATTCTGGCTATTCTCGATCGAGCCAAATAAGGCGTGAGGGAGAGCTAAGCTGCTAAGTGTTAGGCTGATAATACGGCGAAGTTGCGCACTTCGCCACCGTTGTGTATATAAGAGATTCCCAAGAGTACTGCACTCGATGACTTGGCGTTAAAAAATAGCTAAAAATGCTTATCTGGAAGCATAATACCGATAAAATCGGTACTCTGATTCAGCTATTTCGCCATTTTTTCTCGCCTTACCATCGCTCGCTACTTTTTTCGATAGCCTCTTAAGTCAGCGGTCTTACTCGTCTAAGCTAAAGGAATCTAATTCAAGTATTTTCCACGGTAGTCCATACTCTTGCATATCTTGCATAAAGCGGTCTGGGTCGAATTGTTCAATATTCCACACCCCAGGTTTAATCCAATTACCCTCGAGCATTTGTTTTGCGCCAATCATTGCCGGTACACCAGTGGTGTAGGAAATCGCCTGTGATCCCACTTCTTTATAGCAAGCTTGGTGGTCGCAAATATTGTAGCAATAGACAATTTTTTGTTTGCCGTCTTTTATACCGCGCACTACCACGCCGATACAAGTACGTCCTACGGTACGCGGGCCCAGAGAGGATGGGTCGGGAAGTAACTTGGCCAGGAATTGAATAGGTACAATCTGTTGACCGTTGAATTCTACGGGCTCGATCCCCGTCAGACCGACATTGCTGAGCACTTCTAAGTGCTTTAGGTAACTGTCGCCAAAACTCATCCAAAATTGGGCGCGTTTAAGACTGGGATAGTGCTTGGTTAGCGACTCTAGCTCTTCATGATACATTCGATAAATATTGTAGTTGCCGACATCTTCCGGACAGGTGAAGCTGGCCTTTTTAGACATGGCGTCGGTGGTTACAAACTCACCATTTTCCCAGTGACGACACTCGGCGGTCACTTCTCTAATGTTGATTTCTGGGTTGAAGTTAGTCGCAAAGGGATAGCCGTGGTCGCCGCCATTGACGTCAATAATATCTAGCTCATGGATTTCATCAAAGTAATGCTTGGCCACATATGCGGTAAATACGTTGGTGGCGCCGGGATCAAAACCACTGCCCAACAGTGCGGTAAGTCCCGCTTGTTGGAATTTTTGCTGGTAGGCCCACTGCCACTTATATTCAAATTTAGCGGTGTCCAAAGGCTCGTAATTGGCGGTGTCCATATAGTGCACGCCAGCTTCTAAACAGGCGTCCATAATGGTCAAATCTTGATAGGGCAGTGCCACGTTGATCACTAGTTTGGGTTGCTCAGCCTTTAACAACGCGACCAGTGCCGGTACGTCATCCGCATCAATTTGTGCGGTGCGAATCGTCACTCCGGTTCGCTCTTTAACTTGCGCGGCAATTTTTATGCACTTTGATTCCGTGCGACTGGCAAGTAAAATATCAGTGAAAATATCCGCTACTTGAGCGCACTTTTGCACGACTACTCCACCGACTCCGCCGGCTCCAATAATAACTACTTTGGACATCGTAAATCCTCTCTCTTAATGTTGTTCGCGCTCAAAATAAGTATAGCCTTGTAAGCTATCTTTAAAAGCTAATAGCATGCGTTGGCGTTGAGCGGCGCTGATTTTTTTATCTCGTACAGCTTGTTCAGCTTTACGTCTAAATTGTTCTAACATTTGTTTGGGCTCGTACTCGACATAACTGAGCACGTCGGAAATACTGTCCCCTTGGAACTCGCGGACAAAATCAAAACTGGCATCTGGATTTATTTTAACGCTGACCACGTTAGTATCGCCAAACAAATTGTGTAAATCCCCTAATGTCTCTTGATAGGCGCCGACTAAAAACACCCCGATATAGTATTCTTGATTTTCCTTTAAAGGGTGCAGCGGTAAAGTATTGCGGATCCCCTGTGGGGAGATGAATTTATCAATTTTACCATCGCAGTCACAAGTGATATCCGCAATGATCGCCTCGCGTGTCGGCTGCTCATTTAAGCGGTGGATCGGCATGACCGGAAAAACCTGGTCGATCGCCCAAATATCGGGTAGCGATTGAAATAAACTAAAATTACCGTAGTAAATATCACAGAGCAGCTCCGGAAGATTCTCTAGTTCTGGCGGTACGCGATCTATGCTCTTGAGAATTTTGGCAATTTTTTCCAGCACTGCCAAGGTTATATTGTCGGCCATTGCCCGATCACGCAAGCCTACTTGGCCGCGTCTAAATAGCTCTCTTATTTCATCTCGATAGTAGAGGGCATCGTTGTAGCACTCTTGGAACGTCTGGTGGTTGATGACGGCTAATACTGCAAATAAGTTGTGGAGAGTTTCGTGGTCGTCGCTGCCCAACGCTGCCGGAAGTGGCTGCGGATCATGATTGCGCACATCCAATACATTAAAGAGTAGCAGTGATGAGTAGGCGACGGTGGCGCGGCCGGATTCTGTAATAATCGTCGGGTGAGCGATGTTTAACGGGGTCAAACTCTCGGTAATTGTCTCGACAATATTGACGCAATACTCATCCAGTTGATAATTCATACTGTGAGTACTGTTAGTTCTAGCCCCCTCGTAATCCACCGCTAAACCGCCTCCTAAATCCAGATAACCCATCGGGGCCCCCTCGGAAATCAAGCCGCTATAAAAGCGGCAAGCTTCTTGAACACCGGTGCGGATATTGCGGATATTGGGGATTTGTGAGCCGAGGTGACAGTGCAGTAATTGTAGACAGTCCAGCATATTGGCAGATTTCAGCTGGGCGACAACTTCGAGTAAGCTAGTCGTAGAAAGGCCAAAGATAGACCGATCGCCACTGTCTGCATTCCAGTGTCCGTCAACGATCACCGACGATTTGATGCGCGTGCCGATTAGCGGCTTGATGCCCAGTGCCTTAGAGCGCTCTAAAATAATCGGCAATTCGGCAGGTGTTTCCAGAACAAAGAAACACTGGATTCCCAACTGGATGGCGTATAGGCCTAAATCGACAAATTCAGTATCTTTGTAGCCGTTGCAAATAATTAAACTATTGTGATCTTTGAGTTGCGATAGAGCGATGATCAACTCAGCTTTTGAACCCGCCTCTAAACCGTGATTGAAACTGCTGCCGAAAGCGGCTATCTCTTCGATAACATGGCATTGTTGGTTGACTTTAATGGGGAAAACACCGCGGTACTTTCCCTGGTAATTGTTTTGTGCAATCGCGCGGATAAAGGCTTCGTTGAGCTCTTTGATTCTCTGATCCAGTAAGTTTTCAATACGTAGCACCGTCGGCATTTCCAAGCCGCGCTCTCGCATGCCTGCGACTATTTCCAACAGTGAAACAGCGGTCTTTTGGCCCGTAGTATTGACACAAACTTGAACTTCACCGCTGCTCGATATATCAAAATAGCCAGCCCCCCATTCATTAATAGCATAGAGCTTTTTACTGTCGCTGACGCTCCATTGGTTAGTATTGCTTGGGTGGGTTAAATTATTTGAATTAGTGTTAGACATCGGGTGAATTCTATAAGTAGTGGGGAAATATAATTTATTTAGCAGCCAGTGAGCATCTAGAGTGCGAATTCAGAGTACGAATTCAGAGTGCTAATGATCAAACCTCAGCATGCTGTATTCACTGTGAAACCACCGATCCAAGATTGTGAGACCTCTGCATAACTTACCCAAAGGGTATGATAACTGCGCTCGGTAATACGGCGTTAAAAACCGGCTCAACATGCTCATTTACACCAGTAATACCCATAAACAGGGGCACACTGACTCCGCTATCTCGCCGTTTTTTTTCCTTGTATTACCTTCGCTCGCAACGTTATGCAGAGGTCTCATTGTATAAATGACAATCTAGATATAGCGTATAAATGGCAAAAGTTAAGCTCTATTGAGCAGCGGTCAATTATGCAGTTTTTTTGCTAAAAATCAATCGCATCATCACGCTAATAGTTAGATCAGCAGCGATCTTCGGTGAGGGAGTGGCGATGGCTGGTTAGCGACAGCTTCGTGTACCGTTAAATAATTTATTTTTTTACAGTTCTATTGATATAGAACTTTTTAGTTCAGTTTAAACATGCAAAATCAGCAGTAAATTTTCACTGATCGATACCCCGTGGTGAAAAGCGTGCTATAACTTCTGTACAATTTTTAAACTCATGAATTTAATCAAATTTGCCTAGTCTATTATTGATTGTGTTTTTGTAGCTGGGCTGTAACTGGTGGAGTTTTTATATGGATCGTGCCGAGGTTGTACACCTTAATTTTTTAGAAAAACTGTCAACTAACGATTTGCCAAAGCGTTTATCTACGGTGAGCTTAGCCCAATCGGGGCTGAGTACAAGTAAGTTGATGGAGATCTTTGAAAGTCAGATACTAAGCAGACAGTTGGACCGAACCTCACGGAAAATGCAGGCGCGAGGTGAAGGGTTTTATACCATAGGCAGTTCTGGGCACGAGGGGAATGCGGCCATTGCAGCGGCTTTTAGAGTCGATGATATGGCGTTTTTACACTATCGAGACGCGGCCTTCTTTATTCAGCGTTCAAAATTGCTTAGCGGTCAGACCCCCACCTGGGATATGTTATTGAGCTTTAGCGCCTCTGCAGATGATCCTATTTCCGGTGGCCGGCATAAAGTACTGGGATCAAAAGCGCTGTTTATTCCGCCGCAGACTAGTACGATCGCATCACATTTGCCGAAAGCGGTCGGCGCTGCATACAGTGTCGGTCTCGCTCGTCGCCATCGGCCCGATAATATGCAAATGCAGCATGACTCGGTGGTACTGGCAAGTTTTGGCGATGCCTCAGCCAACCATTCAACCTCACAGGGGGCTTTTAATAGCGCCTGTTGGTCCGCCTATCAAAATATCCCGATGCCACTGATTTTTATCTGTGAAGATAACGGTATTGGCATATCGACTAAAACCCCAGGTGGCTGGATCGAAGCGGGATTTTCTCAAAGACCGGCACTTAATTATATGCGCTGTAACGGTTTAGATATCCTCGATACTTATAAAGTGGCACGCGAAGCTGAGTATCAAGTGCGCAAGCATCGCAAGCCTATTTTTTTACATATGAATTGTGTTCGCCTGTACGGGCATGCTGGTTCCGATGTACAAACCGCTTATATCAGCAAGCGAGAAGTCGAAGCTGCAGAGGCCAATGATCCTTTATTACACAGTGCTAATATCGTTATCAGTGAGGGGATATTGACGGCCGATGAAGTGCTGAATTTGTATCAAAAAATCGGCGAAAGGGTTGAAAGAGTAGCTATTGAAGCGGCATTAAGACCAAAATTGGTGAATGCCGCTCAAGTGATGGCCGCTATTATACCGCCTAAATTGGCACCGATGAAGAGGACTCGTCTCGATGATGAACAGCGACAAAAATTGTTTGCAAGTGATTGGAAGGCACTGCAAAAGCCCGCTCACACGGCTCGGCTGATTAGCTGGGCGATTACTGATTTAATGGCCGAACACCAAAATATAGTGCTCGCCGGTGAAGATATCGGCCCCAAAGGTGGGGTCTATAATGTCACTGGTAAAGTACATGCACGCTTTGGTTCGGATCGTGTCATCAACACCCTCTTAGATGAACAGAGCATCCTGGGCTTGGCGATTGGTCTCGCTCACAACGGTTTCTTACCTATTCCTGAGATCCAATTTTTGGCCTATTTACACAATGCTGAGGATCAGTTGCGCGGTGAGGCTGCCACTTTGAGCTTTTTCTCCAACGGGCAATACACTAATCCGATGATTATTCGGATCGCCGGTTTAGGGTATCAAAAAGGTTTTGGTGGGCACTTTCACAATGACAATAGCATCGCGGTATTAAGAGATATTCCGGGGCTGATTATTGCCTGCCCAAGCAATGGTGCAGATGCGGTGCTGATGTTGCGCGAATGTGTCCGTTTGGCATTGGAGGAACAGCGTATTATCGTCATTATTGAGCCTATAGCCCTATATATGACCAGAGACTTACACGCTGCAGAGGATGGCTTATGGCTCGCGCAATATCCTCATCCACAGCAGGCGACAGAGCAAGGCGAAGTGGAAGGTGAGACTATTAGCCTTGGGCAAATAGGTCAATATCAAAAGGGCACGGACTTAGCCATCGTTAGCTATGGCAATGGTTATTACCTCTCTCGTCAAGCACAAAAAATCCTTGCGGACACGCATAATATCAATCTCAGGGTGATCGATTTACGCTGGCTGGCGCCGATCAATGAAGAATTATTATTGAGCGCGGTCAATGAGTGCGAAAATATACTGGTGGTGGATGAATGTCGTGAAACGGGTTCTCAATCTGAGGCTCTGATGAGTTTATTTGCACAAAAGGCTGAGCATCGAGGTAAAAAACCTAAACTTGCCAGTGTCACTGCTTTAGATAGCTTTATTCCTTTAGGAAAAGCTGCCACCGTCACTCTGCCTAGTTGTGATTCCATCGTATCAGCGGCACTTGCGCTGCTTAACTCTTCTGATCGGGAGCTGTAACATGCAACAGAAAAAAGCATTGCTGGTCTGTCCAGGCAGGGGTACCTACAACAAAAGTGAGTTGGGTTATTTACAGCGCTGGCACAGCGATAAAGGGACATTACTAGCACAGATAGATGCCTATCGAGAAAGTTGTTCTCAACCTACTATCAGTGAGTTAGATGCCGCTGATACATACAGCATGAGTACACACACCCGCGGTGATAATGCCTCAGCGCTAGTCTATGCCTGTGCCTATGCAGACTTTTTATCGATTGATCAAAGCAAATTTGAGGTGCAGGCGATCACTGGCAACTCCCTTGGTTGGTATGTTGCTTTAGGTTGCGCCAGCGCTTTAACTGAGCAGAACGCCCTACATGTGATCAATACTATGGGTACGTTTATGCATCAGCACTTGCAAGGTGGACAAATTATCTACCCGCTGGTCGACCAAGAGTGGCGCGAGATTGCCGGGCGCAAAGAAATGATCCAGCAAGTGCTCGCTCAAGTGAATCAACAAGCGGCTTGTGAGCTATACATCTCGATAAACTTAGGCGGTTTTGTGGTCTTTGCCGGCAATGACGCGGCGCTGAAGGTTTTAACTTCACTACTGCCGATCGAACAAGAGCGCTTTCCAATGCGCCTGTACAATCACAGTGCTTTTCACAGCCCACTGTTACAGTCAATCTCTGAGATGGGCAGAGACGTATTAGCCAGTAGCATGTTCCAACAGGCCCCTGTGCCGATGATTGACGGAAGAGGGCACATATGGCAGCCCCTATCCACAGATGTGGGTGCGCTTTGGGATTACACTTTAGGTGAACAAGTAGTGGAAAGCTACAATTTCAGCAAGGCGATACAAGTGGCGGTTAAAGAATTTGCCCCCGAGCAAATCATCATCTTAGGCCCCGGTACTACATTAGGTGGTGCGGTCGCACAAAGTTTAATCGCTATCAACTGGCAGGGATTGAGCTGTAAACAAGATTTTATTCGCCGTCAACAGTCGGCGGAGCCGTTGATTTTATCAATGGGGATAGAGGAGCAGCGAGCTTTAGTAGTCGCTGACTAGCTCTATTCAGCAGCAGATGGTTGAATCGGGAGTGATTTTCTCCCGCTTCAGCGATGCTGACTATTGATCAAATCTGACTTTTTCGATGAGCGCTAACGCCTGCTGATGTTGTGCTGCTATCTGAACCAGAGCTACTTTATCTTGTTTGAACTTAGGTATGTATTTATTCAATAATGGAGAATACGGAGTGGTATTATTGACGGGGAATTCGTGATTTTGCTGAGCGTAAATAAATTGTGCTCGCTCACTACTTAAATACTCCATTAAGCTGACAGCATTGGCTTTATTCGGCGCATTTTTAGTTAAGGCGATACCGCTAATGTTCATGTGGCTACCACGGTTGTCTTGATTTGGGAAAATCAAATGTACGTTTTGTGCCCATTTTATTTGTTCTGGTTTGCGCTGGTTGGTTAACATTTTTCCGAAATAGTAGCTGTTTACTAAAGCTATATCGCATACACCTTCACTAATAGCCTTTACTTGCGCCCGGTCATTTCCCTGTGGTTTTCGGGCTAAATTTTGTTTTATCCCTCTAAGCCATTGTTCAGTAAATTGTTCCCCTCTTGCTAAAATCATTGAGCTAATCAGTGATAGCATGTAATTATGCTTAGCTGAACGACAGCAAATGCGCCCTCGCCATTTAGCAGCCATCAAATTTTCATATTGGCTGATTTCTAAAGGGTCAACTCTTTCTTTTGATGCGTAGATAATACGAGCTCTGGAGGTTAAGCCAAACCATAGATTTTGAGGGTCGCGAAATTGCACGGGAATATTGCTGGCTAAAATTTCACTATCTACTTTTTCAATTAAGCCCATTTTTGCCAATTGATATAAAGGCGCCACATCAGAGGTGAGTACTAAATCAGCTGCAGATGCTGATCCTTCAATAATCAAGCGCTTAACTAGGCTGCTGCGTTCATAGACAATATTGGTTACGATACCGGTTTGCCTGGTGAAATCATCCATAATAGGCTGGATCAGGAATGACTGACGCGCAGAGTAAATATTCACCTCTTGAGCTGAGATTGGAATTGCCACTAGACTTATAAAGAGCGTTGAACACCAAGAAAGGGATAATCTTGATGATAAATAGACAGATAGTTTCATGGTAGTGTCTGCAAGTTAAGTTAAGTTAAGTTTTTCAATGAGATGTAACACCTGCTGCACTTCAAGGGGGGGGTGAAATAAGTATCCCTGAGCGAAGCGGCAACCTAAGACGTTAAAGAATTCTTGTTGATGCTGTTGCTCAATACCCTCCACTGTCACTTCTAAGCCCAGTAGGTCGGCCATTCTGACAGTGGCTTCCAGTACAATGGCATTATTACTATTTAGTGTTAAACCACTGACAAATGATCGATCCAATTTGATGCCCTGTAAAGGGTAGTTAACTAACCGTTCAAGGGAGCTGTGGCCAGTACCGAAATCATCAATGAAGATACCAATCCCTAAAGCGTTAATCTTATTAAGCTGACGCATCAAAGCGTCTTCGTTTGAATAAATTTGCGTCTCGGTAATCTCGATATGTATATTGTTAGGTTTTAAATAGGGTATTTGCAACTGCTGTTCTAACAGCTGTGCAATATCTCCGCAAATCAACTGTTTAGGTGAAACATTAATATTTATGAATAAGCTAGGGTTTTGAGAAACACTGATAAATTCAGATATTTGCAGACAAGTTTGCCGAATGATCCATTCACCTACAGCGTCAATAATATTTAAGTCTTCTAAAACGGGAATAAAATCAACTGGTGGTATTAAGCCGAGCTCAGGGCTTTTCCAGCGGATCAAGGCTTCAAACCCAGCCACATTCAAACGCTGTAAATCCATCACTGGTTGGTAAACCATATAAAACTCTTGATTAAGAAGCGCGTCTTTCAGTAGTAACTCAAGAGTTAAACGTTTTTGCAATTGCTCGCTTAATTTTTTGTCATAAGTTGCGAAATTGTTTTTACCATTTTGCTTTACACTGTACATTGCAAGATCAGCTTGTTGTAAGGCTTGAGTCGCGTTGCTACATTGACTGTTGATTAGACTAGCGCCAATGCTTGCAGTGACTTTAAAGTTATTTCGCCCATTGACTTTAAAACTAGGCTGTAACTGGCTAATAATCTGCTGGCAAAGAGCTTGTAAATGCGCTGTATTGGCAACGTTATCTAATAATATTGCAAACTCATCACCACCAAATCTAGCCACTTGACCCTGATCAAAACAGCTGGCTAATCGCTGTGAAAATTCGACTAGAACTTCATCGCCAGTGGTATGCCCAAAATTATCATTGATAGATTTAAAGCGATCGATATCAACGAATAAAACGGCGAGTAGCCCAGAGTTGTTTCCTAGCATTTGGCTGTCTAGAAAGTTGACAAAAGAAATTCTATTTCTAAGCCCAGTCAAGGAGTCATACTGTGCTTGATACTGCAGCTTCAACTCCGCATTTTTACGTTCAGTAATGATGCTAATGAAACCTTGGTAGCAAACGTCGTCAGAGTCACCTTTAATCAGATAAGCATTCTCTACCACCCAGACAGGTTGTTCATCGCGACTCAGGCCCAACCATTCAAAATTGCTAACTTGCCCCTCGGTTTGTAATTTTTCAATAAACAGCTGATAACTAGCCGCACTGACATGTAATAGCGAGCTGATACTTTGTCTATGCTGACAAATATCTTGTTCAGACTCGTAGTTGAAGGCACTGGCAAAGGCTGGGTTGGCCTGTAACAGCTGGCCGTCTATATTGGCTTTATAGATGCCATCGACAGACAGCATAAATAATTTACTATAGTTCTCCGATAAGTCTTCAAACCGCTCTTGTTTTCGTTTGATTAAACACTCAACCTCTAAAGCATATTTTCTTGATGTGTATAAATAAAATAAGCTACATAAAGCCGCTATAAAAAAAGCAAAGGTTGCCAGGTGAGCGGCGCTGTAATAATTCGAATCAAGATTGTGCTCACTATTAAAAAATTTAAAAAGAAGGTGCTTTCCAGCAAAACTATAATTTACTTGCCAGCTTTTAGTGTCGGGTGTCAATTGGCAATTTTGAAAAATACTGAGTGCTTCGCCTGCAATAAGCAGGTCTTGCTGTTGGTTAACAACTAGACATAGATTTAAATTAGATAAACTGTTGCCTAAGAGTACGTTAAGTGTTTCTTCGAGATTGAAAGAGGCTGCTACATAACCTATTAAACTAGAGTAAGAGAAATCGTCATTTTGGTATGTGGCTAGAACAATGCGAGATATGGGTAACTGGTCGGTGTCCGGCCGCAAGTTTATTGCTAATTGTATACTGGGGCTTTGCTGGGCTTTTAATAGTAAAGGGGCATAGCGATAATCTTGGGCTAAATTTTTTCCAAGGGAAAAACCTGCCATTTGGCTGGAAGAACTGTACTTTATAGGGAAAATATCAGCAATTCTTTTATCTTGATACAAATAATTATAATTGCTTGTAAAATTAAATTGACCACTGGACCTTACGTCTTTCACCCAATTTTTTAGTTGCTGTACAGGTATTTTTGGAATCCACTCAAATGCACTAATCCCGTAATCTGCAATAGGTTGAGAGGAGACAACATAATCAAATTCTGCACGGCTCAACTGAGGATTTAACTCAAAGAGGCTACGTAGTGTTTGTAAGAGAGAGGTTATTTCAACAAATGAGGATTGGACTTTTTGAAATTGGGTTTGCGCACGATTTTGCAGTGATCTGTGCTGCTCCCTTTGTTCTAGCATTGTAACAGTGTAAAAAAATCCAATAATACAAGGTAGCAACAAGATAGCGACTAAAAAAGTAAAAGCGAAAGGGGAAAGCTTTAATTTAAAGTTCAATACGACTTTCTCTGCAAATTATAATTCGGTAATACGAATTGTTATCGTTCGCTTTATGTTGTCTATAATAGTTTTAATTTCAAAGATTTGCAATCAAGTCTCGTTATTTACCGTTGAATCTAGTAGCGGTTGGTTTAGTTTGATAAGCAAAATCAATCTTTATATTTTTAGTGACTTACTGAATACCTGAAATCACGGCTTCAGAATATTGTAACTGACGCTGTCTTTTTTTACTTAGACTAGCGAGAGCCTGTTGATAAGAGCATTCAACAAGCTCTTTTAAATATCCTTCATCCACCCGGTTGACATTGATGATTGTCACCCAGTGAAATCGATGCAGGTACTTGGCGGGCTGAATACCTTGTTGATCTGTTAGCTCCAAAAAACGCTCTGCTGTCACCCGGATGCTGAAACGCCAGCGCTCAGGGGGACTAGTTTTAAAGTAGGCAAATTTTTTCTGGCCTATATTATATGATAGCAGATTCGCAGGATACTCAGCATCTACGACCTCGCTGTTAGTGAAACCGGCACAATGGTTTTTGAGCTGTTCAACATTCATCGTTCAGCGCCAGTCGTTTGATCTTAACCGCTTTTTCAAAATGGTCTAGCTGGTGTGTGCTTATCCACCATGTAGCAGCTTCCATGAGGTATTCAGGGTCATCATTTTTATTGGCAAAAAATGCATAAAATGATAAGCCAACATTATTCCCTTTTTGGCTGATTTTGGTATCGCACACAGTAATTATTTTTTGTCGCAAACTTGCTTCCATCAATGGTGATCCCTAGTAAATATAAGAATATCGGCATCATCGTCTATCATATGCATTTTAAGGCTTAAGAGTTGTCGATAAATTTTATTGAACAAGACCTTAATCATAAATTTAGCTGATAAGGGATTATACTTGGCTTATCTTGTTTAGGTATAAAAAAGTGTTTAATACCAACAAATTAGTTGATTTTTAAGACTTCATTTGTGAATATGTATCCATCATCTGCTTAAAATAGAAAAATAAAATTTTGTAAAGTAATTTTCATTATTGTTCGCTGCAACGCTAAATATACCAATATTATTAGCCAGTAATCGTAAATATATTATTTTAATAAAAGCATGAAAGTAGAGTGAACATGTTCCTGTGTGTAAACATGCTCGTTTAAGCGAGTATTTTATGTTTATAAAAGGATCTGTTGTGCCCTTAGAACATCCCTATAAATTCAATAGTTTTACGGTATAAAAAATCATGGTAAATAAATGAATAACAATAAAAATATTTCAAATCAGATTTGGTTCATCATAGCGGGTTTATTGGCCTTCAGCACTATGATATATTGGTTGAATACAGGGGTTGTAGCCCCGCAAGAGAAAATAATGAACAATATCGAATTGGGAGAAGTCGCCAATAAAGATTATCTGATTACGGTTTTCTATTTCCCCTCTAAAAAACCACAAGCCTCAGCGCTAACGTATTATTTCAAACAACATGGCTACCATGTTGATATGAAAAAAGCCTCGACAGTACCTGCCTTAACAGGGTCTAAAAATTCACCTAGCCACATGTTCTTTAATCGTAGTGAAATGGGTAAATCAATGAAAATAAAATCTCTAATTGAAGAGGTGATTGGCAGCTCAGTCAATGCTTATCGATTCCATGAAGAACAAAAGAATCCATCTATGATGATGGTGTTTACTGAATTTGAATCTGAATCTGAATTTGAATTTGAATCTGACTCTGAATTTTAATCTGGGGTTTTAGCTTGGCTGCGGGTCCCAGTAAAAATAAGGGACACAGGCAATCGCCTTCAGCTTAATATTACCTGAATCAGTGACTTCACTGCACCACATAGCACAAGTTCTTGATTCTACATCGCTTTGAAGTATGCATGCAGAATTTAATATAAACTGTTTTAACAGCCCAATAGGCTCTTAAAATAAGTAAGAATTTTTTCTATAAAACTGTCTCTAAACCAGAACAAAGTCATTAAACTGTCATATCTTTGTCATTTAATTAGCCTATTAAAAGTTAGCAGAAATTATAGGTGATGTTATGTTAAATGAGTTACATAAAATTTTAAAGGCAAGGGCGATAACTAGTTTGTATCAGCCTATTTTGGATAAAAATAGCGGTCAGATTTTTGCCTATGAAGCATTGAGTCGAGGACCGTCAGATAGTCCTTTACACTCACCTAATCAATTGTTTGTATACGCTCGGCAGCATAATTTATTAACTGAAATTGAGTCGTTATGTCGGGAAAAGGCGATCACTGGCTTCGTCAAACAACAATTGCCGGGTAAACTGTTTATTAATATTACCCCTGAGTCATTGGAAGCGGCGAGCCATGAGAAAGGTAAAACGTTACAGTTACTTGAAGGTCTAGGGATGCCTAGTAGTCAGCTAGTTATTGAATTGACGGAGCAGTTTCCATCGACGAATGAAGAATCACTAATTAACGCATTAAAACACTACCAAAAAATGGGTCTATCTATTGCATTGGATGATTTGGGTGCCGGCTATTCATCCTTAAGGCTGTGGTCGAAGTCGCGCCCTGAGTTTGTCAAAATTGACCGCCACTTCATCGAAAATATAGATCTAGACGTCACTAAACAAGAGTTTGTGCGATCTTTTATAGAAATTGCAAAATCTATGCAGTGTAAAGTGATTGCCGAAGGCGTTGAAACAGAGTCTGAATTTCAATATTTGTCAAAACTTAGTATTGATTATTTTCAAGGATATTATTTCTGTCGTCCGCAGCCTTTTCCTCCCTCTGAACTTGCTGTTATCGATAAAAAAATAGCTCAGTATTGTAAAGATAGCACCTCGAATACCGCTGAGAGCTTAGCGGTACATCAAATTTGCATTGATAATCGGCAAAGTGTCGCACAGGTAAATAAGTTATTCCAAGATAAGCCGAATATCAATTCAATCGCCGTATTAGATAATAAAAAGGTTTTAGGTTTGATCTCACGTAGCAATATACAGGGCAGGCTAAGTCAGCCTTTTGGACGTGATTTGTACTCCAATAAGAAAGTGAGTGAGGTAATGCTGGAAACATTTCCTTTAAAAGTTGACGCCAGTTTGAGTATCGAACAAGTTAGTCGGCTAGTTACTTCTAGAGCACGTTATCAGCAAGAGGAAGATTTCGTTATCTGCCGGGATGGGGATTTTATTGGTATCGGGCATGTTATTGATTTATTAAGGCAAGTGACAGAATTACAGGTAAACCATGCCAGGCAAGCGAACCCTCTCACTCAATTGCCGGGTTTAATTCCGATTAATGATTGCATCGACCAGTTGATTAACACTAATAACCGCTTCGTTGTCGCGCACTTTGATATAGATAATTTTAAACCTTTTAATGATGTGTATGGTTTTGCTCAAGGTGATCAGGTGATTCTCTCCCTAGCTATTAGCCTGAAAAAATTTAGTGCAGTGCAGCAAGATACAGTCGGTCATATTGGAGGAGATGATTTCATCGTCATATATAACTCAGCTAATTGGCAGCAGAGAATTAGTGATACGATTAAACATTTTTCTAGCTTAGTGCGTGAGTTTTATTACCAGGAGCATTTAGATGCTGGTGGCTTTTATTGTCAAGATCGCTATGCCACAGAACGCTATCATCCTATCGCCTCCGTCTCTGTCGCTGTGTTGGAAATTGAGAGTGAATCTAAACTAGACCACTTTGAAATATCGAGTCGTTTATCGCCACTAAAACAGGCGGCAAAAAATAATTTAGGTAACTCTTTAGTGGTCAATAATGTTGATAATTACTTTTCTTTAAAAGCTGGTTGAACTCAGACTCAAACCTAAAGATAAGGAGCATGATAGTCGCAACAGAAAATTGCCGCCTGGCCAGATAGAGAGCCAGTCAGTATTATAGAAAACGGTCCCCAGATTGTTGATGACAATTTATGAATAGATGAGGTTGATATGTGATAGGCAGTGCTGTGTTGGTGGTAGTTGCAGAATGCTCGATGAGCCTTGGGGTATGAAAATCAGTAGACAGTAAGACAGTGGCGACTATAACGGAATCCCCTGAATGAACACTTTTACACTATATATAGGTGAGGAGTTAGTTTGTTATGTGAAAGTAATATACTTCTAATTTTAATCCGCGAGGTTATAAATTTAATATTAATTTATCAGACAAGGTAAAGTGGCTCGCTTTTAGTGTTGAACTTATGTTAAAACTAGTGCTGAACATGGATGAATGAGTCACAGTTACAACCGATAAAAAGCTTATATAATTGATTTTAATCATTTTAAACTTAAGGATGATTAATCCTGACGAGTTAGTTTTGTATGTGAGCAATCTCCATTAATTATATTATATATGTTTAGGTGATGTTGATGACTAAAGAAGTTTTACTTGACCGATTTGACTTTTTAGCGGCTAATGTAGAAGAGATAGTGCTGCTATTAAACAATCAAGGCGAGGTGCTAAAAGCAAGTGCTGGCAGTGAAGATTGGCTATCAGCTGAAACCCTAGTCGGGCTAAGTTTCCCGTTATTATTTTCCTCTGAAATGATGACTCAAATTAATACGCAAATATATACGGCTTCACAATCTGCAGAAACGGTTAGTTTTCAATATTCCATGAAAGAAAAAAATTCGCCAGACTGGGTTGAATTAGGGTTGAAAGAACCGCATATTTGGCATACCCGCTGTCAAAAGATAAGTGATGAAGAACTGATTTTTGTGATAGCAGATCGCAGCGAAGAAGTGAAATTAGAGAGGAAAATAATAAATCAGGCGCAGCGTGATCCGTTGACTGGTGCATATAACCGGCGCGCATTAATGACGGTGTTAAGTCAATCGGTTGCTCAGGCGCAAAGGTACGACTGGCTATGTTCCTTCCTCATTATTGATATTGATGATTTTACTAAATTCAACGAGAACTTTGGCTGGGATGCTGGAGATTTGGTA
The DNA here is from genome assembly GCA_000416275.1 of Osedax symbiont Rs1. Lineage (GTDB taxonomy): Bacteria > Pseudomonadota > Gammaproteobacteria > Pseudomonadales > Balneatricaceae > Rs1. The sequence goes on from ASZJ01000052.1 coordinate 22,228, forward strand.
TTACAGCAATTGGTATCCAATCTGCACCGATTCAAAAGAACCGCGGACTTTTTAGCCCGTTATGGAGATGATCAATTTGTGATGTTTTTGCCTGAAACCAATATAGATCAATCGGGCTTAGCGGCTGAGCGTATTCGGGTAATGGTAGAAGGATTGGAAGTTCCATTTTCTCAAGGTGACTTAAAATTTACTGTCAGCATCGGCGCAACCACGTTAGAAGGAGTCGATGAAACACATGAAACCATGTTGCGAAGAGCTGAAGAAAATTTAGAAATAGCTAAAGCCAGTGGCCACAATCGTGTTGAAATTGATGAGAAAGTATAAGGTTTTAGCTAGCTAGCGGATAAATATATTTCTTGTGGTTTTAGTCTGGTTAAAGAACTAGTTTCGAAAATGTAGTCCATCACTGGGTGATTATTCGCAGTGATGGATCCTAACGTTACAGCTTGAGAAAAAATTTTAGCTCATTTACCATACTTTGCATCTGTAGCTCAGTGCCAATGCTAATCCTTAAATAGTGGCTTATTTTGTCTTTAGTGAAATGACGGACTATAATTTTTTTATCTCTTAGATGCTGCATTATTTTAAGCGCGTCTTCTGTATTGTGTCTAGCAAATATAAAATTAGTCTTTGACGGAATAACACTGAAACCAAGGGCTAGAAGCTGTTGGTTAGTCCACTCTCTAGTTAGAATGATTTTCTGCAGTGTCTCTTGGAAATAAGCATCATCTTCAATAGCTACAATAGCGGCAGCTTGCGCTAGCATGTCTAGAGGGTATGAGTTGAAGCTGTTTTTGACTCTATCTAAAGCTGCAATTAAATTATTGTGGCCGATTGCGTAGCCGATACGTAGCCCGGCAAGTGCTCGGGACTTTGAAAAAGTTTGAACTACGAGGCAATTATCATATTTTTTGGTTAATTTGACGGCAGATTGCGCACCAAAATCAACATAAGCTTCATCAATAATCACCAGAGATTCAGTGTTTTTCTGAAGCAGGTTTTCTATTTCACTTAATGTTATTGCTTTTCCCGTTGGTGCGTTAGGGTTGGCAAAAATAATCCCCCCATTATTTATATTATAATCACTTAGATTTATTGAAAATTTGTCATCGATTGGTATTTCTTTAGCAGTAATATTGTATAAATTACAGTATACGGAATAAAAACTGTAACTTATATCCGGCATTAGAATAGGCGTTGATTGGCGAAAAAAGGCCATGAAAGCATGTGCTAAAACTTCATCAGAGCCATTTCCAATAAAGATGTTCTTACTATCAACTTGGTGGTGTTCGGCTAAAGCTTTATTTAACGCCGAACTTTCAGGGTCTGGATAGCGGCGAAGATCATCAATATTAAAAGTGCTTAATAGTGCTTGTATTTTTGGGGAGGGTGGGTAGGGGTTTTCATTGGTATTGAGTTTGATTAAATCATTAATTTTTGGTTGTTCCCCAGGTGTATAAGGGACCAGGTTTAAAAGCTCTTTACTCCAAAATTTTTGGTTCACTGTATTGCTTATCCTGTAGGGAAGAAGATTTTTGGGGTTTGCAAAGCATAGCAATTTTTGTGAGATCTAGGTAGTTTCGTCACATCTACAGATGCCTATAGTGAAGGTCTCTGTTGATGATAAAAATAAATACAGCACAATAAGTCTCCTTTACGAGAGAGCTAGTTAGATCTGTTGCAATAAGAGAGCTATAAATGTTGAAGACGCTAAGAATTAGACAACAGTAGTAGAAACTAAACTCTAGCAGCAAAGTCGAATATTGATTGATAAAAAATAATAGCGACATCTAAAGATATTGCTATCGAGTAATATTTAGCTTAGTAGTATTTCGGTACGACCTTCATAAATATTTCAACCCACTGCTCGCTAAACTCGATACCGGCTTTTTGATTTATCTCTAAAAGTGCGCGCATCAGAGGTCTTCTATGCAGTGTAACACTGGTGTGTCCATGAGTGATGGCTTCAAATGTATGAACTATTGATATTATCTTTGCTCCAGGGCTTATGTCAATGCCTTGAAGACCATTAGGATAACCGCTGCCGTCGACGAGTTCTTGATGATGCATCAAGTTTTGTCCTGCTAAATGAGAGCCGAATATGGAGCGCATCAGTTGCGATGATGTTTTTACGTGTTGACGTACTAATGTTTTTTGTTTTTCATTCAGCTTATCTTGTTTATTTAGCAGATCGGTCGGTAGAAAAGCCATTGCTACATCGTGAATAAATAGAGATGCAGCCAGGTTAACAACATCTACAGGACTACCTGCTGCAGCATTCATTGATAATGCCAGTTGGCCTATTCTGTCTGTGCGACCCTCCCAAAACCCGGTTCTTGCTTCAGTACTTTTAGCGAGTTGATATAAAAAATTTAATTCTTGATTGTCGTGAGAAAATTCTTCTAGCCAGTTACGTTTGATTTTGAAAGGTTGTGAGGTGCTGGGATCTATCAAGGCAATAATTTTTAATAGTATATCTGAAGTTTTTTCAGGTTGAGCTGTAGATAGCTCCTGTAATCCATTCTCTATGGCATAGTATAATGTTTGGTTGTACTCTACCTGTTGATTTTCTTTAAATTGCTCCATAAAGTTTTTAGCTTTATCCATCAATAATAAAGTTAAATCACCGGCTTTGTTGGAAAAAGGAATATCCCCTTTGCGTACCATGTCTAGAATCGTTTCTAATTCTTGGAGGATGGTGACCATTGGTTCAAAACTTAGCAGGCTAGTATTAGCTTTGACGGTATGAACGGTACGAAACAGATCATTTAGTAAAACACTGTCTTTTGGGGTGTGTTCTAAGTCGACTATGCGAGCTTCGCAAATAGTATATTGTTCTATAAACTCATCGTAGGCTTCAGCAAATATTTCATTGTCTATAGGCTCGTCTAGATAAAAGGTAGTCATTCTCTCAATCCTTAATTCATTGAAGCTTATCACTAATATTTTAAAAATTCATTATAGTACAATTATATTATAACTCTGCTTTTATCAAGCAATATATTCTAAATCCATAAATCATGATCGTTACGCTCAGCAGATCAAAGACAATATTTATAAATGTGAGTATTGAATCTGTGTCAATAAAGTTATTGAGGACGGCGATAAGTACTGATTTTAGAACAAATATAACCGCTACTATAATAGCGATCCCTCGAAAAATTAGCCACACATAGTTTTGGGTTATATGCCAGCTTTGCTTGAGGCTGGTAAGCACCTTGTCTTTTTCAACCACGCAGATATAGTCGGCCACTGAGAGTCTTATCGCAATATAGAGTCCAGGGATGATAAAGGCCATTAAACCAAAGAAGATACATCCACTGGAGAGTAAAAAAACTAGGAATAGTTTTGGCCAAAGTTGAATGCTGGCTACTATTGCCTGTCCAGGGGTGAAAGCGGGTCCATTAACAGTGGATTGCATATAGACAATCGTGGCTCCCCAATAGATGGGCATGATTAGTAAATTCAAGGCAGACATTAATAGTAATGAATCAGCTAAGCGGCTTGGATTTTCATTGACCGCAGATAAATCAATTTGCGAAAACATAATATTGAAAATAATTAAGAAAGGCAGATTGATTGCAGCTAAGGCGCTAAAGTTTTGACCGAAAAAAGAACAGGCTTTGGCGTAAGTATTCGAAAGTCATAGGTAATAAAATCACTGTATATTTAGTCATACACATTGTAGCAGCTGCGATTGGTTTGGCGAAGTCGATATCGGCGATATAGTGACAATTTTTATCTTTGTGATTAATTAGATTATCTATTTAATAGAGTTGTTTATAGAGTATTTGTCGATTTTAGGGCGCATTTTTCCGATGTTTTTTTGGCGATTTAACACCGCTGGAAACACTGGTGCGCTCTCTACAAGCTGCAGCGTTGCAGTAGGGATTAATCTGTAAGTGAAAATTGGTTAGTTTAACCTGAATCAGTGACTGCACCACATAGCGTAATTTATTGACTCTACAGCGGTTAGAAAAACACCCACTGAACCTATGGGTTTTATTCAAGTCACGGATTCAGGTTTAAATTATTGGATGATATATTCGGGGCTGGTAAGATATACTCCGCCAGCATTTACCTCCCCTTCATTTAAAGAGTATATATGAGTCCAATACCGCTAAACCAAGATCGACTTAACACATGGATAGACAGTCAGTTAACCGCTGCTTTAGCGGTATCTCCCCTGGAAGTGAGGAGGTTATTTCACGGTAGAAGTGGGACGCTTGAGGGGTATCAGCAAGTGGTTGTAGATTGGCTGGCTAATGTTGCGGTAATTCGATTGTACAAGGATATCGAGGCAGATAAACTCGATGCTCTGGTTGAATTTCTATCGGTAAAGCCCGAGGTTAAAGGGGTGTTGATTCAACAGCGGGGCCGGCAGCGGGAGACTAAATTCAGAATTGCCTACGGCGAAGTTGCAGAAACACTGTTGGTAGAAGAGTCGGGATTAGTTTTTCAGATAGCGCCACTTCAGCATCAAAATTTTGGCTTGTTTTTGGATATGCGCAACGGTCGGCACTGGTTAAAGCAGCAGGCTAAAAATGCCAAAGTACTTAATTTGTTCGCCTATACCTGTGCTTTTTCAGTGGCGGCGGTGAGTGGCGGAGCTAAATTAGTGGTCAATGTTGATTTAAGTAAACGCGCTTTATCAACAGGCAGAATAAACCATCAGTTAAACACACATGCTAAAAGCGCGACCCAATTTATGCCTTACGATATGCTCAAATCTTGGTCGAGAATTAAAAAACCAGGGCCTTATGACATAGTGGTGATCGACCCTCCTAGTTTTCAACCCGGCTCGTTTATTGCGCAAAAAGATTATATAAAAGTACTGAGAAGGCTGGATGAGTTGACGAGTCCTAAAGCAAAAGTGATGATTTGCCACAATGACCCCTCGCAAACGAGTGAGTTTGTACGCCAGCTTATGCAGCAGGCTTGCAGCGCTTTTAAGTTTCAAGAGCGTCTAGCTGTGCCGCAAGATTTTGCGGAAGCCGACGCCGAAAAAAGTCTTAAGGTACTCATTTACCAAAAAACCTAGCTGTTTTAAATCAAGCCGGTACGCGGGGCTCTATTGCGACTATCGAGGCCGCTTTACTTGCGGCATTGAGTTTGCTGCTTGTCACTTAATAGCTGTGTGGCCAGTTTATAGTCATGAGCCCGGGTGATCGCAGTAACTACCGCGATCGAGCCGACACCTGATTTCAGCACTTCATCGATATTTTCTAATTTAATGCCGCCAATAGCGACAATTGGGAAATGCGTAGCGAGTGTTCGACACCAACGTTTTAAATTATTTAAGCCAATTAAAATTGCCGGTTTAGTGGTGGTTGGGTAAACCGTTCCCATGGCAATATAGCTGGGGCAGATCGCTAGTGCTCTGAGCCATTCATACTCACTGTGGGTACTTACCCCCAGTCGCAGTCCCGCTTGTGCGATGGCCGTTAAGTCGGTCTCCTCTAAGTCTTCTTGGCCTAAATGCACACCATAGCAGCGGTGTTTGATAGCCAGTTGCCAGTGATCATTTATAAATAATTTGGCTTGATATTGCTCTCCTAGTGCCGCAGCTTGTTCGATGAGAGGGTCTAGTTGGCTAACAGGAGTGTCTTTAATACGCAGCTGAATGATGGGTACTCCGAGCTTGAGTAGCTTATCAAGCCACTCAATGCTGTCTACCACAGGATAAAGACCGAGAGACAAAGTGTTAGTCGACTTAAATTTTAGCGGTTGCTGATGATCAAAGAGCGTGTTCAGTGTCGGGTAATGAGCTAGGTCAGAGGGCCAAGAGAAATTGTTAAAGCTCATAAAATTGGGTTGCTGAAGTGATTTATCAAGATCCGGTGCTGGCTGCTGGTCGATAAAAGCCAGTGCGAGAACTAATGCATCGCAGCTCCGTTTGCCCTGTAACATAAACAGGGTTATGACTGCGGATAAGTGATCCGTTGCACAATGTTGTGATTGGCTGCTATTTGCCCAACAAAACTTTCCAAGACGATTCTGCTCTATGTACCAGCCAATCGCTGCTGCACTGTCGCTGATAAATAGTCCTTTAGCGATAGACTGGGAAAAAGATTGTTTGGCAGCCGCTCTCGATAGGTTAGCTAGAGATATCTCTAGATTATGACCGACTAAAAATGAATATACTTGGATGTTGCAAATCAGTAAATCAGTTAATGCGCATAGTTTTAGTAAGTTTTCTTTATATAGAGAACTTGATTGGCTATCCGCTAGCCATGCGCTGGAAAAATTTAACTCACAGATTAGGTATGTTTCCGGCTCCATTTGCTCGGTGAATGCGGCTATTTGAGTGGCGAAATTGCTCTGCAGATCCTGATCGAATAGCGATAATCTAACAATGGTTGGTGCGCCTGATGGCCGGTTTTGTGCTGCCCGGCAATGATCATTTTTCAACAAAAAGGTGTCGAGTAGCGCTTTGATTGCCAGGCGTTCACTGCCTTTTGCAGAGTGGCTGTTTAAGCTTCGCAGGTCTCCATAACGTATCCCCTGCGTGCTTTGGTTGACTATAGCTAATGCTGCTGTTTTCATTGGTTAGACCCTTGATGTTGCTGCCAAAAGGGTTGGCCTAGCACTGGCGTGCTCGGTGATGCTGTTTGCCTGCGTTGCATTAGTCCCGCCAAGTAACCGTTGCGTCCTGCAGTAATTGCCTGGGAGAAGGCGCGCGCCATCAATACTGGATTGTCGGCTTTTGCCACAGCGGTGTTGAGTAAAACAGCATCGTAGCCCATCTCTAGTGCAGCTGCTGCTTGAGAGGGAGATCCAATCCCTGCATCAATGATCAAGGGGATATCGCTAATGCGCTCGCGGAGGCTGTTTAAATGATATTTATTCAGCAGGCCCTGACCAGTGCCAATCGGAGCTCCCCAAGGCATCAGCGCCTGGCAGCCCGCATCTTGTAATCGCAGGCAAAGCACTAAGTCATCTGTACAGTAGGGCAGTACTTTGAAGCCGCGTTTGATCAGTTCAGTGGCGGCAATCACCAATTCAAAAGGATCGGGTTGTAAGTTGTAATCATCGCCAATTACTTCCAGTTTTATCCAGGGAGTGGAAAAAAGTTCTCTGGACATTTCAGCGAGGTTGATCGCCTCTTTTGCCGATCGACATCCCGCAGTATTGGGCAATAGTTTGCATCCGGTCTCTTTGATCATCTGCCAAAAAGCATCCCCATCGTTTTGCTGGGGATTTTGGCGGCGTAAACTTAAGGTGATAAATTCAGAACCAGAGGCTTTGATGGCATCGCACATCTCGACAGGAGAGCGATATAGAGCCGTTCCGAGTAGAAAACGACTGCTAAACTGCTCGTCATATAAAGTCAGTAAATCATCTTTGCTGGCATTGCTATTCACTAGCCGCCTCCTATAGGTTTGACGATGTCTATTTGATCCGCAACCTGTAACGCGGTGTTTGTGTATGCGCTTTTAGGGACAAATTCGCCATTGATTGCGACCGCGATGGTTTGCTCTGCAAAGCCTGCGATATCGATTATCTGACTGAGGGTGCAGTTGCTCTCTACCTCGAAACTATTATTATTCAACAAAACACTAAACACTGTTGGGCTCCTGAAAAGCGAAAAGAGAAGGGTAGTGGCGACATTGATCGCCTTGTAACCAGCAGATAACGCTCTCGATAATGGCGGGTGCCACTAAATAGCCGTGGCGAAACAAGCCATTGATGGATATATGTTGTCCGCTGACTAACACTTGCGGGTTGTTATCGGGGAGCGCGGGGCGCAAATTAGTGTTCTGCTCAATAATACGCGCCTCGGCAAAAGCTGGATTGATGCTGTACATGGCACTGCATAGCTCTAACATAGACTGCACTGAGACAGCAGAAGTGTCTTCGCTCTCGATTTGGGTGGCGCCAATCACGAATTCCTGATTGGGCTTAGGGACTAGATATAACTGATAGCGTGGATGCATTAAGCGCACCGGGCGAGAAATGCTGATCTCAGGGCAGTGAATTCTGAGCACTTCTCCTCTGACTCCTCTAAGCTTAGGTAGTTGCTCTTTGGCGCCCAAGCCGCGACAGTCAAATACCCAATCGTAGCTCTGTGTTTGCCAGGGACTGATAACTCGATTGTTTTTAATTGAAACTACGCTGTTATCAAATACTGCAACTCCTAAGCTAAGGCATTGATTTAACAGTGCAGACATCAATTGTCTATTGTCAATATGCGCCTCTTCCTCAAGCAGTAAACCCGCTGCAAAGCCATTGCCAAGATTGGGTTCAAGCTGTTTGATCTGAGCGGTGTCTAAAATTTGATATTTAGCGGCGCACTGTTCAGCTAACTGTTTCACTCTACGTTCGAAGTGCGTGAGTTCGGCTATATCTTGTGGATGGCTAATAATCAGACTGCCTAATTGTCGATAGTCAACGCTCTCACCGTTAAGTGATAATTGGCGGATGATATCAGGCCACAACGCTAGTGACGTTTTACCCAAATAATAAGTGTTTAGATCTGCTTCCAGCGCCTCTGATATAGGCGCTATCATCCCCGCTGCGGTGAAAGCGGCAGCAGTCAGCTGGCTAGCTGTTTTGTTAGTTGTTAATGAGTTTGCTTCATATAAGGAGACTTTATAATTCAATTTAGCCAGTCGGTAGGCTAATAATCTGCCAACTAAACCTGCACCAACAATCGCAATGTTAGAAGAAATAGACATGCCGAAAAAATCCCATTAGGAGAGAGTAAATGGGGCAAGCAGCGAACAGTGGCAATCGCTAAGCTCCTATCGAGCCGCAAATCTACTATTTGCATTACTTGTTCCCTACGCAGGTGTAAACCTGATCAGGTTCAACGGGACATGGCACAGCCAATCTCAGCCTTGGTCTACTTAATTCTAGCTAGCTGCATTAAGCGACGGGGCGCCCCGACAAGATCAGAGGCAAGTCTAGTGGCAAGGTTAATAACAGGCAAGGATAAATTACTGTTTATTTAACGCGGCCACTTCTGTGTCCAGTTCGGCTATTTTATCGATCATTAGTTGTCGGCAGTGGCTCGCTAGTTGCTTGGCGTCACCGGCGGTGTAATTGTCGGTGGGAATCGGTGCTAAAGCTTCGACAATGACATAGCCATTATTCCATTTACCTAAACGGAAGTGGCTAGTGGTACTTAATACAACGGGTACAATTGGCACTCCTGCCTGGATAGCTGTATTGAAAGCGCCCATTTTGAACGGCAGTAAGCCTTTACCACGACTGCGGGTCCCCTCGGGAAACATCCAGATAGAAAGTTGGTCGGTGGTGATTCGCTCGGTTACTTGAGCAATAGTGCCTCTGGCGCTGTTCTTGTTGTTGCGGTCAATTAAAATGTTTCCCGACAACCAGTATAGCTGTCCAAAAAAAGGCAGCCATTTAATACTCTTTTTTCCGAGGCTAACTGTGCCTTCGCCAACCGCTGAAGAAATCGTAAATAAATCATAGCTATTTTGATGATTACCAATAAAAACTTGTGGTGTGTAGTTGCTGTTTTTGGGAACGCGGGTAATCAGCTTAATGCCGGCGACAGGGGCTAAGTTGCTCAGCCAGTGTGCGACAACTTTGGTGTTGTTTCGATGAAAAGGTCGGAGCAGGCAAAATAAACAGCCAAAAATACATACTAGAATAAAAAGCGGGAAAAGAATTAAAAAACGAAGCACTGCAATCATGGCTATTACCTGTATTAACAAGGCGCAAATAGTAGCCTGAATGTCGAGTCATTGGATAGTGGTTTAAGTCATCGAAGAAAAAAATATGTAAACAATGGTGTTTTTATGAATGGCGATCAACAAACGGCCAGTGATGTCGCGTAAAAATTTTATATCGCTATCGATCTAATCTGATTTTTGATAATTTTTTTTGCTGCACAGGCGCACTTCCCGCATTGATCTGCAATGCAAATATCTTTGTTTAAATCACGCAGTGATCGAGCGCCACGATCAACTCTAGCTTTTATTTGTCCGTCAGTGACGGCGTTACAAATACAAATATACATGAAATCAATACTAACCTGATGGATGAAACAACTAATGATCTACATCTAAATAATAACGATTATTATTTAAATTACAACATTTATTTACCGCTACAGTAAATTATTAAAAAGCCTATGTAAAACTAAATGATAGAGATTATCAATCAATAAGTTATTGATTATAAAAGATATTTTCATTTTTTCGCCGCTTCTGTTACTATGAGTTAAGTTAAAGCTTGTAGGGCATAGGAGGCTAGTATGCAAGGTGATAAAGCTGTTCTAAATCAGTTAAATAAAGTATTGATGTTCAAACTAACGTCGATCAATCAGTATTTTTTACACGCGCGTATGTATAAAAATTGGGGGCTTGAGGAGTTAAACGAAAAATCTTATAAAAAGTCGATTAAAGATATGAAACAATCTGATCAATTGATTGAAAGAATACTTTTTTTGCAGGGCTTGCCAAATTTACAACAACTAGAGCGTTTAAGAATTGGCGAGAACCCCGCTGAAATGTTGGATTGTGACCTGCAGTTACAAAATGATCTGATGTCTCTGACGCGTCAGTCAATTGCGCTGTGTGAAAAACAACAAGATTATGTTACTCGGGACTTGCTTGAAGATGTCTTAGAATATGAAGAAGATCACGTAGATTGGATAGAGGCACAACAATATCTGATTGCTGAAACAGGCATACAAAATTATCTACAATCGCAAATGGGAGATTAATGATGAAAGGAAGTGTTAAGGTAATTGCCGAGCTAAATACATTGCTGGCAGGCGAGTTGGCGGCAATGGATCAATATTTCATTCACTCTTGTATGTATGATGACTGGGGGCTAAGTAAACTACACGCTCGTATTTCACATGAATTTGATGATGAAAAAGAGCATGCTGAACTGCTTATTCAAAGAATTCTTTTCTTAGAGGGCCGTCCCAATATGGTGACCCGTGATCCTATTAATGTAGGTGAAGACGTGCCCGCTATGTTGAAAAGTGATTTGAATGTTGAATATGCTGTGGTGGCAGCGCTGAAAAAGTCGATCGCTATCTGTGAGTCGGAGCAAGATTATCAGACCCGTGAAATCTTAGAAAAGCTCTTAGTAGATACAGAGGAAGACCATGCATATTGGTTGGAAAAACAGCTTGGGTTAATCGATAGAACAGGGCTGCAAAACTATTTGCAATCTCAAATGTAGCGTCGAATAATCGACCGCTAATAAAAGTATAAAAACGGACAGTTGTCCGTTTTTTTTCGGCTAGAAAAGGGTTACATGCAGCGTCATCGTTAAAGTAATGGTGTTAGCCAGCGAATAAAAATAGAGTGACCGATCAGGTTGGGGATTCGACAATAAACATCCTGATTGACCATCATACTCCGCTTAATTTGGTAGTTGTCTAATAAAATGATTAATTACAACAAGTTAAATTAAGTTACATTGTAATATGCTTTTAGCATTTAATAATAGCTTAGACCTGAATCAGTGACTTCACTGCACTACATAGCGCAAGCTCTTGATTCTACAGCGGTTAGAAAAATACCCGCTGAAGCTACGGGTTTTATGCATGGATGCATGCATTTATTGAGCGAATGCAGGACGCATATGAGCTTGCAGCTAAGATTTTTCAATTCCACTGTAGAGCCAATATCTTACACTCTGCATTCACTTTGAAGTCACGGATTCAGGATAGATTCTAGCCAAGTCATTTATTGGTAAAATTTTTTTACTTTAGGCCAGTCTGTGAAGACACAGCGCAAATAAGCTAGTGTTTTTTTCTCTGCATCTTTTGCTTTTGACTGGTGTGGCGGAGACATATGGCTAATTAGGATAAATATTAAGGGTCGTCGCTGCAGCTGGCTGTCTTAAAAGGGGAGTGTCGATCCCCGTTCTTTAATGGCAGCCCTTTTTTACTAGGAGCTCTATAAATTATTGGCGGCAGAGGATCTGAAGCGACAAGCCTATTTATTTAATTCAGCGCTAAACTTTAATACCGCTTAGGCTTAGAAAAATTTTAGATACTCGGAGGAGTGTCGGGGCAAAATTTGATACGGGCCGCTGCATTAAATGTACTTAAAGCTTCCGGTTTATGTAAACCATACCCTTGACCGTAGCCAACCCCCATCTCAGTTAGTAGCACGGCGATTTTATCGGTTTCTACATATTCTGCAATAGTCATTAATCCGAGTGATTCGGCCATATTAACAATTGCTTCTACCAGAGCTGCATCTGAGGCCTTGTTGCCCAAGATTGAAATTAGACTGCCATCAATTTTCAAATAATCGACTTGCAAATCACGCAAGTATGCGAAAGAAGAAAAGCCACTGCCAAAGTCATCTAAAGAGAAGCGACAACCCAAAGCTTTTAAGCTGCGAATGTATTCCTGGGCGGTAGTTATGCTCGACATGACCGCAGATTCTGTTATTTCAAAAATCAGCTGTGGTGCTCTGCCGGACTCTTTTACTAAATTGACCAAGTGTGGTAGATAAGCTTTATCTGCAAGAGTGTGCGCTGACATGTTGATCGAGTAAATAATATCGCTGCTGATGTCGCCGGTTAATAACGTCTCTAAAACCCAGCGATCAATTTTTGGCATCAGTCCAAAACGCTCTGCGGCGGGGAGGAATACGCCCGGAGCTATGATGCTTCCATCTTCATCAACGCCTCGGATTAGTATTTCCACATGTGTACGTGTCTCGCTGCAAGTTAAAGGGACGATGCATTGGGCGTATAGCGTAAAGTTGTTGTCGATAAGCATTTGCGGGATTTTTGCAGCCCAGCGCTTTTCTCGGCGAATTTCAATTAAGGTGGGGTCAGACTCTTCATAGACGATTACTTTTGCATTACCGGGTATTTTTGCAATACGACAGGCAGCGTCTGCCCGTGAGAGTAATTCTGTTAATAGAAAATCAGCCTTGGCAACAGCTAAGCCTACCGACGCCCCTAAGCTCATTGATTGGCCCATCCAGTCAAACGGATGGGCTTCTATAAGCTTCACCAATTTATCGGCGATCTGTTGCGCGCGTTCCAGGCCGTTGACGTCATTAAGCCATATCACGAATTCATCTCCGCCGACCCGCGCTAAAGTACACTTTTCTTGATGGCAGAGAATGTTCATTTTTTTGGTTAAGTTAATCAATAATTCGTCGCCGACCGAGTGGCCGCATAAGTCATTGATTAACTTGAATCTATCTAAATCAAGATACGACATGACTCCGCCAGTATCGTTGTTTTGCATGGCCACCGCTAGACCGCGTCGATTCAAAATGCTGGTTAATGTATCATGTAGTGCTTGATATTCTAAAGTTCGGCTGATTAATAAATTTTTCCGTACGATCCAAATGCTCAGTAATATGCTAATAAGGATGCTGGCAAAACCGAACGCACCTAAGGTCCAAAAGAGTCTAAGTTTTGCTTGTGCTAGATGTTCTAAGGTATTAATTTCAAGCTCTTCAGCGGAATCGACGATCGCATCTATTTGCGATTCCATCTTGTATATATGCTTTTTGTACACAGCCATCGCTGTGCGTGCTTCAAATTGGTCAGCATATTCTTTTTGTAACATGTTTTTAGCGACATTAGAAACTCCCTTGCTATACGCGTGAAAAGCATTTTCAAGCGCAGAAATGGACTCGTTTTGAGTGACATCACTCTCTAATAGCTCTTGCTCCATCGTGGTAAACTGTTGTCTCGTCGCGGATAAAGCCTTTCTCCAGCGCTTATCAACGCGCTTCAAATCAGAGGGAGAGTGACTAAAAAGCAGAATATCTTTCTCTAGCTTACGAAGATTTATAAGCATACTTTTTAAAGTAAGGGCCTCTACTTGAGTGTCAGAAAAAAGAACTAATGACTCGCTCACTTCATTGGTTAGTTGCTCCATCTTCCACGCGCCAAATAGTCCTTGGGCTAAAATAAGCACCGTGATGCTCAATAACCCTATTGCTGTGCTTTGGCCTAAACGCCGAGATCTTATATAAAGCAAGATGGATACTCCATTGGTTTATTCTTCTTGTACAGAAAAATAATTCGGTAATTTAAAACACTAAGGTAACGATTCATTTGTATCTAGGGTGCTTGCTCTAATTTAACGCAGATTGTCGTTAAATTAGTACGTTATTAGGTCCAGATGATCGTTAAAATTTCCTTGGGAAACTCAATTTTGGTAACAATAGCTATCCTCGCTCAAGCTGTTAATCGCCAGTTGGATAGTGGCGAGGAGTTAAGAGCTTAGGTTATCACAAATGAGCAACATAATGTTGCAAATACGCAACATTATGTGATGTAGTATTTGCTAGGCCCTATCAGAACAGATAACTAACTTTATTGTTATCATATGTTTGGCTCGGTTTGCATACGATTTGTATTTATAGGGTTGAGTTGGCGCTGCGAATGGATAGTGTTGTCTATTAGGTACGCTAATATAGCAGTCGCAGCTACTAGTATTGTTTTACGGGCCTTATACTCTAAAATGTATAGGTTCATTATTTGTCGGCCTAAATATTCCCATATAAATGGTCTGTTTTTATCAATTGAGCATATGCGATTGTCAAATAGATATTTTTATTGATCGAGGTCGTTAAATGCTATTGAGACCTTTACATAGAGACCTCTGTATAACTAACCCAAAGGGTCTGATAACTGCGTTCGGTAATACGGCGCTAAAAGCCGGCTCAATATGCTAATTTACACCAGTAATACCTATAAATAAGGGCACAGTGTATCCAAGGTGAGGGGCATGCTAACTCAGCTATCTCGCCGGTTCTTGCCTTGTTTTATCTTCGCTCGCAACGTTATGCAAAGGTCTCTATTACCTGAATCAGTGACTTCACTGCACCACATAGCGCAAGCTCTTGATTCTACGGCGGTTAGAAAAATGCCCGCTGAGCCTACGGGTGCAGCTAAGATTTTTCAATTCCACCGTAAAACCAATATCTTACACTCTATATTCACTTTGAAGTCACGGATTCAGGTATTAGTTATCTTTGGTACAATATGACATGTGAAGGTCATATAAGGCATCAGCCGGTGAAATAGTGGAATCAGCGTATCCTTGTATATGGGTTGAAAAATGCGATCATAATGTAACGTATTAATTGGTGAATCAAAGAATACAAGGGTGAAGCACATATCGGTTTATGCAGCGACAGCTATCTATTTAAACCCTGAGTCAATGCCCACTTCTCAAAATGATGACCACATGACTTTTATCCTAGGCTATATCCTCAATCAGTGGCTTCACTGCACCACATATCTTGATTCTGCAACGGTTAGAAAAATACCCGCTGAACCTACGGGTGTAGCCTAGACGATAATTTTAAATTAGTAAGATTTTTTGTTATACCTATTATGACAGGCGTGAGGTTTTGTAATAACTATTTGGTATATGGGTTGGTGTTTTAATTAATAGGTTAGCCGGTTGATTATTCTCCGCCATTAAATTTTTTTATCGTGGATAATGATTATTTTCCCGTTGCTAGAAAACAATCAAAACTAAAAAAAGCTCCATATACTGGTCAGGTAGCGATCTATATGAAAAGCAATCGTACTTGTTTCAGTCAGTCAGTAAACAAAGAATTGTCAACAATTTTTTGTTTTAATATGGATGCTCAAACAGCGGGTAAAGTAAAGAATAAATTGCTGCAGAATAATGTCAGTAATAGATGGCTTGGCGGTTGATGTCTTATCCTCATATCACCCTTGACAGAAAATAATTCTCATGCAGAATATCGGCTAGCTTAAATTGGATTAAGCAGGTAATAAAAACAATTATACAGCTAGTTAAATTGATTTTTTCAAAAATAGTTAACTAGTATTACATAAGGAAAAGTCATGAAAAAGAGTATTATAGCCGCGGCAGTTCTCGCTGGTGGTATGATCATGTCCGGCCAAGCGATGGCAGCCAAGACACTTGTTTATTGTTCAGAGGGAAGTCCTGAAGGATTTGATGCATCGCTATACACAGCAGGAACTACCTTTGATGCCTCTGCAAACGCTATGTTTGATGGATTAGTTAATTTTAAAACCGGCACTACTGAAGTGCTACCAGGTGTTGCTGAGAGTTGGACTGTTTCAGAAGATGGCAAAGAGCTAACGTTCAAATTAAGAGCGGGCGTAAAATTCCATACTACTAAAGGCTTTACACCGACACGTGATTTAAATGCTGACGATATTATCTTCTCATTCAATCGTCAAATGGATAAAGAAGACCCTTATTATAAGGCTGCTAACGGTAAGTTTGAATATTTTAACGCGATGGATATGGCGTCTTTAATCAAAGACATCGTTAGAGTCGATGATATGACGGTTAAATTCGTCTTAGATCATGCTGAAGCACCGATTATTGCAAACATGGCAATGGCATTCGCCTCTATTCAGTCTGCTGAATACGGTGCGCAGTTGGTTAAAGAAAATAAAATTGGTGATATGAACCAAAAGCCAGTAGGTACTGGGCCTTTCCAGTTCGTTGGCTACAAGAAAGACTCGGTGATCCGCTATGCTAAAAACACAGCATATTGGGGCGAGCAGCCAAAAATTGACAATTTAGTTTTCTCCATCACTACGGATGCATCGGTTCGCTATCAGAAAATGAAAGCGGGTGAGTGTCATGTGATGCCTTTCCCAAATCCTGCTGACGTTGCTGAGATTAGAAAAGCTGAAGGCATAACTTTAATGCAGCAAGAGGGGCTGAACGTCGGTTACCTTGCTTACAATACCGAGAAAGAAAAATTTAAAGATGTGCGGGTCCGCAAGGCACTCAATTACGCGATTAATAAGAACGCCATTAAAGACGTGGTATTTAACGGTGAAGCAACCGTTGCTAAAAACCCAATTCCACCGACTATTTGGTCTTATAACACATCTATTGTCGATGATTCATACGACGTAGAAAAAGCCAAAGCGCTGTTGAAAGAAGCGGGTGTCTCTGGATTTAAAACCAATATTTGGGCGATGCCAGTACAGCGTCCTTACAATCCTGACGCCAAAAAAATGGCTGAGCTAATCCAGTCAGATTGGGCTAAAATTGGCGTGGAAGCTGAAATTGTCACTTTCGAGTGGGGCGAGTACCTTAAGCGTTCGAAAGCGGGTGAGCACGATACGGTACTGTTAGGTTGGACTGGAGACAATGGTGATCCGGATAATTTCTTGCGAGTTCTGTTGGGTTGTATGGCCAAAGAGTCAGGTAGTAACCGCGCTAGGTGGTGTAATGATGATTTTGAAGCTTTGTTACAGGCGGCGCTGATTACCGATGTTCCGGTCGTGCGTAGCGCTCTCTATGAAAAAGCTCAACAAATATTCAAGCGAGAAGCACCTTGGGCAACGATTGCTCACAGTACTGTTTTCATGCCTGTTAGCGATAAGGTAACGGGTTACAAGATAGATCCTCTCGGTGGGCATTTCTTCCACAACGTGGATTTAAAATAATAATATTTAGATTAAATAACAAACCGGCCGATGCCGGTTTGTTTGCATCTATAGAATCAAATTTTTCCTACAGGACAAAATAATGTTCAGTTTTCTATTCCGACGTATGTTGGTATTGATCCCAACTTACATAGGTATAACCTTAGCCGCCTTCGCATTCATTCACGTTATACCAGGCGATCCCATTTTAATAATGGCTGGCGAAAGAGGCTTGCCCCCTGAAAAATATGCCGAGCTTATGCATGCTTTTGGCTATGACCAGCCACTTTGGAAGCAATATCTAGATTATATAGGTCAATTGCTCCAAGGTGATTTTGGCAATTCCTTCGTTACCGGCAGACCAGTATTAGAGGAGTTCTTTGAATTATTTCCAGCAACTCTTGAGCTGTCGTTTTTCGCACTATTTTTCGCGTTATTAATCGGTATCCCAGCAGGTATTTACGCAGCCGTTAGGCGTGGCACTATCTTCGATCACTCTCTAATGACTATTTCGTTAACTGGATTTTCTATGCCACTTTTCTGGTGGGCCTTACTGTTGATCGTGTTTTTCTCTGGCTATTTAGGTTGGACACCAGTATCGGGAAGAATCTCTGCGCTGTATTTTTTCGACACTCCAACCGGCTTTATGTTGATCGATAGCTTGCTGTCCGACGAAGAGGGCGCCTTTAAATCCGCGGTGATGCACTTGATTTTGCCAGCTGTGGCGCTGGGTACTATCCCCATGGCTACTTTTGCTCGGCAAAGTCGCTCAGCGATGCTGGAAACGCTCAGTGAAGACTTTATTAAAACCGCGCGCGCTAAAGGCCTAAGCCCCTTTAAGGTGACCATGGCACATGCTTTTAGAAATGCACTGATCCCAATTGTGACCGTTATCGGCTTGTCTGTCGGTGTGTTGTTAGGCGGCGCTATTTTAACTGAGACAATTTTCTCTTGGCCGGGAATCGGCAAGTGGATGGTCGACAGTATCTTCCGTCGTGATTATCCGGTAGTGCAAGGCGGCTTAATTTTAATCGCCACCATCGTTATCATTGTAAATCTTACTGTCGATATGTTGTACGGTATTATCGATCCACGTATTCGTAAGGAAGGACATTAGAAATGAGTGTTGAATCAACTCCGAATCAGGCTCAGCAATCGGCATTAATGGCTGTTTTAGCGAGCTTTTGGTTTGAATTTAGACAAAATAAAGGCGCCTTATACGGCCTTGTTTTTATTGGAATATTAGCCTTTGTAGCGATATTTGCCGATCTGATCACTCCCTATGATCCGATAGAGCAATATAGAGATGTTTTGAAAATGCCACCGGTGTGGGCTGAAGGAGGCTCTTGGACGCATATATTTGGTACCGATGCGCTGGGGCGTGATCAATTATCACGCATGATCTATGGCTCTCGATACTCATTCTATATCGGCTCTATCGTGATCTTCTTTTGTTTAACTATCGGCATAGTATTAGGCTTAATTGCCGCGTTTAACCGTGGCTTCATTGAAAACCTGATCATGCGTTTAATGGACATTATCTTAGCTTTTCCAAGCTTATTAATGGCACTGGCGCTAGTGGCTATTTTAGGACCCTCCCTAGAGAATGCGATGATTGCTATTGCGGTGGTGTTTATTCCGCACTTTGTGCGTTTGACCCGTGCCCAAGCTTTATCAGAGCTAGGTAAGGATTATGTCTCCTCCAGTAAATCTATGGGTGCATCTACCTGGCGGCTAATGTTTATTAATGTATTGCCAAATTGTATGGCGCCATTAATAGTTCAGGCAACCATGAGTTTTTCCTCGGCAATTTTGGATGCAGCTGCGCTGGGCTTTCTAGGGATGGGTGCACAGCCGCCGTCTCCAGAGTGGGGAACAATGCTAGCCGACTCCCGACAGTACATATTATCTGATCCCTGGATGATGGGAATACCCGGATTGGCGATACTCTTTACCGTATTGTCGATCAATTTAATTGGTGATGGGCTGCGTGATGCACTCGATCCTAAAATGAAAACCGCGAAAAGCTAAGGAGGCAGTGATGAGTGAGATTAATGAAAATCTAGCAAATTCTAATAAACAAGCTATTTTATCGATTAAAAATTTAAGTGTGTCCTTACCTGCGCGTGCCGATCGTCCCTTCGCGGTGGAAGATGTCAGTTTTGAGCTATTTCCCGGCGAAATACTCTGTATTGTCGGTGAATCAGGTTCTGGGAAATCCATGTCATCCAATGCGGTAATGGGGCTGTTGCCTAAACCGCACGTTAAAGTGGCCGCAGGTGAAATTATTTTCGAAGGTCGGGACCTAGTTAGTATCAGTGATGCGGACATGCAATCAATCCGTGGTAGTAAAATCGGGATGATCTTTCAGGAGCCGATGACCGCACTTAATCCGGTGATGAAAGTGACTAAGCAGTTGGAAGAAGTTTTTCAGTCACATCATCTAAAGTTGTCCAAAAAAGAGGTTAAAAGCAAAATAATTGAAATGCTCGATGATGTTGGGCTACCCGATCCGCATATTATCGGCAACAGCTATCCATTTGAACTCTCTGGCGGGCAGCGCCAAAGAGTGATGATTGCGATGGCTTTGGCTTTACAGCCGAAGGTGTTGATTGCCGATGAGCCAACGACTGCACTGGATGTTACTACTCAAGCACAAATTCTAAAGCTGGTGGCGGACCTGCAAAAAACCAGAAATATGGGGGTGATCTTTATTACCCATGACTTTGGGGTCGTCGCTGAAATAGCAGATCGCGTGATTGTGATGAAGCTCGGTAAAATTGTTGAGCAGGGCAGTGCAGAGGAAATTTTAAATCGTCCGCAACACCCCTACACTCGTAAACTAATCTCTACCGTACCTAAGTTGGGCGCTCAGAAAAAAGCGCCTATCACTTCAGAGGTGGTGGTTTGCGTTAGAAATTTATTTAAAACTTATGGGTCGGCTAAAAAGGATATGTTTGGCAATGTAGGACGTGTGGTGCACGCCTCTAAAGACATCAGCCTAGAGATTCGCAAAGGTGAGACCTTAGGTCTAGTCGGTGAATCCGGTTCTGGTAAGTCGACAGTGGGTCGGTGTATTATTCGCTTACACGACTCGAATAGTGGCGTTATAGATTTTCAAGGGCAAGATCTGTTAAAGCTCAGTAACGCAGAAATGATGCCGATCCGACAAAATATCCAGATGATCTTTCAAGATCCCTATGCATCACTCAATCCAAGACGCAAAATTGGTGATATTATTACCGAGGGTCCCACTATACACGGTGTACCTAAAGCGCAATCATGGAAAAAAGCAGAGCAACTGCTAGAAATAGTAGGCTTGGATAAATATGCTTTGAAGCGCTATCCGCATGAGTTTTCCGGTGGGCAGCGACAGCGTATAGGAATTGCCAGGGCGCTGGCTATGTCCCCTAAATTGTTGATTGCCGATGAGGCAGTGTCAGCTTTGGATGTCTCGGTACAAGCGCAAGTGCTTGAATTATTGGATGAAATAAAAATCAAGATGGATCTGGCAATGCTGTTCGTTACTCATGATCTAAGAGTGGCGGCCCAAGTGTGTGACAACATCGCAGTGATGAAGTTGGGAGAAATCGTCGAGTACGGAGCTACTTATGATGTTTTCAATAACCCGCAGCATGAATACACTAAGAGTTTATTGGCTGCTGTTCCCGGTAAAGAGTGGGTGGTTCCCGATTTATCGGAATTCTAAAAGAGTGTTTTTCAATAACAGAGTAGCTAGAGTTAAAAGGTGGCGATTTTTAGCTGATAAATGATCTGGTCGCCAGAACGGTTCATTGACTCAACAGGGGCTTACTAGTACTGAGGGTTTGTTTTAAAACAACCAGATTTAGTAGTGTTAAGCTTGGGTCAATGGACGTTCCGCGGCATGGACTCGCAATCTAATTGCTAAGTTTTTAAGCAGTTTTCGCTGTTGATCAAACGCTGCGAAATAGGTGTTTGCTTGTCTTGTAAAGCGGGTTACTGATAGTAATAGTCACTCTATTCTGCCGTTTGTTGGGTTAGCGATCAGCGTGCCGGTCATTTTAGTACACTCGTTAACTATCGAGTAAAAGGGTAATTCAGTGCCGTAGGCGACTATTGTTCCGCTGCGAGTTAAGCCCGCTTTCTCTAGCGATTTAATAGAGCCAATGTTTTCTGGGTTAACTACCGCAGTCACGCGTTTTAAATTTAGATCAACGAAAGCGTATTCAACCATTCTTTTGGCAGCTTCTGCAGCGATTCCCTTTCCCCAGTGCTCGGGTTTTATCCAGTAACCTGTCTCGATAAAACCTGTCGGTTGTTCGGTGGGCATTGGTTTCAACAAGCACATCCCCACACAGGTTTGATGATCGTCATAAATCAGCCAAAAGCCTAGTCCGTTGCTGTTATTTATGCTGTGGAATCTGGCCAATCCTATCACTACTTCATCATCATTAAGGGCATTTCCCCTTATATAGCGCTGTACACGCTCGTCTTGCATCATTTCAATTAAGTGCGAATTAGAGTAAGCGTTGTCTTCAATCGGCTTTAGGATAAATCTAAGACTGCTTAAAATTGGATTTTCTTTCATTGGATTCCCTGGATTAAAAGTAATAGTATGAGACTTCTGCATAACGTTGCGAGCGAAGGTAAGGCAAGCAAAAAACCGGCGAGATAGCGGAATCAGTGTGCCCCTCTCTTTGGGTATAGTATGCCCTCTTTATGGGTATTACTGGTGTGAATAAGCATATTGAGCCGTTTTTAACACCGTATTACCGAGCGCAGTTATCATACCCCCTGGGTAAGTTATGCTGAGGTCTCAGTATTATGTATACCTGAATCAGTGTCTTCACTGTATCATATAGCGCAAGCTCTTGGTTCTACAGCGATTAGAAAAATACCCACTGAAGCTATGGGTTTTTAGACTAACATCTATAGACTCGTACATCTTGCAAAGGTAATTCTGTTGAAAAATTCTATAAAACGGCTAGTGATTTACATACTAGGAGTAGTTTTTTTTGTTACCGGGGTAATCGGCATATTTTTGCCGTTGCTACCAACTACTCCCTTTATACTACTTGCCGTAGGTTGTTTTGCTAAATCATCACCTACACTTCATCAAAAAATATTGCAGCATTGCTACTTTGGCCCAATGATTAATGATTGGCAGCAACATAGATGCATACCTAAAAAAGTTAAAATAAAAGCTACTTTGTTAATATTATTAAGTTTTTCTGTTTCTACTATTATCGTTAAGATTTTTTACTTACAGTGTTTTTTGGTGTTGATGATGGTGGGTTTGTTAGGTTTTATCTGGAGTACAATCAGTGAAGTTCCCGCAACAAAAAACTAGATCGCTACTTATTTAATCGACAAACAACTAGTTGGCCTGATTTTTGCTTGTTAAAATGTAAGAGCTACGTTTTAATATATTATCTGAATGAGTGGTTTAATTGCACCACATAGCAGCAGCGCTTTGTTTGCTTTGCAGCTACGGATTCAGGTATTAAATATAAGGTTATTTTATGCAAGGGTCAATTATTCTCCCCCCGTCATTTACCAGGGCAAGTGAGTCACAAGTCTATCGAGAAATTAATGAAGCGTTTGATAGATTAGGGTATCACTTCGAGAAGAAGCATAAATATAAGCAGCTAGCACAAAAACGCAACCGTATTCCCCGTCAATTAGCGTAAACTTATGTACATAAGTGAAAGGTTACTCTTGCTCAGTTTTTATATTTTTAATAGGTATCCGATACAGTGTACGGCACTTGTTTAAGTACTCAAATGAGACCTCTGCATAACTTACCCAAAGAGTATGATAGCTGCGCTCGGTAATACGGCGTTAAAAACCGGCTCACAACGTTATGCAGAGGTCTCTAAATAAGTAAAGCCGCCAATGAGATTTATCCGAAATCAGAGCAAATAGACTTATTGAGGAAGTACCAAATTAATAAAATTTTGGTATGATGAATAATAATATTATTGCTATGTTTTGTAAAAAAACGGTATCGTTGCCTAAAGGCCCACTGGGCAAGTCCCCGATGTATAGGGAGGCCAGATGGTTGCTATCGTAAATAGATCGAACTTTTCTTAAAATCACCACGCAAGGGTATAAAGTTGTTTAAATTACAAACTGTTCGGTTCCGCCAAACTATCGGCATTTTTAACGTTTCAATAGTTACTTTTTTCAAAGTGTTTTTCGCATTTCTTTCTATGACTTTATTGATCTTTAGTAGTGCTAGCTATGCAGAGACCTCAGAAACAGTCACCAGTGTTGTGATTGAGCAACCAATCATGTTACCAGTCACTTTGACTCGAGAATCGGTGGCGGTGTTGCTATCTGATTTGTCGGATAAAGAAGTGCGAACAATGCTCAATAAACAGCTCAATGGACTGGCGGACAAACAACAAAATGAGCAGGTGACGAGCGATGCAGTGACTTTAAAAGAGGGAATTAAACGATTAAAGAGCTCCTTTAAAAGAACCGCTGAATTGACCTCGAATATGGCGAATACACTGCGCAATATAGCAGCAAATTTTCGTCAAGATCGAGTTGGTTACGCTTATTTAGTTAACTTCTTTACCAAGTTGTCGATTTGTTTGGGGATTGCTTTTATCCTGGATTTTTTACTCGCCGCATTTTTACGTAAAAAGTTTGATATAACTTTAGACAATAAACTTCCCAGCTTAAAAAATAAGCTGCATGCTCTAGCTAAGTTGTTATTCGTCAGGCTGCTAAACTTACTGTTATTTTATGTTGTTGCAGCGACACTGATTGAGGAGTTGATTCTCAACGACATTGAAGAAATAACTGCCGAGGCGATACTCGACTATATATTTATCGCTAAGTTGGCGTTTTTAATTGCTGCTTTATTACTCTCGCCCAAAGATAAAACCTTGAGACTGTATAAATTAAAATGTCCTAAAGCGGAGATTCTCACCAATAGGCTGATCATCATCTCGCTGATTGCCGCTTCGGATATCTTTTTAGATTGGAGTCGCGATTTAGGCTTGGGTTTTGGGCCGGGCTCCAGTCGTATCGGGTTTTGGTTTAATTTATTATTCTACTGCTCAATTATCTGGTTAGTTTGGCGTTCAAGGCATATCTTTGAAGAAATGCTACTTAATGGCAGGGATAGAGTTTCTCAATCACAGTTATGGTTTATTCGGACGTGGCCAAAAATGGTGATAATTATCAGTGTTTTGGTGTGGCTGTCCCTAGAGTATGTGCTGGCGAATTTCGGTTTAAAGGAAGATTATATTGATGCAGCGGCCTTTACATTAGTTTTTATTAATTTCTTACCTTTTTTAAACATGGGGGTCCTTGCTGCAGTGGAGTATTTTTTGCCGGTCAATGATCAGCTAAGCGAGCGTCAAATATCCTTTCAGTATGAAATACAAGACAAGGTTAATCATGCGCTACAATTATTACTTGCCAGTGTCAGCTTGTTTGGCTTATCAATTTTATGGGGGGTTGATTATAGCAGCCTCTCTGAGCAGGGGACGGCAGAGTACATCTTGGCGATCTTTATTGAATTAGTTTCAGTACCTGTATTAGCTTATGTAGTCTGGTTGTTTTTAGATATATATATCGCTTATAAATTAACGGCTGAAAATCCAGATGTAGAAGAGGAAGAATCCGAAGGAGGGGTTGGCTTATCGAGAATGGCAACAGTACTGCCAATTTTGAGAGTGTCTGCGGCTTTCGTGATTGTTGTATTTGCCATGTTTGGGGTGTTTGCCAGCTTGGGAGTTAACACCACACCTCTATTGGCAGGCGCCAGTGTCATTGGCTTAGCGATTGGTTTTGGCGCTCAAACTTTAGTCAAAGATATTGTGTCTGGCCTGTTCTTTTTGGTTGATGATGCTTTTCGCATGGGGGAGTACGTAGATGTTGGCGGTATTAAGGGCACCGTTGAGCGCATCGCATTACGCTCTTTAAGGCTGCGCCATCATTTGGGGGCGCAACACACTATCCCCTATGGTGAAATTTCAACGCTCACCAACTTCAGTCGCGACTGGGTAATCATGAAGCTGCGCTTTAGGGTGCCTCACGATACCGATGTTAATAAAATTAAGAAACTGTTTAAAAAGTTGGGTAAAGAATTATTGCAGCATCCTGAATTAGGTAAAGATTTTATAGCGCCTTTTAAAAGTCAGGGAGTATTGGAGGTCGATGAGATTGGGATGTTAATTCGCGGTAAGTTTACAGCCAAGCCTGGCGGCCAGTTTATGATCCGCAAAGAAATCTATGTACGAGTACAACAGCTGTTCGCAGAAAATAATATTGAATTTGCCAAGCGTCGCGTGGAAGTGCAAATACCTGATTCAGTGCCTAAGGAGCTGCATGCGGCTGTAGCTGCGGCTGCCTCTGAAGTAATCCTAGATAAAGCACCTGTTAAACCGGCTTAAGTTATGTGAAAAGGAGCGCAGAGCTCTGCAGCATATTGTAATAAGTCTGGTGTTAAACTTCTTTGGTATAGGAGCGCTTTGGCTTGTTTTTTTAGTAGTTATATCATTAACCTATAGGCCTTTTTTTAGGCAGTGCCAAGCGATTTTTACGACTTGTTAATACGGCATTAAATGTAAGTCAAACTTGGCTGTCGATAGCTATAATTTTACAGCTATTACTAAATCCATAACATTCGTGTTGGTTGGCCCGGTTATAAATATATGCTCAGTTTGGCGTAAACAGCTACCGGCATCGGCTTCTTTAAGAGCCGTTTTAGCCGCTGCTATATCTTGAACAGTCCGTCCATCGACGATGCCTCCTGCAGCATCGGTAGGGCCATCACTTCCATCAGTCCCCGCCACTAGAATATAGATGTTTTCTAGACCTCGAATATGCAGTGCTAAAGCTAGAGCTAAGCTTTGGTTGCGCCCTCCACTGCCTGGGTTTTTGGGTAAATTGACCGTCGGTTCACCGCCGAAAATATACAGCCCTTTAGGTCCGCTAGTGAGATGCTGCGCAATCTCAACCGCTGCTCGATGTATATCTTGATAGAGATTCTCAATATTAACTTGTACCTGGTAGCCTAAATCCTGGGCTGTGGTTGCGCATGCTTGTCGGGCGACTTGGTTAGTACCAATTAGCTTTAGTGTCTTATTGCTAGTGACGTGTTTTGGATCGCCAGTACCAGAGCCAATTACTGAAATGTCATCACCTTCTACATCTGAAATAGCTAGGACTAAAAGCTGTTCTCCAGTAAAGTTTTTCAGTAGTTTTCCGTCTTTAATCAACGAGGTTTTTTTGCGCTGAGCGTTGATCTGGCCAATATTAAACCCGCAGGCGAGCATCTTCTGCGTCAAATTTTGCCACTCGGCTAAGCTCATCTCTGCTGGTAGTAACTCAGAGAGTGCGGAAGTACCACCGGACACCAATAGTAATAACTGACTGCCAGCAGATAAATCGGACACAGCGTTAAGCATCGCCTGACCAGCTAGCAGTGAATTTTTATCGGGGACAGGGTGGGCAGACTCAATGACAGTGACCGTTGGGTGATCAAGCATCATCTGATCAGTGTGTTGATATTTGGTGATCAGAAGTGCCGGACAGGGATCTGCCATCGCTGTTAGGGCCCCTGCACACATGCCACTGGCGGCTTTACCGACAGCAATAATAAAGTCTGGAGTGAAGTGGCTTTCACTGATTAGTGCATTATGGGTGGCTTGGAACCCCGAAACAGCATTGACACCGGCATAAAAAATATCGACTAGTTCTTGTTTTATCTTAGTATCCACGTAAAACCCAATTTTATTTAACCATTGTATATTCTGACCTTAACATAACTCTAGCTCCAGCAACTGATTCTAGGACTAAATCAGTAACTTCCATGCGATACTTAGCATAAGCGATAGGTACTACAACAGTTTGAAAAATAGTCGCTGTAATACCAATATTTTACGCTTTGCATTCACTCTAAAGCCAGGGATTCAGGTTTAGCATAACGGTGACAATTGAAAATATGTCGTTATACCCAGTAGTCACTGGTCGCACGCCAAAATATCTGATTTTAATAGCTTGTTTAGAGCTATTGTCTTATCAATATAGGCTTATTTAGCAAAGGGGCCCTGTAAGCCATTTTTCTGCATAAGTGACTGATATAGATTAGATTGCAATATTACTTGCTCGGCGTATTGTGCAATCAGCTGTTCGCGGCACTGCGGGTCAGCCGTCGCATCTATCGCCCCCCAAAAGGCTGCCATGGTCTGCGCGCTGTGACGTAATTGTTGAATCTGATCGGCATCGATGGCGCAGATATTTGTCGCGCGTACTTTGCCAACGCCATGGACAGTGGTTGGGCCTGCATCAGTATAGCCCAGCGGCAAGTCACCTTTTAGATTGGTTACTTTTCGGTATTGGATGACGTCAAATATTTGCTCGACAGCTTGTTTTGCTCCCTCTACCCTCGATACGTGTTCGGTATCTGCAGCAGCGTGCGGTAGCAGTTCCATTTTTCCCGCATGTTGAGGGTAAATGT
Organism: Osedax symbiont Rs1; assembly: GCA_000416275.1. Lineage (GTDB taxonomy): Bacteria > Pseudomonadota > Gammaproteobacteria > Pseudomonadales > Balneatricaceae > Rs1. Next base: position 50,057 of record ASZJ01000052.1, read on the forward strand.
TTCGATAAGGGACCATTGGACCAGACAAATCACCTGAGCTAGGGTCTTTAAATAAGTCGGCGTCAACAGCGGCATAACTAATTTGGCCGCTACTCAATGCCTGATCTAATGCGTCGATATCGACGACTTCTCCGCGATCATAATTAATTAAAATGGCGCCTTGTTGCATCACAGAAAACACAGCGGCATTGATAATTCCCGCATTGCTAAACGCTTGGGTTTCAGGGTTGTATGCGCCAAGTCCTGTATGTGGACTAATCACATCTGCGTCCTGTGCTGCTTCGATAATAGTGGCAGCATATACGAAACCTTCGGACTCTATCCAGCGCTGATGTTGTGGGCGGGCAAATACTGATACTTGCATGCCAAATGCAGCGCCTAGTTTGGCGACTTCTCGGCCAATGTTTCCGTAGCCGATAACAGCTAAGCGCTGGCCTTCTAGTTTAGTGGTGGGAAATTTGGCGAGGTCCTTGCCAGTATCGAAATCACCTTTGACAACTAGGTTGTGCATGGTTTGCGTTTGCAAGTTAGGCCGTACTTTTAGCAGCGCTTTAAAAGTGCTCTGAGCGGTCGCGCGGGAGTTAAAACTTGGGGTGTTCATCAATGGCGCAACGCCTGCATCACCATTGCCTCCTCCCCAGCTAGCAGAACCCATATTTGCGGTTCCAGCACCGATGCGTACGCCACCTAGCTCAAATTTAGCAGCGCTAGGTAAAAATGTGGCGGCGACAATGGTGGCGTTAAATTGACCTTGGGCAGTCTGGGCAAGTAATTCGCTTTCGCGACTTAATTCAGGTTGATAAAAAAAGTGAATTTTACCTGTTTCTAAGTGGCTATTAGGCGGGATAGGACCTGTGTGGAACACGCCGCCTTTCGATTCTATATGTTGTCGTACTTCGCTGTAGTCTGCATTACCTTGACTATCAAACTTCATACCAATTAGATCAGCTATTAGGACAGTATAAGCGCGGTTTTCGTCATCGGCTCTGCTTAATCGATCAGTGTTTAACGCCACCGCACTTTCAAAGCTTGCTCCTTGCGCCTCTAATAGCTCTTCAATGACGGCTATTTTGGCCCGCAAGTAGCAATAATTGATGTTGTCCAACAAAGCAGATATATCAGATTGATCGCGTATTCCACCTATCCAGGCGCGATAGTCACCAGGAGATCCCGGAAATGCATTCACATAACGTGCTACATCCAATCCTTTTTCATGGCTGCCATCAATATGAGTAATGCCATCATAGCCGAGCAGTTGCTTAGATTTAGTCACAATAGTTTGGATGATTGTAGGATCTTCAATATCTGGGTCTACCACCTTTAACAAAGTAACAGCCGCACCTCGAGAATCTGGACTGGCGACCCCTAAATCAAACAGAGGGTTCGCTGCTACCCATTTACCGACCAAGCTGCGATTGTCAATCGAACGCTGGTTCAAGGTGGCGACATCGCCAATATTTTTTTCGTTTCTCAATATTCCGAAAGTGGTTTCGGCAAAGGCTAAGGTGCTGTAGGTGTTGATAATGCCGCCTTGCATTTGGCCTTTTTTAGGGTCGTAAATGGGTCCCAGAGCAGTGCTTTTTTTACTGCTAAGGGGCAGTGCTCCATTGACCGGTACGGATATTTTTAACTGTCTGGGAATGGCCCACGACGGCTGTTGCTGATTGTGGTCAATTAATTGCAGCGCCATCGGTGTCAGTGAAATAACGTAGTAGCCAGATATGCCACCAATCGCTTTTTGAAAAGGCATAAACATATTGCATTTGTCTAACATTTGCCTGACTAGCTCAGTTGACCATGGCATCGCACCTAGCATCGAAGTGGCATCAATCACAGCATGGTGATGTTGCGGATCTAAATCGATCCAAGCTAATAAGTTTTTAATTTCGTTTTCGGTGTAACAAGTAGCACCGGTGGTTTCATGGCCCACCCCAAAAAATAGTTTTACGCCCTGCTGTTGTAGGTATTCAGCACTGGGAATCATGCCTTCACCTTCGGCAAACAGTAAGCGGTTTTGATTGCCATTTTTTGCATAGCGCTGCATCTCAGTCAGCTGTGCTCCCCAAGATTGTCTGAAAAACCCACCTTGTTTCGCGGCATCTGATTCGGGCTTAGGAGTATCAATAAATACAATTTGCTGTGGATCGTTAGCAGTCATCATGTGCATTGCTGTTGAGGTAAAACCACTGTGGCCACCACCTAACCCGACTGCCATTTTATTTTTTAATGGAAAGCCAAAATAGCGATGCATCTCTCGCATCATGTCATTTAGTACTTTATCAGCAGGGTAGCCGCGATGCATGCCTCGTGCCAGTTCCGCCTTAGTGAAGTTGCCAATAGGGTTGCCTAGGTCATCCAGCTTAGGATAGTTTTCTTCCAACCAAGCATCAAATTCGAAGCCTAATAGCCTGGCATCTACCTCATTTAAGGTCATGTCAGTAATGGGCCCGACTCCAAAAAATTGATTGCTTGTTGCCTTGGGAGCGCCACCTTGAGTTGCAGAAATTGCCGCTGAACGAGCAGCCAATAAATGTTGGATAGATGCCATGTTAGTTACCTGTATTATTGGTAGATGATCAATGTTTATGATAATTAATTTTAAATCAGTGGCTTAAGATATTTTTTGGAGGTAGAAAATCAATTAAATGGCGCACAAAATCTTTTAATTGTATCTAGCCGCTTAAAATATTATCGGTGTTTTAGTTGCGATATAGTAATAATAAAATTAATGAAAGAGATCTTTTATAGCAAAAATTTCTCTAATATGAAACTTTATTTCCTATAATAAACACCAGTRTGGGCAAGTTTTTCAGTCGCAGCTCGCTAGCCCGCATGTTGCACCAACTAGTCACTTGACAATAGTCACTCCATTTATAGCAGTGCCTTGCAAATTTTTCTTAAGCCGCTGGGTAGATCTAAAATT
>ASZJ01000053.1 GCA_000416275.1 Osedax symbiont Rs1
GCACCAACTAGTCACTTGACAATAGTCACTCCATTTATAGCAGTGCCTTGCAAATTTTTCTTAAGCCGCTGGGTAGATCTAAAATTTCAGAAACTTTTAGTGGAGCTAAGTACACCGAACTGGTTGTTTTTCGAACAACTCGTAGTCGGAAGCCAAACGCTGCCCTCGAACCTCAATGCTCGTGTTGTAAACTCTGAATTTTATCAAGATGCAGGGCTATCCAGGTTTGAGGAGTCTGCTGGAATAAAGAATGTCAGTGACGCGTTTTAGCAATTCAGAAACGGGGCAAGAACTTGGCAACATCAGTTTCACTCTATCTTTATACTGAACAATTCGCACCGCAATTTTGAATAGTTTTAAGCGTATTGTACCCATTTCTGCTCGCTCTAATACCGTACCCTTTAATGTTTCTAATCGGAATTCATGCATTAATACATAGGCCGCAGCAGAGTAGAAAAGCCGCAATTGATTTGCCAAAAAGCCTTGATCAGAAGTGCGATCACAGGCCATATCATTTTTCAGCTGCTTGATGAAATTTTCGTCTTGTCCTCGAGCGCAATAAAAATCACAGTACAGGGTCTCAGGACTGGCATTGGTAATAGAGGTGACAATATAACGAGGGTTCTTGCCTAGCAGGTTCACTTCTGCTTTTACAATTAAACGACATTCAATACCCATCCAGCTTTTGGCTTTATAGTCTAACTCGTCATATAAGCGCACTTTATAGGGTTCTGGTTGACCTACCAACTTTGCGTTGTGGCGCTTCTCATCAAGGCAGTGTTTAGCGGCTGTTAGTAAAGAACTCGCCATGGGAGACAACGCTTTATTACCGGGCACACCAAAGATAAAGTCCATGTTGTCATCATCTTGACTTAATTGCATTAATTCAGGGTTGGAGAAGTGGCCGTCGCCACGTAAAACGATGTGAACGTTGGCCCAGCGCGATCTAATTTGTTGTATAACGCGTTTCATTATCATCGCATTTTCTGCCCCTGTAGGGCGTTTACCTGGACGAAGATAGGTACCAATCAACTTCCCGCTAAAACCCTCAAAAATGGTAAGTGGCAGATAGCCATAATGGCCGTAATAACGATTGAACAATGCCAGTTCTTGTTGGCCATATACTTGATCTTCAGTGTGATCCATATCAAGAATGATGATGCTGGGATCTTTGCTATAGCTATCCATGAAATGATCAATAAACGCTTGAGCCATGCGGTATAAATCTTTGCTATCAACATTTTGGCCTAATCGAGTGAAAGTTGATCCGTGGGCCAAATCTTGTTCTTCGTCTAATGGCTTTTTTCCCAGAGCCAGTTTAAACATAGGGTCTTTGCGTAGAGAGTTAGAATCGTTAGCATCTTCATAGCCACAGGCAAGCTGGATAGTTCTTTGAGTAATGAGATCCTGCATAGAGTGCTTGATATGTGTTTGTCTGCGAGAGTCGCTGATAGCAGCGGCAAGTTTGGTTAGCAGTTGACTTTGAAGTGCCGTCTCCCGCATCAGTATTGCACCAAAATCAGATGACATAGAGCCACCATCAAAACTGGCGCGTACAGTAAGTCCGTCAACAGGGTGGAAATTAAGTGGGGATTGTATAAAATTGGGCATGGTAAGTTCCGGGTTACTTCATCCGAAGTAGTTTTGTGGTAAACCCTATTCTATCAAGGGATAGGGCGGAACTTACCATTTTTCATG
>ASZJ01000054.1 GCA_000416275.1 Osedax symbiont Rs1
TTCCGGGTTACTTCATCCGAAGTAGTTTTGTGGTAAACCCTATTCTATCAAGGGATAGGGCGGAACTTACCATTTTTCATGCAATATGCGGGCTAGGGAGCATTGGTGAAGTGGCAGGCAGCGGTCGGCTATTTTTAAGTGCTAACAGCGAGTTGATCAAAGATAACTCTATTTCTGCCAGTCTGTTTTGCTTTATATAAAGCTATATCAGCTTTATTGATCAGATTTTCCAGTGGCTCTTGCGCTAACACTGCAACGCCTATACTAACAGTGAGCGATAAATGACCATCGGGAATGGTGAAGTTGCGGCTGGAAATATCAGATCTAAACTGCTCAAACAGTTGTGCGCATTGTCTCACGGCTACTTTTTCAATAACAATAATGAATTCTTCACCACCGTATCTGGCCACAGTGAAGCCTTTAAAATTGTTTTGCAACATGGCAGAAAGTTGAATCAAAACAGCATCGCCACTGTCATGGCCATAGTTATCATTGATTTTTTTGAAATAGTCAATGTCGACCAGTGCAACAACTAGTTCCGAATGCGCTTGCAGCGCATTGTTGTGCAGTTTATTCGCGGCGCTAAAAAAATAGCGGCGGTTGTACAGGCCGGTAAGATAATCTTTATTGGCTAAATCGGTGATTTTTTTAATCAGTTTTATTTGCTCCATGGTTTTTAAAATTCGCCATTGGAACTCTTCGTGAATAAAAGGAGTGGTTAAAAAATCGTTGGCCCCATATTTTATAAATTGAGCCGATAGCGTTGGATCATTAGAAGCAGATAGACCGATAATGGGGAAGCTATCCCTTGATTTTGTTTTCCTAATAGCGCGTATAAGTTCTATACCATTCATTTCTGGCATATTAAAATCGGTAATCAATAGTTCAATATTGGGGTTCATATCAAGTGCAATTAGGGCTTCTACTCCATTGATTACTTCAACGACATTAAAAAGCATTTTTTCTAGCTGGCGGCGAATATGGGTCCTTAACGTTTTGGAATCGTCCGCTAAAAGCACGGTTATATTTCTATTTTTAAGTATTTGGTTGGCAAGTTTTACCGCATGAAAATAGGAATCACGGTTTTCTTTGTAAATATAATCAAGCACCCCTTTGTTGAGCATTAACTTGCGTTTTCTTTCATCCATTGAGGCGGTTAACACAATAGTAGTGATGCCTGCATCCAGTAGCAGGTCGACTATTTCACCCTTTGTAGCATCAGGTAAGTGTAAATCAGCAAGGGCGAGAAAGTACTGGTTAGCTGTGATGAACTCTTTTGCCTGGGCTAAATTGGAAGCGAGATCATACGCGCAGTTTAGCTCTGCTTCAGCAACATGCTTAATGACTTTTTGCATCATTATGCTGTCTTCAATTATAAGTAATTTAAACATCACACCTCGAGGGTCGGAATTTTAATAAAATGAATAAGCTGGCAAATAAGTCATATAGAGTTAGTACAAAGCAGCAGCATATAATGATGATTTGTATTATTGACTATATCAACCTGAATATTAATAAAATATAAATATGTTGTTTTAACAGACGCAAACTAGCTTCGCTTAATGCTTTATCTTTATCTTACCTGAATCTACGTTTGCAGCTAAGATTTTTTAATTCCACTGTAAATCCAATGCCTTGCACTCTGTGTTCGCTTTGAATTCACGGATTCAGGTAGGAGCTGTAGACATTACCGGGATAAGCTATATAGTGATCTTAAATGTCTTGTCGGGGTTCTCTCTTTTATAGGGGGACGAGAGGTGTAATACCAACCCGCGAACCTGATCCGGTTAATACCGGCGTAGGAAACAAGCTATTGATAATAAAAGTAGGGCCAAAACCTATTCATTGAACCTGAATCAGTGACTTCCAAGCGGCGCTTAGCATCAGCTATTGATTTTACAACAGTTTAAAAATATCCATTGAGCCTAAGAGTTTTATGCATGAATGCATTTGTTTAGCGAGTGCAGGACGCATATAAGCTTGCAGTTAGGACCGTTCAATGGTGTTGTAAAAAAATTATCTTACGCTGTGAAGCTAGTTTGAAGGATAGTTTTAGCTTTTTTAATTTGGCGTGACTTCTTGCGTTTAATTAGTTAGTTTTATTATATTGATCAACAGCAATGGTCATCAATTTTGCCTCTAGGCATGACATTTATTTATAAAATTCAGCGCACTGAATAAATTGTCTAAATATAGAGGATCACTGTATGAGCAAGCTAATATCTAGTACCCATCTCAGTTCTACTGCGGTTGTCGATAGCGAATCGATTAAACCTTTCCCCGGTTCCACAAAAGTTTACATTCAGGGAAGTCGGCCAGATATAAAAGTGCCGATGCGGGCTATTCATCTCGCCGATTCTCCCGCGTCATTTTCTAAAACCGAATCCGCTGAAAAAAATCAGCCAGTGATGGTGTATGACACATCGGGGCCTTACACAGATCCTGAGGTAGTCATTGATGTGCGCAAAGGGTTGGCAAGTGTGCGCGAAGCATGGATTATTGAGCGAGATGACACTGAGCTGCTGAGCGGCTTAAGTTCAGACTACGGTCAGGCAAGAGCGGATAATCACCGCCTAGACGCTCTAAGATTTAACCTTGACCGCAACCCGCGCCGGGCTAAAAAAGGGGCGAATGTCACACAGCTTCACTATGCTCGCAAAGGCATCATTACTCCTGAAATGGAGTACATTGCGATTCGTGAAAATATGAAATTGATTGCAGCTAAAGCGAATCCTGAACTGAATTTTCAGCATCCTGGGCAAAATTTTGGCGCCACTTTACCTGCAGAAATTAGCGCCGAGTTTGTCAGGGAGGAAGTCGCTTGTGGTCGCGCAATTATACCGGCGAATATTAATCATCCTGAAGTAGAGTCGATGATTATCGGTAGGAATTTTTTGATAAAGATTAACGGCAATATAGGAAACTCTGCACTCGGCTCTTCTATTGAAGCGGAAGTTGCAAAAATGACTTGGGGGACGCGTTGGGGCTCAGATACGATTATGGACCTCTCAACCGGTAAAAATATTCATGAAACGCGCGAGTGGATTGTGCGTAATTCCCACGTACCGATAGGTACAGTGCCTATTTACCAAGCATTAGAAAAAGTGCACGGGGTTGCTGAGGATCTTACTTGGGAAATATTTCGTGATACCTTAATTGAACAGGCGGAACAAGGGGTCGATTATTTTACTATCCATGCCGGTGTATTGCTGCGCTATGTGCCGATGACCGCTAAAAGAGTGACGGGCATTGTCTCTCGGGGTGGGTCTATTATGGCAAAATGGTGCCTGTCCCATCATCAGGAAAACTTTTTATACACTCACTTTGAAGACATATGTCAGATATGCAAAGCATATGATGTCTCCTTCTCGTTAGGCGATGGGCTGCGTCCAGGCTCTATCGCGGATGCTAACGATGAGGCGCAATTTTGTGAGCTAGAAACACTGGGAGAGCTCACTAAAATTGCCTGGCAGCACGATGTTCAAGTGATGATTGAAGGCCCGGGGCACGTGCCTATGCATATGATCAAAGAAAATATGGATAAACAGCTAGCAGAATGCGATGAGGCACCCTTTTATACCTTGGGTCCACTAACCACAGATATCGCACCAGGCTATGACCATATAACATCGGGAATAGGAGCGGCGATGATTGGCTGGTTTGGTTGCGCCATGCTTTGTTACGTGACACCTAAAGAGCATTTAGGCTTACCTAATAAAGACGATGTAAAAACCGGCATTATCACCTACAAATTAGCGGCCCACGCGGCTGATTTAGCCAAGGGGCATCCAGGCGCACAGATTCGGGACAATGCGATGAGTAAAGCGCGCTTTGAATTCAGGTGGGAAGATCAGTTTAATTTAGGGTTAGATCCAGATACCGCACGTGCTTATCACGATGAGACTTTACCTAAAAACTCGTCCAAAGTGGCGCATTTTTGTTCGATGTGTGGGCCGAAATTTTGCTCGATGAAAATTAGCCAAGAAGTACGACAGCTCGATGATAGTGCCATTGCTGCGATAAGTAGAGAAGTTGAGAAAGGTATGCAGAAAAAGGCACAAGAGTTTAAAGATTCAGGTTCTCAACTCTATCAGCAAATTTAGGTTGTTTACACCTGAGTCCACGGATTCAGGTGTTAGCGAAAGCACTGGCTATCGGGTTAGATTTTAATTATTGAGTAATAGACTTTATATGGGTAGCTTAATTGATAATATTGATGGATAAGGTTGCAAGAGTATTTCAAACGTCATCACAGTAACAAATTCGTTGAATTTAGCCTTAGTTAGCATGGAACTTCCTAGCTAGCAATGAATAAAATTCATTAAATAATTAATAAATTTCAGTATTCGAGTGCTAGAAAATTAGGTAATCTTAGCTACAACATCTCATCTATCATCAAAAGGACTACAAAATGAAGCTGGAATCTCTTGCATTGCACCATGGTTATAAATCCGAAGAAACCACTAAAGCAGCCGCAGTGCCTATTTATCAAACTTCCTCTTATACTTTTGATAGCACTCAACACGGCGCTGATTTATTCGATTTAAAAGTGGCGGGGAATATCTATACTCGGATTATGAACCCAACCACTGACGTGTTGGAGCAACGCGTAGCAGCAATGGAAGGTGGAGTAGGTGGGCTTGCTGTCGCCTCTGGTATGGCTGCCATCACTTACGCCATTCAGTGTCTGTGTGAGGTGGGGGACAACATAGTGAGCACCAGCCAATTATACGGCGGTACCTATAATCTATTTGCCCATACATTTCCCAAACAAGGCATTGAAGCTAGGTTAATTCCTGCGGATGATTTTGCAGCATTTGAAGCGGCAATTGATCATAAAACTAAAGCTGTCTTTTGCGAGTCAATCGGCAATCCAATGGGCAATGTGGTTGATATTGTCAGACTTTCTGAAATAGCGCATAAATATGGAGTGCCGGTGATCGTCGATAATACGGTAGCGACTCCCTATTTGTGCCGCCCCTTTGAATTAGGTGCCGATATTGTCGTGCATTCTTTAACAAAATACATCGGTGGGCACGGTACCTCGATCGGCGGAATGATTGTTGACTCGGGGAAGTTTGACTGGGTGGCTAATGCTGAACGCTTCCCCGTCATGAATACCCCCGACCCATCGTATCATGGTGTGGTTTACACTGAGGCATTTGGTCCTGCAGCTTATATCGGTCGCTGTCGGGTCGTCCCACTGCGTAATACGGGGGCTGCTATCTCTCCATTTAATGCTTTTCAAATCCTGCAAGGTTTAGAAACCTTGGGGCTGAGAATGGAGAGGCATTGTGAAAACGCCGAAAAGTTAGCAATTTTTTTACAGCAGCACCCTAAAGTAAACTGGGTCAATTATGCTGCACTAGCAGATAGCCCATACCAAGAGAGTTGCCAGAGAATATGCAGTGGCAAAGCCTCGGGGATTCTAAGCTTTGGGGTGAAAGGTGGTCTGGCCGCTGGTGGCCAGTTTATTGATGCACTGCAAATGATTTTACGGTTAGTTAATATTGGTGATGCCAAATCGTTAGCTTGTCACCCGGCGACGACCACTCATCGCCAACTTAACCCGCAAGAGTTAGCGGCGGCGGGTGTCAGTGAAGATTTAATTCGTATCTCAGTCGGTATCGAAAATATTGAAGATATTATTGCGGATGTGACCCAGGCCCTAAACACTGTCACTGTCACTGTCAGCTAACAAGCTAGTGGCTCTTAAAATAATACCGATTGTCGATGGGGAATTGGCAATAGATGAAGATTTTTTAAGTCTTGCTCAAGCAGATAATCTGCTTGAGCTTTTCTTAACCGAGCTCCCTTGGCGACATGATCAAATTACCGTCTTTGGGAAATCGCATTTGATGCCAAGGATGCACTGTTATCAGTCGGAAATATCGATAAATTATCAATATTCAAACCTTAGTCTCACTCCAGACAGTTACCATCCCAAGGTGTTGCAGTTAAAGCGATATATAGAAGCTGTGACAGGCGTTAGTTACAATGCGGTGCTAATTAATTTATATCGTAATGGATTGGATAAAATGGGCTGGCATAGTGATGATGAGCCTGCATTAGGCACAAACCCCAGTATAGCCTCTATAAGCTTAGGAGTTGAGCGCTGCTTCAAGCTTCGGCATAAACAAAAAGATGCAGCTGATATGTCCCTAGAGTTAGCGCATGGCTCGCTGTTGCAAATGAGCGGGAGCTTGCAGGCTAATTGGCAGCATTCGCTACCGGTGAGAAAAAGAATTAGCTTGGCGCGAATAAATCTTACTTTTAGGTACATTAAGTAGAGCCCTCAGCATAACGTCACCTTCGAAGGAGTATGTGGAAAAACGGCGAAATAGCGGAGTTAGTATACCTCTCACTTTGGGGGCATCTGAACAAGTCTCGCATCTTCCCTGTGGGTAACTAAGAGTCTGTCTCGGCGAAAGAGAATATCGGTAGAAATCAGTCCTGATCAAGTTTTCTGAATAAGCAAATAGCCTCTTAGTTCTTCATCCTACTGGGCACACAGAGAAGTGTCTGCTCTGGGTTAACGGTTGCAGTGTTTAGCTGTCTAAGATCAACTATCCTCGCCTGTAAAGCTAACTCGTTAAAATATTGTGCTAAATAAGACTTTTTAAAATCTTAAGCAAGTACAGAAAACTAATCAACTAGGTAGCAAATCAGCAAGTGGTTAATTTTGTGTTAATAAATCATTCATGTTTTGTTAAGTATTTGAAAAATAAGAAGATTACTTGTTCCTAGGTACAGTATTTTTTTTGTTTATAATTCTCTATTATGGCCTCAATGATATTAAAAGGTGATTGAAATGGCTGTAATTGGAAAGGTTAGCTCATTAGTTGGTACTGCAGTAGCGACAGATGTGAATGGAAACCAGCGTGTATTGTCAATTGGTGATGAAATTTTTGATGGTGAAGTGGTAACTGCTTCAGCGGGATCGAAAGTTGAATTGCAAATGACTACCGGTGATGTGGTTGAAATTGCAGATGGACAAGCATGGACACCGACCAGCGATACATTTTCTACGGCGCAAGACGTAGCCGTTGAAGATCAAGTAGTATCACCTTCCGATTTAGCCTCGCTGGAAAGTATTCAACAAGCATTGCTATCCGGTCAAGATCCAACAGAATTAGGCGAAGCTACAGCGGCAGGCGCTACAGCTGTAGATTCGTTTGACGGGGGTGGCGGTACAAGAATTGTGCGCACCGCAAGAACAGGTGCTGAAGTCGATCCGTCTGCGGGTTATGCCACAATTGGCACAAGCGCTAATAACGTCGCTCCATTACTAGATCCACAATTGATCGCTCAGCCTGTAGTTTCTTCAATCACACCTGCTGCTACAGCTGGAGCAGTTGTTGAAGGTAATGATTTAGTATTTACAATTACATTAGACTCTATCCCTGTTACTTCGGTTACTTTTTCTTTTGCTATCGGTGGTGGAACTGCATCAGTATTTGATTATACCCAGCTTACTTTTAGTCGTGGGGTTGTTAATAATGGTGACGGAACAATTACAGTGCCTGAAGGAGTTGACTCATTTACAGCAACTCTTCCTACTATCGATGATTTAGAAGATGAGTTTACAGAAACGGTACCTTTTACCGTAGGTGGTGTTTCTGTAACAGGTTTGATTTTGGATAACGATGAGCCTAGCGTCAAAATTGATCCACAAACAAATGGCAACGGTATTTTCATCACTGAAGGTGATAGTGCTGTTTTCTCTGTGTCCGTAGAGAAAGCCGCAGTTAATAGTACAATCACATTAACGCTTGAAGATGGCACAGCCCTTGATGTCGATTACTTTGACTCGGCGAATGCCGGTGTCTTCCAATACAGCACCGACAATGGTGTTACTTGGCACAACTTGGCACAATGTGACTGGTGCGATCTCAGTTGGTGTTGGTAAGAGTGATCTACTGGTTCGTACCGATACGATAGATGATTCAACCGATGAAAATAATGAGTCATTCTACTTAAAAGCTACCTTGAGCAGTAATGGTGTCGACTATAAAGCAACGGGTACTGCTACTATTATCGATAATGATGACACGACCTTAACCGTTAACCCGAATGCCGCGAGCAACAACATTAATGTAGACGAAGGCGAGAATGCCGTGTTTACCGTCTCCATCGGTGAAGCCGGAGAAAGCAGCACCATCACCTTGATGCTAGCAGATGGAACGGCAATTGATGCCGATTACTTCGACTCAGCGAGTGCCGGTTTCTTCCAATACAGTACAGACGGTGGCACGACTTGGCACAATGTGACTGGCGCGATCTCAGTCGCCGCTGGCAACAGCAGTCTATTAGTTCGCACTGATACTATCGATGACTCAACCGATGAAAATAATGAGTTGTTCAGTTTGCATGCCAGCTTGTCCAGCAATGGTAAAACCCTTACAGCGACGGGTACAGCCACTATTATCGATAATGATGATACGAGCTTAACGATTAATCCAACAGCGGCCAATAACAACATCAATGTAGATGAAGGCGATCATGCCGTGTTCACAGTATCTATCGGTAAAGCTGCGGAAAATAGTAGCATCACCTTGACCTTAGCTGATGGCACTGCACTGGATGCCGATTACTTCGACTCCGGCAATGCTGCAGGTGTTTTTGAGTACAGCACCGATAATGGCGCGAACTGGACTCCTATCACCGGT
>ASZJ01000055.1 GCA_000416275.1 Osedax symbiont Rs1
CAATAATGATACGCCGCATAATTTAACGGGGACTGATGCTGTAATATCTGAAGAAGGGTTAACTAACGGTATTAAAGATGATGATGGTAATCCAGTTGATACTACTGATAGTGCCTCAGCTACGGGTACTTTATCCTTCGTTGATTTGGGTAGCGGTGATAGCTTCAGTTTCGCTTTGACAGGACCTGACGGAGTGACTTCTGGTGGCGAAAATGTTGTTTGGAGTTGGGATGCAGGCTCAGGGGTGTTAACAGGCGCGACAGAGCATTCAAATGAAGTGGTAGCAACTGTAACATTAGGCTCAGTAGCGTCTGCTGGAGGTAGCCATAGTGCCTCTTACACAGTTAAATTACTCGCAGCTCTCGATCATGAACAAGGGCAGCAAGAAAACATACTTGATCTTGAGTTTGGTTTCAGCGTCAGCGATGGTGTTAACCAGCCACAAACTGCTAGCTTCGTCGTTAAAGTTGAAGATGATATGCCGTCTGCAATTGATAGTGTTCAGTCAGTCGGTGTGCCGAGTGTTAATACTAATTTAATGATAGCTTTGGACTTGTCCGGCAGCATGAAAGATCCGTCAGGTGTTAATGGTCTAAGCCGTTTAGAGCTTTCTCTGCAGTCATTGGAAAGGTTAGTTAAAAAATATGAAGAGCTAGGAGATGTTCGGGTTAGGATTGTAACGTTCGCTGCAGCGGCTGAAAAACACGGTGATGTTTGGATGACTGCTGAAGAGGCACATAATTATTTAACGTCACTTAAAAATCATTATCCTGATGGTTATACTAATTATGATGCTGCCTTAAGTGTCATGCAAGATGCATTTAATGATGATGGGGCATTAAGTAATGCTCAGAATGTTTCATACTTTGTGTCCGATGGTGCTCCAACCGCTTCAGATGGAGACACTGAAACATTGGCCAACACCGATCCTAAAACAGATGATGATAATCCTGATCATGGTATTCAAGGAAAAGAAGAGGAAACTTGGACGAATTTCTTAAATACTAATCATATAAACTCAATAGCATTTGGGATAGGTGGTGACGTACCGGTGGCAAAGCTAAACCCTATCGCCCATAATGGCAGTAATCATAACAATGGCGATACAAATGCGGTCATTGTGACTGACTTAAGTCGGTTAGAGGCTACATTAGAAGGTAGTGTTGTTATTCCTCCGTACAGTGGTAATCTGCTGGGAAGTGGTGGTTTTGGTGCCGACGGTGGTCATGTTCAAGATATCACTGTTAAAATGGATGTTAATGGAGTCGATACATTAGTCAAATTTACTTACGATGCAGACGCAAATCAGATTACCAATGATGCAGGTCTTCCTATTATATCTGGATCGCAGTTGGATGTGACAACAACACTCCCTGCCAAATTCTCGTTAAATATGACTGATGGCAGTTATATTCATCAATCAATGTCTGCCGCTACAGGTGCCGCTGATGATACCTTCGGCTTTACATTAGCTGATAATGATGGTGATACATCAAGTGCAACACTAACTATGCATATTGAAGCGCCTGTGCCGATAGTAGGGCAGTCTTTAGGTACTAACGTATTAATCATGTTAGATATGTCCAGCAGTATGAGTGTTTGTTTTAACGATACTACGCGTCTTGAAGCGGCTAAATCAGCTTTAGCCGATATGCTTACTAAATATCAGGAGGTTGGTGAGGTTAAAGTTCAGTTAGCGACCTTCAATTATGACCAGCAAGTGTTAAGTTCCACTTGGATGACAATTTCGGAAGCACTGATTAGACTGGATGATATTAGTGATCCTGATGGCGGTACTAGCTATGATGCAGCATTAGAGGGAATGAAAGCTGCCTTCAATACGGATGGTAAATTACTAAATGCGAAAAACGTATCTTACTGCCTGTCCGATGGCGAGCCTCACCCATCGTATGTTATTGATGCAGCCGAGCAGGTCGCCTGGCAGCAGTTTGTCGATACCAATAACATCAAGTCGCATGCGGTGGCCATTGCAAATGATGCTAATGCTCTGTACTTAGGCCCCATCGCCTACGACGGTGAAGCAGGTACTGAGCTAGTGCCCATCACGCCATCGACGCTGGCAGAGTTGTCTGCTGAGTTGGTGGGGTCTGTGGTCGCTCCCGGTCATATGTACACTGGTACTGCTCTCGCTGATTTAATTGTCAGCGGTTTAGGTGATGACTTTATGATCGGCAATGGCGGTGCTGATAGATTTTCCTTCAATCTAGATGGCTTTAACGCCAGCGTCGTTGAAACTGATACTATTGAAGATTTTAATGTCGCTGAAGGTGACAAGCTTGATCTGTCTGATTTTCTCACCGGTGAAAATTCCAGTAACCTCGATAATTACTTAAATTTTGAATCTCAAGGGGGCGATACTTTAGTGCATATTAATAAAGATGGAGACTTCGGCAACAGTGGTCAAATCGATCAAACAATCCTTCTAAAAGGAGTAGATTTGATGAGTGGTGGTTTAAATGATCAACAAATTATTAATGAGTTACTAAGTAATGGTAGCTTGATCATTGACTAAAATTGCCCTAGTTAGGTAAAGTGAGCTAGGAAAAAGCCTCGATTAATATCGAGGCTTTTTTTTGTCAAAGAAATAAAATCAGAGAAAATTATATATTCTTGGTGGCATTGTTATTTTCGAACCCAGGTAATCGAGAGTAAATGTGGAATTAATCTAACTATGCCCCGTTAAAGCCTTTTTTGTCGTCTAAGACTAAGCTAAAATCGTCTGTTATATTTGCCCAGAATAATAAAACCTCGGTTTTAATCGATGGTTTTGCGGCTGTGTGGCATAACACAAGACAATACCCCTAACTTTGTAACTAGGTGATCGATGCTTTTTAATAAGCTTCCAGAAGACCTATTTGTCCCATTTTCCGGACAAAATAGGCATATATACCAAACGGTGCTCATCGAATTGGCAGATCTTTTTTTCGATGAAGATTTAATAGAGCCTTTTATCGCCAAAGATTTGGTGCGTTCCACGATTGAAAATGCGGTGGTCCGTATCGGCCTGCGAAAATGGCAAAGAGAAGCGGAAGACACTGAAGACGATTATCAACCGCCGCGTTCAACGGCTGAATATGCAAATCGAATCTACCGACGCTTAGTTTCGACAGGCTGGTTGGAAGAAGAGCAGCAAATATACAAAAGTTATGTATTAATGGCGCCTTCCAATAGCTATTTGCTCCGCTCATTAGTGGCGATTGCTAAAATGGAAAAGCGCTCGTACGGTGGTGCCGTGCTCAATGTGCTAAGCTCTTTAGAAGCGGCGATTAACGATCCTGAAGGGCGTGGTATTACGCTGCAGGAAGCGGCCCAATCTTCCGCTGAATTCAGTGCGCATTTAACGGATATGTTGCTCGGATTGCGAGAGCTTAAAATAAGTTTAGCGCAATCGACTAGCCCGCAGGAAATAGTTCGACAGTTTTTTGATACCTTTGTCGAACAAATTTTGGTCTCTGATTACAAGACATTAAAAACCAAAAACAACCCCTTTCGATTTCGTCGACAAATCATCTCACTGTTGCGAGATTTACAGTTTGATCCGATTAAGCTGGAAAAGCTAATTAACCATTATCAGTTACAGTTTGAAAATGATTACCTAGACGCTGAGGCGATGGTACACACCCATATCAACCGTATCATCCGTATTTTTGACTCGGTCGATAAACGTTTAGACAGTATTGATGACTTTAGATACAAATTGGAAAAACGGGTAGCTGACACTATTCGCTATATGGATAAGACCTCGCCGGGCATGGCCTCCAGGCTATCTCGTTTAATCAGTGCCGTGGCTAAAAATCCGCTTTTACTCGATCAACAGCCGATCACCCAGCTAGAAAATAGCGGCTTTTTATCACCGAGTAGTATTAGATCGCCGATCAGACGAAAAATTCAGGTGGCTCCAAGAGTTATTCATCAGCAAATTATTGACCCTAAAGTACTCGAACTTCGCGAGTTATTTAAAAGCTATAAAGAGCGACGAGAAGTGCGTGTCGATCGAATCGAAAATTATTTGCACAGGCACTTAAGCCCGGGAAAGAGCTTGTCCGCTGAGCAATTTTCAATAGAGAGTATCGAAGATTATATTTGTTTTAGTTATATTCGACACTTGGCTTCTCTGGGAAAGAGAGGCAAGGCCACACACGAGAAATACCAGATTGAATTTAAAGACAATTACACTGAGGTAGACGACATGGTTGTATGTCGAGATTTTACCATCCACTCTACCAAACAAGGATCTAAATAATGCTGAGCGATCTTCAAAAATATATCAATCGCAGTGATAAGTATCAAGAGCAAGACTTTATTCGCGCAGCAAACCTATTGATGACCAATCAGTTTATTCACGCTGATCGTAGCTCACATCGCGAGAGCTATTTTTTAATATCCTCACATATAGAGTATTTTAAAAATTTATTTTCCGCCCTTGGCTGGTCATTTATTTATCAGCCCGACGAAGCGTACCTAGGAATTTTACCGCAGGGAGATGAGCGCAATTTAAAATTGAAATTAGATGAGTCGTTAATCTTGTTATGTCTGCGTCAAATGTACGAGCAAAAGTTAGAAAATTTTGAGATCGAAAGTGGAAAAGCTTTTACGAGCTCTGATGAAATTTTAAGCTTATTCGAGACATTGACCGGTAAAGACCTACCCAATGAAACGCGCACCAAGGAGCTGATCTCACTGTTTGCCAAGCACGGTTTGATAGAGAGGGGGAAAATGGAAGAGGGCAATGCTAAGAATATATTATTCAGTATTTTGCCGACTATTCGCCAAGTAGTAGTGGAAGACCATATCAAGCAAATTGAATTGTTGTGTGATCCTGAGCACAGCAGAGATGCATTAAGTGCAGAGGAAGAGGCGCTGGAAGAATTAGACGATACTGAGCAAGAGGGTGCTCAACACAGTGCGGCAGCCAGTGAGGATGGCCACTTGGCTAATAGCAGTGTAGATAGCAATAGTATGGAGAGTAAGAATGAAACAGCTTAATCGTATAGTCCTCGTTAACTGGTATGTATTAGGTGCGGTGGAAATTCCGATTAAAGGTAATGTTGCGATCGTCGGTCCCAATGGCTCCGGAAAATCATCACTGTTAGATGCGATTCAAACCGTGCTGCTGGGGGGGAATAAACGCCATTTAAGTTTTAACGCATCCGCAGGACAAAAAAGTGAGCGTTCATTGCGCACTTATTGTTTAGGCTTTATGGATGATGGCGGCAAGCAAGGCAGCGCGCGCGAAGATTCCGTCTCTTATTTGGCGCTGAGTTTTTTTGATACAGAAACCGCCACTGAAACATGTGTGGGCATAGCGATTAATGCCAATACCGCCTCTCCAGATGAGGAGATACTAGGCCGTTTCATCATCCCAAATTTCTCTGTGCAGTTAGATGACTTTACATTGAAGGATGGCGTTGGGCGCATCCCAAAAGACTGGGATCAAGTGAAGCAAGAGCTGTTTAAACAAGCTCCAGAAATGATTTTAGAAAAAAGAGCCAGCCGCTTTGTTAAAGAATTAATGCTGCATTTATCGGAAGATAGCGCCAGGCCAAATGATGAAGAAAAATTCATCAAGAACTTTAAAAATGCGCTGCGTTTTGTGCCTATCGATAGTCCGACCCGTTTTATCCGTGAATTTGTACTCGAAGAAAAAATTGTGCATGTCGGAGCGTTTCGTAAATCGCTTGAAGAATACCGGGCGATGGAGGATAAAACAGCGGAAGTGTCGAGTAGGATTGAGCAGCTGACAAAAGTCCAAGAACAGTGTTCAGGGATTAAGCGCAACGTAAAAAATGCCGTCGAGTATGAGTGGGTAGTGCATGAAACGCGTTTCGAAAATGCCGATTTGAAAAAAGAGGGCGCCGCTGATCGTATCGAGACTAACCAGGCCAAAGAAGTTGACTTACAAAGTGAATTGGAAAAGCACTCTGGTGATTTAAATACTTTAATGCAAGATCTCGCCAATGCGAGGGCGCAATTGAATAACACCAATTCCGCGCACCAAATAAAGGCATTAGAATCAAACATAGCGGCGCAACTTCATGAAGAGGGAGTGGTGAAAGATCAGATCCAAAACAGCTATAATTTACTGAGAAGCACCGTTGTTTTTGCCGATCATGCTGAATTACTACCTGAAAAATTTGCTCCTTTAGTCAATAAATGCGTCACTCTTTGGCGCAGTGGGGAAGATATGTTGGCCAGCAGTTGGCCAGCTGAGCCAGTAGAGGTTGATAGCACTTTAGCTGAGCTTAAGGGGCAGGTAGATACTATCAGACGTGATATTGGTAGGAAATTCGAAGAATCAGTAATTCGTATCAATGAGTTACGCAGTAATATTCAGAATCAAAAAGGTCAGGTAGAGCAACTCAAACAAGGTAAAGCTCCGGTTCGCCATAATACTCGCGAGTTAATGGCACTGCTGGCCGATTATGGGATTGAGTCCACCCCAGTCTGTGAAATGGTCGATATAAATGATGATAAATGGCGAATTGCGATTGAGTCGTTTTTAGGCGCGAGGCGTGAAGCGCTGATCGTTGATGCCGACCATGTGAAGGAGGCCATAACCCTCTATCGTCGTAAAGGACGGCACTTAAAAGGCTGTCGTATCATTAACACCACCCGCTCCAGAGATTGGCTCAACCGTCATAAGCCCAACTCCCTCGTGCATTTTATCGATACCGATAACGAGCATGCGCAAGCTTATATGAACCGCGCACTGGGCGGGGTGATCGCTGTTGAAACTGAAACAGAGCTACTAAAGCAAGAGCGTGCGTTGACCTATGACTGCATGCTGCAAACCGAAGGATCTACCACCTCGATTCATGAGCAGACACCGATTATGGGGGTTCGACGTCGCGGAGATCAGCTAGCAGTGCAAGGCAAGCAAGTAGACGCTATGGTTGCTGAATTCACCAGTTTGGGGCAGCGCCATCAAACATTAGAGAAGCTGCGCGATAATTTAATTAACCTGACGACTAGTCTGGTAGGTTCCCATGAAAGTACTTTTGAACTGGTCAATCAGCGCACCCAGCTGGCCAAGGAAATAGCCGGTCATCGTCAGGCGATAGAAGATTTGCGGAATCATGACGACAGCGGTATTCAAGCCAATATAGTACGCTTGGCTGATCAGCAAAAAGTCGCCGAGCAACAGCATCAACAGATAATGGATCACTTGCAAAAAGCACGGACCGCAATGATCAAAGATAATGCGGCGCTTGAAGTACTTGATCAAGAAATTCAAGAGCACGTACAAGCGCGAGCGGTGTGTGAAGACAAAGCCATCTTCGATCCGCAGGCGGCGCAAGAAAAACGCGATTACCTCGATGAAAGTTGCACTGGCGAATTAGCCCGTATTATTTTTGAAGCGGCTAAAAAAGCGCAGTCAGAATTGCAGTTGCACGAGAGGAAAAAGTACGCGGTACGCGACGCAGTTGCAGAGTACAAGGCACAGTATCACGGCGGTGGTTTATCTCATCAAGGGTTAGATAAAATCAGCCCTAACTCCTCACATCAAGAGTTGGAAAGCTACGTTACTGAAACTCTAACTGCCCTGGTTGATACTGAGTTAGCCCAGTATAAAGAAAGAGCTGAAAGTGCGCGTAAAGAAGCGGAAGCTGCTTTTAGATCGGACTTTGTCGCGCACTTAAATGATCAAATCAATCAGATAAAAGACTTGATTCGCGAGTTGAATCAGCACCTTAAAAATCGTCCATTCCACAAAGAAATGTACAGTTTTGAAATGACTCCCAACCCTGAATTGAAAGATATTCTGGAATTAGTCGAAGCCTATACCCGTATTGATCAAGCCAATGTAGGTACTTTATTTGATATTAGTTACGATCCAGACAAGCCTTATAAGAACGCTTTAGAAAAAATTCACGAGGTACTTAAAAGTGAAGGTGAGAGTAGTTTGTTACAAGACTACCGCAACTTCTATAACTTCGAACTAGTGATTAAGGATCTAAAGGGGCGTCGTAAAACTACGCTATCACAGCGGATTAAAACCGGCTCCGGCGGCGAGCATCAAGTCCCTTTCTATGTGGCAATGGCGGCGGCGTTAGCGGCATCCTACCGTTTAAAAGAAGGACCGGAAGGGCGCGCAGTCGGCGGTATGAGTTTGTCAGTCTTTGATGAGGCATTTAACAAGCTCGACTCAGAAAACACTATGACCTCGCTGGGCTTTATGAGCGATTTAGGACTGCAGATTATTATTGCCGCGCCCGATGAAAAATACTCGCTGCTCTCATCGTGCATGGACACCATTATCAACGTCTGTCGTGACGGGCGTGTGGTGGATATTGATGTGGAGTTTCCCACTGAAAAAGCCAAGAAAATGCTAAATGCAGATAATCCGAAAAAAGTGCAGGCGGAACAGGCAGAGGCTGAAGCTGAAGCTGAAGCTGAGTTAGAAGCTAAAAGCTAGCAGTTAGAAGCTAAAAGTCAGAAGCTAAAAGTCAGAAGCTAAAAGTCAGAAGCTAAAAGTCAGAAGCTAGAATAAGTTATAGCGGGGTCGGTACGCCGGGCCTAGCTATGACTTTTTTGAATGGGCGTGTCATGGGAATGCTGCGCTCTTTAACTGCTATCGGCTGATCGGCAATTTGGCTGCTTTCGGGCGTGAAACGGGTCTGTAAATTACTTAATCAAGCCCGGTTAATCGTCTTTTCCTCATTTCGCTGACATTCAATATTTTATCCTACGATCTATTTTTAAAAATGGTATATAAATGATTCTTATTTTCACCACCGGCGTTAAATTTTTCTTTCTGTTTGCGCCGTTTTTTGTGGTCTCCATGTTTTTATCTTTAACTAAGTACGAAACTGTGAAAGGGCGGGCGAGGATCGCAAATAGAGCGGTGTTTTCGGCTATTTGTATTAGCCTAGTGCTGATGTTTTTTGGCGAACCACTGTTTGGGGTATTGGGTATTACTCTGGATTCATTTCGAATCGGCGCCGGATCGCTATTGTTTTTGTCGGCGGTTAGTTTGGTCAGTGATGGTGTTAGAAATCATGCCACAGGGACTGAATCGATGGATGATGTAGCGGTAGTGCCGCTGGCAATACCGACCATAATCGGGCCGGCAACGATAGGCGCTATTTTAGTGATAGGCGCAGAAATGCATGGTCAGCAATTGTTTTACGGTATTATCGGCATGTTGTTGGCGTTGCTTGTGCTACTGGTTTTGCTGCATGTTTCAGTGCGAATAGAGAAAGTGCTCGGCAGTACAGGGCTGAACATACTGAGCAAAATAACCGGTTTAATCTTAGCGGCAATGGCTGCACAGCTAGTCTTTACCGGCATAAAAAGCTTCTTGGAATTATAGATTATAATTCTCAGCAAGCTGTAGTCGAGTAATAAAAATTCATACTAGAATTCCACAAAATTACTGAATAATCCTACTTTGACGAAGGCAACTCACCGCCTATAGCGGTCATTTAATGCTTGAGAAAAAGCACACGCTTTAATATAGAAGCGGGTGCTTTTATATCTTTACACATAACAGTGATTGGCGTGAATTCACTAAGGGTAAATACACCTGCGTTCGTGGTAGCTATCGACTGATCTCTCCAGTAAATAGTTAAAATGTGTAAAGTAGCAAGAGTAATTAATACTTATCACTTGGGTATGGTTAGCACATCTATTACACTCCAAAATACAGTGTCTATTTTTTGGAGTAACGATGAAAAAATTAATTGTTTTTTTATGTTTAATTCCGTTTTATGCTCAAGCAAATGAGGTATCTAAATACACATGCTCTATCGGTGGTGTTTACGAGGTACTAAAAGGGAAATTGGTTCAACGCAAGGGCGAACGGGCTATAGGTGAATTGTTATATATAAATGCTGATAACGGTATAGTTACTGGGTATTTTAGTAGTGAAGACTGGGCGGTGACAAAAATAAAACGCCCCGAGGGTATATTAACTGCTGAAACAGCCGAAGGGTTCTTAGGTGATGGATTAAACAGACTCAGAATAAGCCCTATTAAAGATTCAAATGATTATAGCCTTTTGTACACCAAAAATTGGCTTTATATTAGCGGTACATGTAAGGCTATCTTCAAATAACCTCTTTATTGAGTATATTATGAATAAATTATTATTAGCATTTTTAATGACAGTTAGCTTTAACGCTAACGCAATTTTCAATACAGGTAATGACCTACTCATGGCATGTGATGCCACCTCTGAAACAGACACAAATAGTGCGCTGAATAATGTTCTTTGCATGGGATACATTGGAGGTATGATTGACGCAATACAAATTATTTTCGGACAATATCCAGAAATAAGGTCATTTTGTCTACCTACAAATGGTATGAGTAGTAACCAGCAAGTAATGGTAGTAACGAAATATTTAAGAGAAAATCCTAATCAATTGCACGAAACGGCTCGCTCTTCCGTTTTTATTGCGCTGGCTAAAGATTTTCCTTGCGAGTAGTAGAGTCTCAATAATATTTTTATTAGGAATAGGTTACATATGAATCTAAGTAAATTTATCAGTATAGCTATACTTGTGCTGATAACGACTTCTCAAGCTCTAGCAGAAATAAATCTATCTACTACGGTTCATTGCTCTTATCAAAACGGGCAGATTATTGATAAAAACACAGCTAAAAATTTAAATAATTCAGTACCTTTAAATTGGAGCTTTAATAGTCTTTCTACTGCAACTGGAAAGTACATGTCGGGTGGCGACAGTGGGGAAGTTATGACTATTCCTATTTCAGATGGTGTAGTCATATATTTACCACAATAACAAAGGACACACACGAAGATTAATTGAATTAATAACAAAGGACACACACGAAGATTAATTGAATATGAACAACAAAGAGAGTAGTGTTTAATGCATAGAATAACAAAGGACACACACGAAGATTGATTGAATATGAACAACAAAGAGAGTAGTGTTTAATGCATTGATAATTCAATTTAGGGAATTATTTCTCTGAACGGGAGGTTCTATGACTCGTGCCCGAGCGCAGCAAATCTGCTGCCAAGACACCCCTTATTACCACTGTATCTCTAGAGTGGTGAGAAGAGCTTTTCTCTGTGGCTTTGATCAAGCCAATAACAAAGGACACACACGAAGATTAATTGAATATGAACAACAAAGA
>ASZJ01000056.1 GCA_000416275.1 Osedax symbiont Rs1
CTCTGTGTCCTCTGTGTCCTCTGTGGTGAAAAAATCTTTAAAGAATTGGTTTTACCACAGAGAACCCAGAGAATAGATTAAAAGCATCTTTTGCTTTTGGCTAGCGTGGCGGAGACTCAGGGCTGATCATCGCTCGCAACGTTATGCAGAGGTCTCTCCTTATAATGGATTGATTTTCTTGTTCCCTCGGCAACGGTTATATATAATCGAAAATATATGTCACCTGAATCAATGACTTCCATACGGCGCTCTGCATCCATTTTGAAGCCAATATCTCAGGTATCTACTATTATTTAGCAACTAGTGATTAAGCCCCCTTTAATTTGAAACTTATGCCATACACATCCATTGAAAGAGTAAAAAAAGCTTTTTTACAAGCGATCCTTACCACGTTAATCAGCATTGTAATTGGCTTCTCATTTAAAATTTGGTTGGCGCAGTGGGTGGCTAAACCTGATTTAGCCCTGTTTCACACCGTCATTGATATTATTTCACTGTCGCTAATTTTGATGACCGGCTTTCGCTCTTCGATGATTATCAGTTTTGCGCAGACTAAAAATGATCGAGATATTATCAACATATTTCGTTTCAGCCTAGTTTGTATGGTGCTGCTTTCCTGGGGAGCTGTGCTACCTTATATAAAGCATCAATTGCATATCGATGTCAGTTATTTTGAACTAGTTGGCATTATCTTAGGCCTGGGCCTCAAAGTTTACTTTGCTAATTTAGTGGCGATGTACCGGCTCTATCATATTTCCAATAAAGTAACTTTACTTGATCCTATCTCCAACCTATTGATGTTTTTATTTTGTTATTATCTACTCGGCCTTAGTCCACTGTCGTCGTTATTCATCGGTTTAACATTGTCGTCTTTAATCGTTGCTGGATATATGTATAAGCATCGCCGCGAACTTATCACCACTCAGCCATTAGCAACCGTACAATTTAACCCTGCCCTAGTAAGTTTTGTTAAAAAAAGTTTCACCGCATCTCTGGAAGCTGGGGCCTGTATATTAATGATCTTCATTGCAATTTTACTGACTATTCAGCACTTCAGCATCGACGAGCTAGGAGACTTCCAAGTTGTGGTAAGGCCGGTATTCACATACATGACCTTACTATTTGTTTTCCCTATCTATCGCTTCGTACTACCGGAACTGGCTGTTTGTGTACGCAATAACGATTTAGCACAAATAAAACAAATTAAGCGCTGGGTCTACCGCTTATCGATACTAGTCGCCGCTACCTTTATGCTATTAATGATTTTTTTATTCACAACACTTTGTCTTACTACTATTTCCAGAGCAATACATAGGCGCGGCCCCCGTTCTGTTGCACTTCTCACTGTTCTTTCTGTTCATGATGATCAATGCTTATCAGCTCTCCTTTATAAAAGCGCATGGCCGCTTTACCCAAAGTTTAATCATCCGCGTTAGTGGAATCCTAACACTGGTCACTTCATTTTATCTGTACACACAATTCACCGACAATATACTCTCCATCATCAGCGCTCTAGGAACCGGTTATCTGATGATGTTCTTACTATCAAGCCTAGTTGAGCGACAAATACTCAAAGCCCAAATTCAATAGAAAATAGGTAGCGACTTCTAGTGCGGGCGAGTAACTTAACACCTTTACAAGTGCTAATTTCAGGCATTAAAAACTATCAGTAGAGTCTCATGCTGGATTCAGCAAAGTTTGAGTGCAGATATGTTTTAAGTAATAAAGTTGCATACTAGAATTCTGAAAAACCACCAAATCACCAGGTTTTGAAAAAGGCCGCTAAAGGCCATTGCAGACATTTTGGGAGTTAAAATTAAAACCATATTATTAGATTGTTTTTTGTTAGGCCGTGGCGCATTTTTACACAAAGTGTGTATTCTCGAGCTTTTTTAGAAAGCACTTTTAAATTAATAGATTACCTCAAATTTAGTGAATATCACTTTCACAAAAATTAAACGTCGTACTACGAAGTTGTTGACTACCTATGAAAATCATTACATGGAACTGCAATGGTGCTTTAAGAAAAAAGCTTGTCGAAGCTGACTCTCTAAATGCAGACGTGCTCATCATTCAAGAGTGTGAAGACCCATCATTGTCTACGAAGGCATATAAAGACTGGGCTGGTGATTACTTGTGGGTAGGCACAAACAAAAACAAAGGTATTGGAGTCTTTCCAAAGGCTGGAAATACTGTACAGCAACTCAATTGGTCGGGCACGTTTCAGATAAGCGGTCTCAAAACTCAAAGCCCATCAACATCATGGACAACCAAAGATTTACTGTTATTTTTACCCTTCAAATTAAATAATCATTACAACGTTCTGGCTTGTTGGACTAAAGGTAGTGATTCAAAAACCTTTGGGTATATGGGGCAGTTCTGGAAATACCTGCAAATACACAGAGATGAATTAAATCAAGATAATACAATTATTGCTGGTGACTTTAATAGTAATGCAATATGGGATAAACAGGATCGTTGGTGGAGCCACACAGATACAATTAATGAGCTTGCCGCAATAAATATCGTCAGTCTGTACCATTATCAAACAGGCGAGGAGCAAGGGCAAGAAACTCAGTCCACTTTATACCATCAAAGAAATGAAGCTAAGCCTTACCATATTGATTATGTTTTTATGTCTAGTAACCTTTTGGCATACAGTACACTTGAGGTAGGTAAAATTAATAAATGGCTACCTGTAAGCGATCATATGCCAATATCTGCAACGATAAGCAGTTAAGAGACTGAACTGGACAAATATCCACTTTATGTCATATCCTAACTATTTGGCGCTGATGGGCCWGGTTGGTTAACTGCCATTGGACTAAACCGCTATCGCGGTAATGGTGCCAACTTCAACTCTATTATATTACCCACACTTATTAATAATCTCTTATCCTAGAACAGGGCAGCACGCCCCATCTAAGATAGGAGTATCTAGCATGAATATCCCAACTGAACTCATTAGTCCACTGCGCCAGCGCATGATCGATGATATGAAGATGCGTAAACTCGCAGTGAAAACCCAACGCGCTTATATTTGCGCTGTCCTTAAACTCGCCCGCTTCTTAAATCACTCGCCTGCGACAGCGACAACAGAAGAATTACGGCAATTCCAGTTGCAGCTTGTCGGACAAGGTGTCTCAGCAATCACCATTAATGCCACTATCACTGCCTTAAAGTTCCTATTTGAAGTGACCTTGCAACGATACAATATGTTGTCAAAAATGAGTACGATAGCAGTGCCTAGACGCCTACCAGAAGTACTAAGTATTGATGAAGTGGTACGTTTTATGACAGTCATCAAAGAACCAAAATACCGCGCCGCTTTCAGTATCGCCTATGGTTCAGGTCTGCGTGTAGGTGAGATTGTAGTACTTAAAATCAGTGATATTGACAGTCAGCGGATGGTCATACGTGTCAATCAGGGAAAAGGATACAAAGATAGGTACGCTTTACTCTCTCCATTATTGCTCCAACAACTACGAGATTGGTGGAGTTTTGCTCATGCAAAGGGAAGAATTTTGCATAATGGTTGGTTATTTCCAAGGGCTAACCTTACAGATCACATATCCACTCGACAGTTAAGCCGTGTATGTAAAGCTACCGCCGATGCTGCTGGCATCTACAAGCGCGTTTCGATGCACACTTTAAGGCATAGTTTTGCGACTCATTTACTGGAAGCTAAAGTTGATATTCGAGTGATTCAAGTGTTGCTAGGGCATAAAAAGCTGGAGACGACGGCACTATATGCGCATGTGGCAACACAGCTACTTAGCGAAGTACGCAGCCCACTTGATACTTTAAATCAATCTATTTAATACCGCTATTATGTCCAGCACTCATTTAGAAATGGCGGATATCTTTCGGGCCTATGGAAAAACATGGCGTGCTTCACATGCAGGGCATATTTCCCTCGCGCAACTAAAAGTGATGTCAGCCATAGAGAACTGCCGCACTCAAGTTTTGGGTGGTCATCTGTTGTGCTGTGAATCGTGTCATCGTAAGCATATCTCTTACAATTCCTGTCGTAACCGACACTGTCCCAAGTGTCAGGCAAGTTCTGCCAAACGTTGGTTAGAGGCCCGACAAGTTGAATTGCTGCCTGTCGATTATTACCATCTAGTATTTACTCTTCCACAGCCACTCAGTAATTTGGCCTATTACAATAAAACACGGATGTATGGCTTACTCTTGCAGGTAGCTGCCGAAACATTACTGACGATTGGCGCGGACCCAAAGCGTTTAGGGGCAAACCTTGCCGTGACATTAGTTTTGCATACATGGGGATCAGCACTCACTCATCATCCACATGTGCATGGTATTGTTCCTGGCGGCGGGCTCTCTTTGGACGGTGAACGATGGATTCAGTGTCGCTCGGGATATTTTTTACCAGTACGAGTATTATCGCGATTGTTCAGGCGCCTATATTTACAGAAACTTGGCGAGTTGCATGCGCAATTACAATTTTTTGGTGAATATTCAGCCCTGAGTAAAGAAGATACTTTCCGCGAATGGTTAAAGCCTCTAAAACGTATTGAATGGGTAGTCTACGCCAAGAAACCTTTTGCGGGCCCTAAAGCAGTGCTCGCTTATTTATCACGGTATACTCACCGCGTTGCCATTGCTAATAGCCGCCTAGTGTCAGCTGATGCAGAGACTGTCAGTTTTCGCTGGAAAGATTATCGGCTAAAAGGGTCACAACGCTATAAGGTTATGAGGCTTGCGACAGGCCAATTTATTCAGCGCTTCCTATTGCATGTATTACCCCGAGGTTTTCATCGTATTCGCCACTACGGTTTTATTGCTAATGTCAGGCGCAAAGAGAACTTAGCCCGTGCCCGAGTATTATTAGCTGTCGATGAAACAAAACCAAATCTGGTGATCTCGCTATCGAAGGAAACAACAGCGGAACAATGTAGTCACTATTACTGCCCTGATTGTGGTGGGCCAATGATTGTCCTTGAAGTGTTAATTCGCAAACAGCAACCACGGGCCTCACCAGCCGAGTCTTAGTGCTAGATAGAATAACATTCGGCTTCATCGGTTCGCAGGATGAAAGAGAACTGCGTGCTAAATATTGTAAATCTCCGAATTACCGTGAGAATTAGTAGACTGGCATAAATAAAATATGAAAATAAGCTTAGAGAATGGCATGATTTTTTGGAATGGGGAGATGTGTAGTAATCTGAGCAAGATGAAGTTATTTCAAATCCCCATAGCTCGAAACGTAAAATAAGCTCCTCAGTAACGTCCCGCGGTTTCCTCCCTTGATGCCTATAAGACATCTGCTTCTAGCTATGCAGATCTAGCTGATTCTGTGGTGGCAGATATCTTATAACCCTAAACATTTGCAGACACTTATAAGTACGAACAGCACTCGTCTAGTACTCGACCACACAAGCTGAGTCTAACCGCTCAACAGCGGGCTTGCATCATATGGATGCGAGTGTGTGGACTTGCGAGCGGTCCTATATTTTAGGCTCGCTCGCATTGCTTTTTAAAAAGGCACAAAAATCATTAGCCAGGTAAATGCGGCTAAGAAGAGACTAATAAAAACTGCGGCGGAGCCCATGTCTTTGGCCGCTTTGCTGAGTGGGTGAAACTCGCCGCCGAATCGATCTACAACCGCCTCTATCGCTGAATTGAGTATTTCCACGACTAGCACAAAACCGACACTAAAAATCAGTAGTATTTTTTCGACAGCGGTTACACTGCTGAATAAAGCGATGCCGGTAGCGACGACCAGTAGAATAAATTCTTGTCTGAAAGCTGCTTCATTGCGCCACGCATAGACTACGCCTTGCCATGAATAGCCCGCTGCTTTAAAAACTCTTTTGATGCCCGTTGCGGGGGCGGGGATTTTTTCTGACATATTAGTGCCTTCTTATATTATCTGATCTCAGATAACTATTTGTTTTGATTGGATGAAAGAAATTGCCGATCTAGAATGCTGAGTAAGAAAAAGCCAAATTACTGCAAAAAATCTTCAAAAATTAGCTGTTTTTAACCGCCCGCAAAATAACAAATTTTTTATTGGCTGTCACTTGCTGACAATTATTGAATATATTTTTAAGTATTTGCGGGTAGTCTAAATGCCGATTTCCGATGACCCACAGCTCTCCCTTAGGTTTTAATGCTGTAAATGACTGTTTGAACATCTGCCTGGCGATAAAGTCGCCGATCGCATTTTGTTGATGAAAGGGCGGATTGTTTAGAATCAAATCGACACTGGCAGCAGCACAGTCTGTCAAACAGTCAGCCACGTTAAAGGTAGCAGCGCGTCGATCATTAAAAATCTGTTTAAAATTATGCTCGGCACTGGCGATTGCCATATAAGATTCATCATAAAAATCTATTTGCGCCTGCGGATTAAGCTGGGCGGCCATCAGCCCGACTAAGCCATTGCCACACCCTAAATCAACGATTTTGTGGTAGTGCTGGCTACTGGGAATGTTTTCCAAAAAGTAGCGGCAGCCGATGTCTAACTTTGCCCTAGAAAAGACATTGGCGTGATTTAATATATTCCATTGTTGGCTTTCTAAAAAATAGCTTTGGGGGTAGGGGTTGTCAGCTGGGTTCAGTGTATGTTGGTAATCGCTAAAAATTAAGCGCGCTTTTTTCTTGGCCAAAGAAGTGGTAGTGGGACCGATTATTTTTTCAAATAAATTTAAATTTGAGGTGTGCAGCATTTTGACCATCGCCGCACCGATAATAATACTGTCGGTTTGTAAATGTGGGCGTATCTTATGCAGTTGATCTTCAAGCTGTGCGAGACTCTTTTGAATTTTAATGATCACTAAATCGTAAAATCCCACAAGCTCTTGGGTCGAATTTATACAGTGGACAGCGGCTAAATTGTTTTCTGCTAAGTTAGCTTGCGTGGCTTGCTGAGCTATATATGAATCGCTGAACATGGTGGGGGAATATGCATTGAGTACGGTACTGAGAGCGCCAAACTGATCGTTGACGATCAAAACTCTCAAGGGTTTATGAGTAGCCACATCAATTTGATCATTTAAATAATCAACTATTAATTCATCGGCGGCATCCCAGGCACGTAACTGCTCTTTTTTAAGCACTGGGTAGCGATGCAAGGTAAACACACCTTGTTTTACTTTTAATAGGGTAAGCTGATTCGAAAGTGTTGCAGTGCTTGGGCGAGTTTGCATAGATAAGATAATTTACAAGATTGTCGGTTAAAATGAGCAACAGAGTCTAACATAAAGTGGCCGCGCTGCGGCACTCAAAATACAGCAGATCAAGACTCTTCTTACTGTGCTAAAATTTAATCTAATTAGTTGTTTGCTAAGGTATATAGTTTTAGGGATTGTTTGCTTGTAGTACAATAGGTCAAGTTGCCACTAACGGGAGTGCAGTAAGTGAAAATTATAAAGTCTTTGGCTATGGTGTTTACGTCGACAGTCGTCGTCGCGTGCACTGCTACGGCCCCTAAAGCTGTTAACCCAGCCGCTGCTGACACTGAGACAGTCGACGGATCAGTGCCAAAACAAACCATTATCAGGCCTGCCCCCAGAGCTGACAACAATCAGATAGCCTCTCCGGATGATATTTCCCGATTGCAAGCGCAAGTGACGGCACTGCAAGAGCAGTTGATTAAAGTCACCAGTGATACTGGCGCAATTTTAAAACTGAGCCAAATACTGATTGCCAATAACCAAGTGCAATCAGCATCATCATTATCTGCTACAGACTCTCAAGTCAACAGTAAAAAGACCGTTAGAAATAGCAGTGGATCGTTAAAAAAGGTTCTGCAAAAACTGGAAGATATAGCGCCAAATTCGCTGGGTGCCTTTGGTATAGTGTCTAGTTATACCGCTGGAAAACAGTGGGTTTTAATTCGATTTAATCGCCAGACGGGTGAAACTTGGCTCGCTGATAACAGTGGTTGGAATACGCTGTCTGAAATAGATGAGCTAGAGATTTCTCAGTATGATGTGCATTTAATTAGAGCCGATCAGGATAAAAAAGGCTACGTCGCCTCAAGAATTGACCGTAGAACGGGTGATACTTGGTGGTTAAATAAGAAGCAATGGGTGGTATATCAATAGTGTGCGTTGTTGCTGTGGTTAGTCTAAATGCTGAGGATCTCGTTGAGCGGAAAAAGGTTGAACGGCTGATTAGTGTGTTTAACAGTACTTTCTATGCCTCTGATAATACACTATTGGTGTTAGGCGCTGATGAGCCAATCTATCTGCCAGCAGATAAAGATCATGACCACCATCGTGTGGTCTTTGCACATGGCTTTTTTTCCAGTGCGCTCCATGAACTTAGTCATTGGTTAGTGGCCGGTAAAGGTCGTCGGCACTTGGAAGATTACGGATATTGGTACAAGCCTGACGGTAGGTCAGCTGCTGAACAGCAGGAATTTGAAAAAGTGGAAGTAAAGCCACAGGCTATTGAGTGGATATTGTCTGTAGCTGCCGGTCATGGTTTTAATTTTAGTGCCGATAATTTAACGGGAGAAGCGGGTGTTAGTGTTGCTTTTAAACAGCGGGTGCTACAGCAAGCAGTGAGTTATTTAAATGATCAACGACCTGCAAACTTATCTAAATTACTCGCTCATTTAAGTAAATCTTTTAATCGGCCCTATCCTGAATCTAAATATTTTGTATTGTAACAGCTGAAGCAGTGACTTCACTGCACCACATAGCGAAAATTATTGATTTTACATTGGTTAGAAAAATACCCACTGAACTTACGGTTGCAGCAAAGATTTTTCAATTCCTCTGTAAAACCAATATCTATACTCTGTATTCACTTTGAAGTCACGGATTCAGCTACAAGTTAAAATAAATATTAAAACGGTACTAGGCTGGGTTGATAAATTAAGTTTACCGACGCAACTTTTCCAGCAGAAGCTTACCAATAGTGTTATTAATCAGCCTCAAGCAACGCAAGCTATCTGAGACTGAATTAGCGACAAATAATTACGGTGCTAAAGCGGTAAATAGTGGTTTATATTGCACAAAATCTAGTAACAAAGTTTTAGTAAATGGCTGTGTAGTCGATATTGATGTAGAGGAATAGGGCCTATAGAAACTAATTCTGCTAGAGTGTCATGCCAAGCTGAGTTTAAAATCACGCTGGTTGCTGGTGAGTTGGGACAAGTTTGAGAACCAAAATATCTTTACGACCATGAAAAAAGGCCAGGGAGCAGCAAAAATTCAAATGGCGATTATTACTTTAGCCATTAACAGTGTGAGACCTCTGCATAACGTTGCGAGCGAAGGTAAGACAAGGCAAAAATCGGCGAAATAGCGGAGTCAGTGTGCCCCTCACTTTGAGGTCAGTGTGCCATTTTTTATGGGTATTACTGGTGTAGATGAGCATATTGATCCGATTTTTAACGCCGTATTACCGAGCGCAGTTATCATACCCTCTGGGTAAGTTATACAGAGCTCTCAGTGTGAAATTAATTACGTTGGTTGCGTATTAGTGCCTATTAGAAAAATTATTTTGAACATTTAGTGAATACGCATAGATATAGTAGGCTCTATGAATATTGTTCATTTCTCAAAAGTTAGATGTATGGCAAATTAAAGAATTGGAAATTTTTTGAGGTTGATCTAAAACGTACGTTTCTTTCTAAGCGAATTTATAATGGATGAAAAGTAAAAGTATGTCTAAAAGTACTAAATTATTACCTAACTATTTAGGGGGTAAAAAAGGTAGGTGGTTTAGGCTGTTGTATATTGGCTTCGTATCATTGATGATTATGGCATTAATTGTGGTTGGTTTGAGTATTTGGAATAGCATTTATCTTAAATCAAGAAGCGTTTTGTCCCCTCATGCAAGCTCATTAACAGAAGTCATGTCTCGATTTTTAATTTTTCAAGAGGAGGTGTTGCTGTCCACTGCTGAAAAAATTGATATTAATAATGCAAAATCTGCCAAAGCTCAAAATATCATCGAAGACTTGTTTCGTGTTAGTAAACAAATGAAAGCCGTTGCGGTATTAGATCATGATAACAAAATATTAATTTCTGACGGGGTCTATGATGGCGGTGATTGGGGAGGGCTTTTTTTACCAGAGACCGCTAATATATCCTCGTTGGGACTTCCCTTTAGAATGACTTCCTTTGGTGATCATTATTTACCCCTAAGGGTGCCTCTCTTCGACAGTGCTAATCAAGTTTCAGGGTATTTAGTAGCAGCTTTTCAAATAATTGGTCCCGATGGTATTTGGAATAAATCAGCAGTCTCCATTGAAAATGCTAAAGTGCTGTTTACTAATGATAGAGGCTTTATCTATGCCTCTTATCCAGAAAAAAAATCATTTTTTCAAAGCTTTGGTGTGGCGCGAATTCCCGCTGAATTATTGCCGGAACTAGCATTGATTGAAGAGAATACTATTGGATTAGGGCAGGTAAGTACGACGGATGGAGATATATTCTTCAGCGCTAAAAAGGTCCCTGATTTTAATGGTTATGTGGTCGTATCGATTCAATACGGTAATCTGTGGGAGGTTTGGTTTGCCCGCATGCAGTTCGCAACCTTAGTGGTATTGGCGGTGGCTTTATTGGGTTTACTGGTGCTGCGCTTTAGCATTCGTCGCGCTTATGTTTTTGAAGAAGAGAAACATGTGGCTCAGCACAATGTATCCAAGCTATCGAATGCTATAGAGCAAAGTCCGAGCAGTGTCATCGTCACCAATGGTCAATGGATAACTGAATATGCTAATCACAAGCTATTAGATGGTTCTGGGCAAATTATTGATATTAAATTAAATACAGTCTTGGTTGATTGTAAACCCCATGATTTATTGAGGCCTGATTTAGAGAAAATTTTGGTTGCGTTAAACTTGGGAGAGAACTGGTATTGTGAACGTTGTGATGACTCTGACCAGCAATGGTTTTCATTCTCTATTAGTAAAATGATGGTAGAAGAAGATATTGATGAAAATTTTATCATTATTACGCAGAATATCACCGACCGTAAAAAAGCAGAAGCTAGGCTATATAAGCAGGCTTACTACGACTCACTTACCGGCTTGCCCAATAGACGGAATTCATCATTACTATTGCAAAAAGAACTAATAGAAGCTCGTAAGAATAATAGTCAGGTAGCACTTATTTATTTAGATCTGGATAATTTTAAATCAGTAAACGATAGATTTGGACATGCTATAGGAGATCTGTTGCTACAGGCAGTCGCTAGGCGTTTAGACCAAGTAATGTATGAAAAAGGCACCGCTTGCCATATGAGTGGTGATGAGTTTTTAGCCTTTTTAACGTTTACCGAAAGAGACGAAATTGTCGAACTTATCAATAATGTTATTAGTGTAATAACTAGCCCAATAACCTTAGAAGGAAAAGAGCTTTTTGTCACTGTAAGTATGGGGATATCCTGTTTTCCGAATGATTGTTCCGATGAAGTGGTGATGCTTAGAAACGCTGATATTGCACTGTATTTATCTAAGGATTCAGGGCGGAATTGTTACAGCTTTTTTGATGAAGAGTTAGAGGAAAAGAGCCGTCGTAAACTGGAGTTAGAAACTGAAATACGCTTTGCCTTAGATAACAATGAATTGTATATGGTGTATCAAACCAAGAATAAGATATCCGATTACAGTGTTTGTAGCTTTGAAGCGCTGATGCGCTGGAATAGTCCTAAATTGGGATTTGTTGGTCCCGATGAGTTTATTGCCGCAGCTGAGACAATCGGTGCTATTGGGAAAATGGGTGAATTCGCTTTATACCAAGCATGCAAGGACTTGAAAAAATTTCAAGCGGAGTCCGATCAACCTTTGTCTATGGCGGTTAATTTATCAATGCGTCAGTTGAATAATGATGACATAGTCACCATAGTAAGCAACGTTTTATTAGCTGAAGAAATAGAACCTTCCCGATTAGAGCTTGAAATTACTGAAACAATGTTAGCTGAGAATTTTGATATAGTATTACCTGTACTTAATAAACTGATAGATCTAGGCGTATCATTAAGTATTGATGATTTTGGTACCGGCTATAGTTCACTGAATTATTTAACACGTTTCCCTGTAAATACTTTAAAGATAGACCGCTGTTTTATTATGGATATTGTAAATAACAAGAAAGATGCGGCACTGACTGAATCAGTTATCTTAATGGCTCATAGGTTGGACCTTAAAGTTGTGGCAGAAGGTATTGAGGAGCATGATCAGATTGAGTTATTACAAAAATTTAACTGTGATATAGGGCAAGGTTATTTCTATACCAAGCCGGTTAAGGTCGATGATATTTTAATTTTACTGCAAAACCAACCACAAATTATTGCGAAGATTCACAGAGACGTAAAAGATAATAAAGACTTGGTACAGCAGCTTAAAAGCTCAGTGGGACTGCAGCTTGAAAAAAGTTAGAAATTTTTAAATGGCGGAGCTGATTTATACTTATGCTGAACAAGCTACAGGGCTTACATGTAGTGCGCCATCCGTTTCAGGGTTCAGTTATGCGAGGGATAACTGGGCTGGAAAGTGTTTTATATGGGTGCGAATCTACGCCACTGAGGGCAGTAGTCGCATAAAAAATCATTTAATCCCAAGCTGAAGAGGCGCGGATCTCACCTGTTTTATGACCGAGAGAATTAAAGATGCTCGGCTGAAAATAATCGGCTAAATGCTGCTTTTCAGCGGCGCTAATGGCTTTTATTTTCTCTAGTAATGCACCTAGTGCAACTTCGCTAGCGCGTGTTGCGCCGTCATCAATTTTTAATGCAAAACCCAGTTTTAGGCTGGGGATCACTCCTGCATAAATCGCTTCAGCACCTGTTTTGACTATAGCGCGGCCCTCTGTTTGACGAATCACGGCACTGCAGCAGCGCTCACTGCCCGCCAACATCTCTGGATGCTTAGTTATCGAGTCTATGATTTTTGACATTGCACTGCCGCGCGCACCCGGTTGTAGTTCGGGTTCACTAAATAAAGCGTAGGCGAGTGCCAGTTTCTTGAGGGGCATATAAATAGCTGGTAAACCACAGCCATCTTGCTCCCAGTGCATGGCATTGACATCTGCATCTATCAGCTCTGACAGAGTATTCATCCAAATTTTTTGCACTATATGAGAGTGTGCACTATAACCGTGAACTTCAGGGAGTAAATGTCGAGCTAAGGTCAACATACCAGCGTGTTTGCCTGAACAGTTATGGTGCGCTTTGGTCGGTTTTTTGCCGGCGGCAATCAGTTGATGGGCGGAAGGCTTATAATTGGGTAGTTCAGCGCCGCACTCTAAGTTAGAGGTGCTTAGCTCTAAGCGCTCGAGCCACTGTTGTACAGTATTCACGTGCATGTCTTGGCTATTGTGCGAGGCGCAACTTAAAGCAATTTCTTGATCGCTAAGTTGGAAGCTCTGCGCAGCACCTGACTCAAGTAGAGGAATAGCCTGCAATGGCTTAAGTGCTGATCTTGGGTATATATGTTGCTCGAAATCGCCAATTGAAAAGACTATATCACCTTGAGAATTAACCACAATAGCGCTACCGCGATGATAGGACTCAACGACTGAATTGCGAATTACTTCAACTAAAACAGGATTGTGCATGTTTTTCATAGCAAGAATAGCCTCAGATTTTTTAATTTTATAGCATATTATTAGCAGCGGTGCGAATCCACGAGTGGATTCAGTACTTAATTTTTTTGCTCTAGTACTTAATGCTGAGAAGATATTAGAAGTTAGCGTGAAAAATTAAGCTAACCGCAAAAATAGCGGATAATTGATGGCTAGAATCACACTAGATGCTAAAATTCCCCAGTTATTCAGTTTAAGGCTCAGTGATTGAGCTCAGCTCGCAGGTATCATGGCGTTTTTGGCAGGTGAGTATTAGCTGCTTGCTGTGGTTCTTATTCAATCGGGCTTAAACTAGCTTCATCGAGCGGGATGATTGTCAGCAATCAACTGTTTCAGAAAAAACCTTATTTGATGAGAGTGCTATCAATGCTGCTCATCCGGAGTTTGCTTTAAATGTCTAAATTGCCCAATGCTATTCCATCCCTGAGAACCATCGCAATGCCCGCTGATGCCAACCCCGATGGCGATATTTTTGGTGGTTGGATTATGGCACGTATGGATATTGCCAGTGGTAATTTTGCCGCACATACCGTCAAAGGTCGAGTGGTAACGGTCGCGGTAGATGCGATGACCTTTCATAAACCGATTTTTGTAGGCGACGACGTCAGCTGTTTTTGCAATGTTATAAAGACCGGTAATACCTCGATCTCGATCAACGTAGAAGTTTGGGTGCAAAGGCATCACAGTGAAACCGTGTTGAAAGTGACAGAAGGTAGTTTTACCTTTGTTGCAGTCGATAAACAGGGGAGTCCCCGTAAAATATAACTTAACACTGCATAGTGACTTCACTGCAGGACATAGCACCAGCTGTTGATTCTACAGCGATTAGAAATAGCCTCTGAAACTATGGGCTTTCATGCCTGTATTTAGCGGATGTAGGAGGTCTATGAACTGGCAGTTAAGACTGTTTGATCTTGTTTTAAAAACAATCTCTTTTGTCTTCTTTATAGCCACGGATTCAGGTTTGGCATTTCTACTCCATACTAAACAGAGCGCTATGTTTGAATAAATTGTTGAAAAATATAGCCGCTGATAAAAGTCTATAGCGACAATATATTACAAAAATTTTGGCTTATATTTTCGAATATAATAGATATTACCGCAAAGTCTCAGGATACCAGGCTACAACATAGTATCTAACCCAGCACCGGGACTTTCAACAAACTTGTCAAACATAGCTAAAGAGAGAGTAAATGAGCTTAGCGCATAGAAAATTATCGATCGTTGCCGATGAAAATATTCCTGGTATTGCCGCAATGTTTGCAAGATTCGGTGCGATTCAGCAAGTTGATGGACGCTCGCTAACCCCTGAGGGGTTACAAGGTGTCGATGTGCTACTGGTGCGCTCGGTTACGAAAGTGACTCGGCAATTACTGGTACAGAGCTCGGTTAAATTTGTTGGTAGCGCAACTATCGGCACTGATCATATCGATACACAGTACTTAGCTGCAAACAACATCGCCTTTAGCAGCGCTCCAGGTTGCAATGCAGATGCGGTCGTGGAGTACGATTTGTGCTGTATTACACAGTTGTTGGATCTGAGTAACCGACAGCTAAAAGATCTGACGGTGGCCATTGTTGGGGTGGGAAATGTTGGCCGGCGGGTCGCTGATCGATTGACTAGAGTAGGGGTCAAAAAAATCTTACTCAACGATCCTCCAAGAGCTAAATTTGAGCAAGGATTTGTCAGTTTAGAGGAGTGTTTAAGTAGTGCAGATATTATTTTATTACATACGCCGTTACTGACTACAGGGCCGTGGCCTACTAAGCATTTGTTAAATAAAAGCAACTTAAAGCTCCTAAAAAAAGATGCTATATTACTCAACGCTGGACGTGGGCCAGTCATTAAAGGTGCTGATCTATGCCATTTTTTAGTCACCCGCAGCGACATAAAGGTGGTGCTAGATGTGTGGGAAGCAGAGCCTGTGGTGGATCACGCGCTGGCTAATTTGGTGGCTATCGCCACGCCCCATATAGCGGGTTACAGTCTAGAAGGAAAGCTACGCGGTACTTATATGCTGAAAGTAGCGCTGGCAAAATGGCTGGGCCTGGAAGTTACCGAATCACTTAATGAATATTTACCTAAGCCGGCTATCGAGAGTGTGGAAATAGCTGAAAGCGCCGATCCTCTATCGATAATGCGCCTACTTTACGATCCATTGATCGATGATCGAGCGCTGAGGGCGACACTCGGCTTGGATAACCAAGCTGAGGCATTTGATCTGCTGAGAAAAAATTACCCGATTCGCCGGGAGTTTAATGCGCTCACTATCAAGGGGGATCTAGACTGTCTGGTTGCTCAATATTTGAAAAATTTAGGTTTTGCATAGCGAGCAGCTCGCTAGTTTGCCAGTGGATGTCAAACAAGCTGGCGAGCTGAGTTGGCTCAACAAGATAGGCGAAATGGCGGTTGTGTCGCTATTGATCAATCCTTGAATACATAGCTATTAACATAAAATAAAGGTTTTTATATCACTAGTTCATTTACTTTGATCACATCACTTAAATCATTAAACCCGACGGTTGGTGCTAAGGTGGTGTTGGAAATACAGTCGCCCAAGAAAAAAATAGTCCTGCAACTATTCGGCTTTATCGAGGGTAAGACCATCATCGTCAGTGCGCCTAAAAAAAGTAATAATTATGCGCTGTCTAAGCTTGAAGAAATGGAGCTTAAAGTACATATCATGTTCCAGGGGCGGATCTGCACCTTTAAATCTAGAGTGATTAAAAGGGAATCTAAGCCGATTGCATACTGGCATTTAGCTTACCCCAAGCAGTTTGACGTGAGTAATATTCGCCAGAATACCCGGATAGACTTGCAGTTGCCGGTTTCCATTGAGTACCAAAATTCCAGCTTGGCGCTGAAAACAGAAATTCCCAATATTGTGCTCTGTACAGATATCTCTCTGCAGGGCTTAGCCATTGAAGCGCCGATTGTTTTAGGTGACAAGGGAGATGAGTTTTTTGTGACCATGCGCTTAAGTATCTCTGATGTCGATCAATTATTATTGGTGCCGGTTAGGTTGCGCTCAGTCAGGCAAGTGGAGGAGGGAGTGGTACTGCATGGATTTGAATTTATTAGCTTAGATGGAGAGAATAAAATTTTGTTGGCAGCTTATATCTACAAAGAGCTGTTGGTTAACTTAGGATATGTTAATGAATGAAGTAAAGAGCTTTAAACTAGGCTTACTTATCAACCCAGTGGCAGGGATCGGTGGTAGTGTTGCCTTAAAAGGCAGTGATGGTGAAAACGTTGTCAGTCAAGCACAGGCTTTGGGGGCGACGGCGATGGCGGTAAAACGCACCGCTATTGCACTGTCGGAGCTGGTTGATCTAGCGGTTGAAATTTTCACCTATCCGGCTGAGATGGGAGCGGACGTTGCGCAACAAATGGGCTTTAAAGTGACCGTGCTTGGTGAGATAGAATCTGCTGCGACCACGGCGCAGGATACCCGAAAAGCGGTTGTCGATTTACTCGAGCAAGATATTGATTTGCTACTATTTGCCGGGGGTGACGGCACCGCAAGAGATATTGCCGACGTTGCACCCGAGCACTTTACCGTTTTAGGCATTCCCGCGGGAGTAAAAATCCACTCGGGAGTCTATGCAGTCACTCCTAAGGCTGCCGGTAAAATAGTGGCTCAATTGGTCGAGGGTAAGATGCTTACCTTAGTGCAACAAGAGGTGCGGGATATTGATGAAGATGCATTTCGGGCGGGACGGGTAAAAGCCAAGTACTATGGCGAAATGCAAGTACCGAGCGAGCATCGTTACTTACAAAACGTGAAGAGCTCCGGCAAAGAAGTAGAAGAACTGGTGATTGCGGATATCGCTGCAGATGTCGTCGAGCAAATGCAAGATGAAGTGTTTTATGTGATTGGTTCCGGGACCACAGTGCAGGCAGTGATGCAAGAATTAGGGCTGAAGAATACCTTGCTCGGCGTGGATTTAGTCAAAAATGGTCAGTTGATCGCCAGCGATTGTACGGCAAACCAGCTGCTGCAGTTGACCGAAAATAGTGATACCAAAATTATTATCACTATTATTGGTGGCCAGGGGCATATTATTGGTCGCGGTAATCAACAGTTGTCGACTGAGCTTTTAGAAAGAGTGGGCAAAGAGAATATTATCCTGATTGCCACTAAAACTAAGCTGAATGAACTGCAAGCCAGACCCTTAATTTGCGACAGCCACAGCGAGAGTCTCAATCAAAAATTGAGTGGCGTTATCACAGTGATTACCGGCTATCACGATAAAGTCTTGTACCGAGTAGGGATACTATAAATACAGCAGTCAAAGTCAACTATTTAAATCAAGTTATGCTGCTATCTCTTTGAAATTTCTCGCATAAGCATGCTGATATCGATATCTAAACTATTAGCCATCTCTTTGATGTTGGCATTGTTGGAGGGGATTTTAGGGAGCATAGCGCCTGTTTGATGAGGGCGGCTTTTGGTTTTAGCCAGTTGCCGGGCATTTTTTTGAAGCAGTAAGGCCGCTTGTTGCTGGCTGATTTTCTGCATTATTTGTTGCTGAACATTATCTAACTGATCCACTGATAAGTTTTCTAAGTAAGTAAAAAATTCGTTTTCTGACATAGTATTAAGGGCACGTATTAGTGTTAAAAATCCTTTTTAGCGAATGAATATTTTGCAAGAGCATCGATCATAAAAATGATCGCAATTAATAAGATTTGGGGTGATAAGAACGGTCAATTTAGCTGAAACTTCTGGTTGGTATTGAATCAGCAAAGTGCAGTTCAGCGATTTTATGAAATTAAGTTGTCTG
Source organism: Osedax symbiont Rs1 (assembly GCA_000416275.1). Lineage (GTDB taxonomy): Bacteria > Pseudomonadota > Gammaproteobacteria > Pseudomonadales > Balneatricaceae > Rs1. The sequence continues at coordinate 18,357 of ASZJ01000056.1, forward strand.
GTCGCTTTTATATAAGTTGTCTGGTAATTTTTATATAGGCTGTCTGGTAAAATCTATATAGATAGACGCAGTAACGGCGGTATCAATTACTGCAAGATGGATAAGCGCCAATATGTATTGTTTGAGTCTTAGGAATATATTATAGCTGATTATTTTGCCATTTGTGTCTGTATACCGCAACCTTTTAGCACAATTTTTATTAATGTGTTGGTGGCATCCTCGTAATCTTGTTGGCTAATAGAGTCTGTTTTCAGGTGGAGTTTAATTTGCCAGTTAAAATCGGCGTAGGTTTGGGTAGATGCCCAGAGGCTGAATAATAAATGCAGTGGATTAACATCATCCATCATCCCCTTATCGATCCACTGTTGAAGTTTGGCGGTGGAGTTGTGCGTTTGCTGAACCAATTTTTCAATGATGTCAGCGGGTAGATGCGGAGCGCCGTGCAGAATCTCATTAGCGAAAACTTTGGAAGCGTATGGATGCTTTTTCGAAATTTCGATTTTAAGCTTTATATAGTCGATTAGCGCGGAGCCGGGATCATCATATTGATCAAAGGGCTGGGTTGCCATCAGCAGTGGCTCAATAAAGCTTTCTAACACGTTGCGGTACAACATTTCTTTACTTGCAAAATAATAGTAAATATTAGCTTTTGGCAAGTCGATTTTTTTAGCGATATTGACAATTTTGCTACCGGCGTAACCGTGATTGGCGAACTCTTCACAAGCTGCGTTTAAAATGATAGTTTTTTTCTGTTGGCGAATGCGTGGTGGCATAACTGGGTTGGTACCTTAAATTAAAAAGCTTAAGCTCTTGTAATTATTAGGCTAACGCTAAATTTTTGCAATGCTAGGATGATCAAAAAGCACGTTTATTGGCGGCTACCTCAGTAAAACAATCGCGTTGCTGTATCTATAGGCGATAAAGCGCAAGAGTGGTGGCGCAGTGTGCCGTTAAATATAGTGTATAGCAGAGTCTTAATCCTAGCAGATTGATCATCATACTTCGCTTAAGCTTGGTGGCTATAGAATAAACCTGAATCCGTGACTTCAAAGTGAATACAGAGTGTAAGATATTGGTTTTACAGTGGAATTGAAAAATATTAGCTGCAAGCTCATATGCGTCTTGCATTCGCTAAATAAATGCATCCGTGCATAAAACCCATAGGTGCAGTGGGCATTTTTTAAACCGCTTTATAATCAAGAGCTTGTGCTATGTGGTGCAGTGAGTCACTGATTCAGGATAAAGTCATTAATAGCAAAGGTTAAGTGAAGAGTTGCGAGTTGATGGTCATATGATTGTAAATTCCAAATCAATCCCTAGAAATCTGCAGAATGCGGGTAGAACAAGCTTCGATCATAAAAACTTAACTCGCAGCTTATTATGCTCATCATGGCTTTGTTTTTCTCTGTTAGCTCTGTGGTGGAAAATCTTTAAAAGACAGTTTTACCACAGAGGGCACAGAGGTCACAGAGGAGGGACTTAAAAGACTAAAACCTAGAAGATTGTTGTTTTGCTAAGAATTAGATTGGTTGGTTTTAGGGTTTTCTCTGTGTAGCGAAGCGCCTCTGTACAGAGGAGGGATTTAACAGATTAAGGCCTAGAGATTTTCTGTCTTTCTAAATTTCTTGATTTTAATGTTTTCTCTGTGCAGCGAAGCGCCTCTGTGACCTCTGTGGTGGAAAATTCTTTAAAGTCTTGGTTTACCACAGAGGAGGGGCTTAAAGACTTAAATGAAAAGTGATGCGTTGTAGGTCAAGTGTTTTGAAATTTAAAAGCAATCGCTAGAAATTAGCAGTATGCCATTACTTTTATAGCTTCAATACTTAACCTGCAACTTGTTCTTGTCAGCATGGTTTTGTGTATTCTTCGTGTGGCGCAGTGTCTCTGTGGTGAATAAATCTTTAAAAGATGACTCCCGTACTCCAGGGGCACCGAGCTAATCAGGTAGTGTTATTAAACTCACCGTTAAATCAATATATTACACGCAGTGTCTAGTCATAAGCCACGGTTTTAGCTGCTAAGCTATTCTGCAGTTACTTAGTCTAAGTGCGACCAGACTTCAGTTAAGCGGGCTTTTTATAGACACATTCGCCGAAGCTATAAGTAGCTGCTATCGCTCGATCATCGCCTAAGATCATCAGTATGAACAATTGCTCTTCGATACTGGTCACGTTTTTCATTCTGTATTCCATCAGCGGTGTGGCTGCTAAATCCAAAATGACGAAGTCCGCTTCTGTGCCCGCTGCTAAGTTGCCTATTTTATCTGCTAGCTGTAAAGCTTCAGCCCCTGCCAGAGTGGCTAGATAGAAGGCTTTAAATGGATTCATTTGCTGTTGAGCGAGCTGGCAGACTTTATAGGCTTCCTGCATCGTCTGTAGCATGGAAAAGCTGGTTCCACCTCCTATGTCGGTCCCCAGTGCTACTTTTACTTGGTGTCGCTGCATTTTTTTGAGGTTGAATAGGCCGCTGCCCAAAAATGTATTTGAAGTGGGACAGAATGCCACGGCGGAATCGGTCTGTGCTAGGCGTTGACACTCGCTATCATCTAAGTGGATGGCGTGGGCAAAAACGGATCTCGGGGTCAGCAAGTTAAAGCGATCGTATACATCTAGATAATTTTTGCTCTCGGGAAAGAGTTCGTTTACCCAGGCAATTTCCTGTTTGTTTTCACTGAGGTGGGTGTGTAGGTAAACATCTGGGTACTCTTGGAGCAGCTTGCCGGCCATTGCCAATTGTTGCTCTGAGCTGGTCGGAGCAAATCTGGGGGTGACCGCGTAACTGAGACGATTTTTGCCATGGTAGCGCTCGATTAGCTCTTTGGAGTCATCGTAGCTGGATTGTGGCGTATCGGTGAGATAATCGGGGGCGTTGCGATCCATCATTACCTTTCCGGCAATCATCCGTAAATGTTGCTTATCCGCCTCATCAAAAAAGGCCTCTACCGACTCTTTATGCACGGTGCCGAAAACTAGCGCCGTGGTGGTGCCATTTTTTAGCAGTTCTTGAATAAAAAATTTGGCCGTTTCCCGACAGTGCTGTAAGTCGCTAAATTTTCCCTCCGCCGGAAAGGTGTAGTTTTCCAGCCAGTCTAATAATTGCTCACCGAAGGATGCCACGACTCCCGTTTGAGGATAGTGAATATGGGTGTCGATAAAACCGGGGACGATTAATTTGTTGTGATGCTCTGTGACGGCGATGTTTGGATATAGTTGCAATACTTGTTCAGCATCACCAATCTGTTGAATCAGCCCTTCTTTAACGATGATCACCCCGTCGGCTAAGTACTGGTAAGTACTTTCAATGCTGCTATCGGCGGCGTCGATTTGCTGGTCTGGATCTGCGAGGCAATGTAAAATGGCGCTGCGATGCGCCGTGACTGAACTGTTCATGGTCGGTACTCTTGACTGTTGTTGACTAAATATTTTTCTGCTTGAAAACTAACTAATTTATGTGCTGCAGCCGAAAACTCAGCTATCCAGTTACTTTTTCGATGATCTATTAGAGCTGATCGTCGTTTATGCTAGGTGCGTGGATGCTTTTAACAGGCTGACATTCTAACTGAGATATATAATAACTAATTGATTTTACTAAGGTTAGAATCTTTTTTTTGGCTCTGAATTTTATACATAAGAGCGGGTAGTTAAAATTTTTCAAGACCAAGGTAAAGCCAATATTTTACACTATGTAATCACTAGGAAGCCACGGTTTCAGGACGATCACTGGCAATGATCTCAGTTGCGTTATCTTTAATCGCAGCAGCAGGGGATGATTGCCGGTCAGCTGGATCGTCGCGGTTGTAAAAATCGATTAGTTGAGCGCTGACCGACACGGCTATTTCCATCGGTAACTTACCTTTATTTGCTGGCGCTTGGCTGTTTTCTCGGGAGTCTGTCAGCCCTATCGGGCAGCAAATACTCTCAATTTGCTCGGCGCTATATCCTTTTCGAGCGAGCCGCAGTTGAAATTTTTTCCATTTAGTGGCCGAGCCAATTAAACCGATAAAAGCGGGTTGTGGCTGCTTTAACAGCGCCTCGCACAAGCTTTGATCCAGTTGATGGTTGTGCGTCATAATTAACACGTAGCTGTGATCGGCCAGCTGACTAACCACCGAGACCAGATCTTGCTGAATGATTTTAGTGGTATTCTCGGGAATCTGCTCAGGGAATAATTCTGCTCTACTATCGATCCATTGCACCGCGCAGGGAAGTTGCCCGAGAATCGGCACTAGCGCCTTGGCAATGTGGCCCGCGCCAAAAATCGCAACCTTCTGTTTGGCGGGGTAAAAAGCTTCAAACAGTAATTCTAGCTGCCCACCACAGCACTGTCCCAGGCTCGGCCCCAGTGAAAAACTTTTGATAAAGGCCTGTGAGTCGTGGTCTTCTAAGATCTGTCGAGCTAGCTTGATCGCTTGGTGTTCAAGGTGTCCGCCCCCAATGCTGTAATAGCTTTTTCGGCCACTGACCAGCATTTTGCTACCGGATGCCCTAGGTGTTGAGCCCTTGGTGGAAAATATAGTCACTAAGACACAAGCTTCTCCGCGCTGGGTTAGTTGCGCCAAGCTGGCATTCCAACTGGTATTCAATGTTTAACTCCCGGTGCTGAATGCGCCATTTTTTGCGACTGGGCACTCTGCACTGCCCATAGAATTGCCTCTGGTGTAGCGGGGGTGTTTAGCTGGGGCTGGCACGAGTAATTGCTCAGGCTGGCCACTGCATCTTTTAGTGCGCACCATACTGAAATACCTAACATAAAGGGCGGTTCACCGACTGCTTTTGAATGAAATACCGTGTCTTCAGGGTTTTTTCGGTTTTCCAGCAGTTTCACTCTAAAGTCATTCGGTGTATCGGTAATCGCCGGTATTTTATAGCTCATTGGATTGCTAGTGAGTAATTTACCCGCATCATCCCAGACTAACTCTTCCATCGTTAACCAGCCCATGCCCTGAATAAATCCGCCTTCAACTTGACCGATGTCGATGCGCGGGTTGAGCGAATCACCGACGTCGTGCAGAATATCGGCCCGCAACACTTTGTATTCACCGGTCAAAGTATCAATGATGACCTCGGAGCAGGCCATGCCAAATGCGTAGTAATAAAAAGGGTTTCCCGTCGCCTGCTCGCGATCGTAAAATATCTTTGGAGTGCGATAAAAGCCGGTACTCGAAAGAGAGACCTGGGCAAAATAGGCCTGCTGTACCAATTCGGCAAAACTGACGATTTTTTGTGCGAGTTTGACGTGATTGTTAACAAAGATAATTTGCTCTGCGCTGACCCCATAATGTGCCTGGGCAAAGGTGATTAAACGCTGCTTAATGGTACGGGCCGCATTTTGTGCTGCTTTGCCATTCAGGTCAGTGCCGGATGAGGCGGCAGTGGGGGAGGTGTTCGGCACTTTATCGGTGTTGGTGGCAGAGACTAAAATGTGCTCGATATCTACCTGAAATTCCTGTGCGACAATTTGTGCCACTTTGGTATTCAAGCCCTGGCCCATTTCCGTGCCGCCATGATTCAAGTGGATGCTGCCATCCGTGTAAATATGCAGTAACGCACCGCCTTGGTTTAAAAAGGTAGCGGTGAAAGAAATGCCAAACTTAACGGGCGTCAGGGCCAGTCCTTTCTTCATGTAGCTGTGCTGTTGATTAAAGGTGATAATTTCTTGGCGGCGCTGCTGATAACTACTACTTTGTTCAAGCTCAGCGGTCATCTCATCCAGTAAATTACCGGTGACCGTTTGCCCGTAGTGAGTAATATTTCGCTGCTCTTTTTGATAGTAATTGAGCTTGCGAATGGACAGTGGATCCGCCTGTAAATGTCTGGCTATGTGATCCATGATGTTTTCTATAGCGAGCATCCCTTGAGGTCCGCCAAAACCGCGGTACGCCGTGTTAGACGCGCGGTGGGTTTTACAGCGGTAGCCGGTAATTTCTGCATTACCCAGATAATATGCATTATCAGCGTGGAACATAGCGCGATCCACGATTGAGCCTGAGAGGTCTGGCGAGTAGCCGCAATCGGCAAATAAATCCAGCTTTAAGCCCATTAACAAACCCTCATCAGTAAAGCCTACTTGATACTCTACTAAAAATGGGTGACGTTTGCCGGTCATACGCATATCTAGCTCACGGGGCAGGCGCATTTTGCAGGGTTTACCGGTTAAGTGGGAGGCGAGTGCCGCCAGGCAAGCAGGTTGCGCCGCCTGGGTCTCTTTGCCACCAAAGCCGCCGCCCATACGTCGCATATCCACCATGACTTTATGCAGCGGGACGGCAATGACTTGTGCGACTAGCTTTTGTACTTCGCTGGGGTGCTGGGTGGAGGCAAATACCAACATGCCTCCCTCTTCGGTGGGTACAGTGCTACAAATTTGTGTCTCTAAGTAAAAGTGTTCCTGCCCGCCGATTAACAGCTGTCCGGTTAAACGTTGAGCGGCCTCTTGGATACCGCGCTGTGCATCACCGATCGTATGGCGATGCGGCTCCATCACATAATGCTTCAAGTGATGGGCCTGTTTAACATCTAAAACAGCTGCTAAGGGCTGTATATCGACAACAGCCAGTGCCGCAGCGGCTTTCGCAATCGCCATGGACTGGGCGGCGACAATCGCGATAACTTGCCCGACATATTCTACTTTATCTTGCGTTAGTAATGGATCGCCGGGTAAAACGGGACCGATATCAGCATGCCCTGGTATATCATCGGCAGTGATTACCCGTTCCACACCGGCAACTTGACGACATTCATCTAGATTTATAGCTAAAATATTACCGTGCGCAACGGTACTTAAAATGGGGTACAAGTGTAGTTGATTGGGAAATTCCAGGCGATCATCAATATAAATAGCCTCCCCTGTTACATGGCGTTGGGCGCTTTCATGCGGGACCTTTTTTCCGGCGCCAGTCTTGAGATTTTCCTGGGTTTTTGCGAGCATTTCACTATGGCTTAGTCGATGTTGGGGCTGATTAGACATAATCAAAAATCCTCGTTTTATGGGCCTTTGTGTCATCTACTTGCAATTCGATATACAGTTTTCGCAATAAATTTTGCGCGACCAGTAACCGGTAGTCACTGCTCGCTCTGAAATCAGACATCGGTGTGAAATCTTTAGCTAAGTTAGCGAGAGCCGCTTCAATATTTTGTTGAGTAAAGGTTTTGCCTAGCAGTGCCGCCTCGGTCAGCTTAGCTCTTTTGGGGGTGGCTGCCATGCCGCCATAAGCGAGTTTAATGGCGATGATTGTTCGCTGCTGGTCGAGGTGGATGTAACTCGCTGCACAAATCGCTGAAATGTCATCGTCGAGTCTTTTCGAGACTTTATACACTTTAAAAGCATAGCCTGAGCAATCGCTAGCTGGCAGCAGAGTGTCCAGGGGAGCTAAAGATTGAGCGGCAGGTAGAGGGATAATTATTTTTTCAATAAACTCACCTGACGCCAAGCTGGTTTTTCGGTAATCGATAAAGAAATCTTCGAGTTCTACCTGTCTGGTTTGAGTGCCTTTACGCAACTGCAGCTTGGCACTGAGAGCGATCAGTGCAGGAGGGGTGTCGCCGATCGGGGAGGCGTTGGCAATGTTTCCGCCGAGCGTGCCTTGATGGCGTATTTGCAGCGAGGCGAAGCGTTCTAATAACTGCGCAAAATCATCAAAGTAAGGGGCAATTTTTTGCTGGCATAAATGCAGAGAAAGAGCTGCTCCGATTTCAATTTGTCGATCATTAACAGTAAATATTTGTAATTGGCTGACCTGATTAATAGAGATTAACTGGTGGTAGCGCTGCGCGTGCTGAGTAATACCAATCGCTAAATCCGTGCCTCCAGCGACTAGTGTACTGTCGGGATAAGTGAGCAGGAGCTGCGCCAATTGATCAATATTTTTAGGCATATAACAGTGGTGTTGATCGTCACTGAGCACCGTGCTCTGCTGGCCAGATTGGTTGTTGATCAGTAATAACTGGGCGATAGTGTGCGCTTGATCGGTCGAGAACTGATCATCATCAGGGGTGTTTAAGGTCTGTTCAGCGGCTTTGTAAATGGCATTATAGCCAGTGCAGCGACATAAATTTCCGGCGAGGGTTTGCTGCACCTGATGCCGGTCATCGCTAGTGTTGGTATCTTGCTGCTGTTGATTCTTTTTTAGGGCAAATAATGACATCACGAATCCCGGTGTGCAAAAACCGCACTGGGAGCCATCGGTATCGACCATCGCCTGTTGGCAGCTGTGTAATTGCTGCTGATTTTTTAAATCTTCGACGGTAATTAACTGCTTGCCGTCTAAGCTGCTGATCAAGGTAATACAGGCATTAATATTTTTATAGAGCAACTGCTGGTTTGGGGCTAGTTCAGCGGTGACAACCGTGCAGGCGCCACAATCTCCCGAGGCGCAGCCCTCTTTGGTGCCGGTGCGCTGCCGGTGATTTCTTAAGTACTCTAATACCGTGGTATTCGGATCGATACTGTGCAAGGTGGTCTTGTCATTATTGAGCAAAAATTCAATCACTTTAGCGCTCCTTATTTTTATATTTATTGTGGCGTCCATATCCGCAACATCCGCAACTTTTCAGCTCCTTTGGTGACGGCTGCACTGATCGATAATCAATGGATTAGTTTCATTGAGACCTTTGCATAACTACTGCGCTCGGTAATACGGCGTTAAAAACCGGCTCAACATGCTCATTTACACCAGTAAGCTCCGCTATTTCGCCAGTTTTTGCCTTGTCTTATCTTCGCTCGCAACGTTATGCAAAGGTCTCTCATTAAACTAAAAGCTGACTTTTGGGTCAAGTATTTTTAACTGGCTTATTAAGCAATAATTGCTATATCGGCAATTTTGGGAGGCTTTTAATAAATCACATATGGCCCAGGTGCGCAGTGATCTGGGTTTTGTGCGTGGATCTAGCTGCAAAGTGCTGACTGCCAGATTAGATTATTTAAGTATTCCAAATAGGAATCAATACTACAAATATTATTCGTTTTGATAATTCTTTTAACTAGAGAATAATGTCACCAATCAATGCTAATTTTAAATTATAAAATAATTACCTAAGGAAGATCATGGAAGTTTGGATCAGTTTTACTCTACTAGCCGCGTTTATGCAGTCGATCCGCACCGCCGGTCAAAAAAGAATTGCAAATTATATCTCTCCGATGGCGACAACTTTAGTGCGCTATCTGTTTGGTTTGCCTTTTGCTCTGTTGTATTTGTGGTGTATCGGAGGGGATGATCTGCTTCCCTTAGTGAAAAGTGCTTTTTCTGCGAAAACTTTTGTTCTCTATGCGAGTGGCGCTGCAGTGGCGCAAATTTTTGCCACTGTCTGGTTGGTGAAAGTGCTAGGTTATAAGAACTTTGCAGTCGGAACTAGCTTCGCTAAAACCGAGGCGATTTTAACGGCGGTATTGGGAGTGCTGTTCTTCTCCGCTTACCTATCTGTCTATGGCTGGATCGCGGTTATTTTATGTGTGTTGGGCATTTTAGTCGTCAGTTTACCTAAGAGAGGGCAGCCGATTGAAAAAACAGTGGTGGCATATGGCTTGTTATCTGGGTTGGCGTTTGCCTTTACCTCCCTGTGGCTGCGACAGGCCAGCTTGAGTTTAGGCGACAACTTTATGTTCAACGCAGCTCTGACCTTAGTGTTTATGGTGGTGTTGCAAACATTTCTTTGTTTAATTTATGTGTGCCTTAAGCAGCCCGAACAGTTGCTGATATTGAAAAAGCATTTGCTGCTGGCGATGTTTGTCGGGGTGACTAGTGCTCTGGGGTCTATCGGTTGGTTTACCGCTATGACTTATGAAAATGCAGCCCTGGTAAAATCATTGGGCCAAATTGAATTCGTTTTCACCTTGTTAATCACTTACTTTTTCTTCCATGAGAAAATTTCTATTAAAGAGTTTATTGGTATGCTGCTGATTGTGGCCAGTGTGGTAATTTTGCTTTTAACCTAAAGTGTCGTCAGATATCCCGGTGATCAAAGCTACAAGCTACAAGCTAAAAGCTAAAAGCTAAAAGCAGTAGCACTCATCTGGCAGGTGGTTACTCCCTAGCTAATTGTGCTGAAAGAATTGCAATATGCTTGGGAGGTGCCTGATACGTGCGACAGTAGAATTCTATTGGCCTCCCAAAAATAGTCCTCCATAAATAAGCCCACCGAGAATAACTAAGGCCGGGTGCACTTTGCTTCTCTCAAGTAGTAAATAGGCCAGTCCGATTAAGATTAAGCTGTGCAGCCAACCGGATTGATCGTAGCTGCTGAGTAGAAATTTCCAACTTAAAATAGCCATCATTACCGCAATCACCGGGCGCACTAACAGTGTCATAGATTTTACTTTAATGCTGTTTCTATGGCGGTATAACACTGCCAATAGCAAAATCATTAATATAAGTGTGGGTGCGACTGTCGCCAACACGGCAATCATTGCACCGCCAATTCCGGCCACTGTATAGCCAATGTGACCCGCCATTTTAGTGGCAATCGGGCTAGGTAAAGAATTTCCCAGGGCGAGCGTCTCCGAAAATTGTTGGATGTCTAGCCATGCATAATGGCCGACGACTTCCGCTTCTATGAGCGGAATAATGGCCGGTCCGCCGCCGTAACCGATGATGTTGGGAATGAAAAAGGCCAAAAAAAGCTGCCAGTAAACGAGCAGTATATTGGCGTCAGAGGTGGCTTCAAGCATTGTTGGGCTCCTTGCGCAGCAGAGCGACCAACAGTAAGCTGAGAATAATTAAACCTGGATGCAGATTGAGTAAGACAATCGCAATAAAGCTCAGGCCGGCAATAACTAAAGTGCCTGGTACGCCAAAATTACTGCAAGATTTATCAAAAAAGTCCCAGGTTAATTTTGCCATCATCACTACAACGACAGGCAGTACGCCTAAGCCCATGCCCTGCACCCAAGCTTGATCTTTGTGTTCACTGAGAATAGTCAGCATTAAGATCATGGCGATGATCGATGGGACTATGTTGGCGAGTACTGCGTTAATGCAGCCGGCGATGCCGCCTACTCTATAGCCAATATAGCCCGCCATTTTGGTCGCTATTGGCCCAGGTAAAGTATTGCCGATTGCTAAAGTGTCCGAAAACTCGGCAGCAGTCATCCACTGGTATTTATCGACCACTTCTTTATAGAAGAGAGGGATCATCGACGGGCCGCCACCAAAGCCAAAAATGCCGATGCGCAAGAATGCTAGAAAGATTTGCCACTGTTTTGCCATGCTATTAACGCCTGTTAAGTCTAACCTGAATCAGTGGCTTCACTGCGCCACATGGCGCAAGCTATTGATTATACAGCGGTTAGAAAAATACCCGCTGAACCTACGGGTGCAGCTAAGATTTTTCAATTCCACCGTAGAAGCAATATCTTACACTCTGTATTCACTTTGAAGTCACGGATTCAGGTCTAAGATTTCATTCTTTATTTTTATTGAGTAAAAGGAGTGAGAATATTTTACCAGCAGGCAATATGGCCGTCGGTTCGCGCCTCTGTGCCGCCACACAAAACTCCGCTATCGGGGTTTCTGGTAATAATTTGCCCACGACCGTAGCTGCTAAGGTCAAAAGCTACTTCAATATCATGTCCTTTTGCACTTAAGCCCTGGGTAATGTGCAGGGGAACTTGGTGTTCAACCCCGACGGTTTTATTTTCCAGCCACTGCCAGCGCGGCGCATCGAGAGCTGCCTGCGGATTTAAACCAAAATCGATCATGTTCATCACGACTTGCATATGACCTTGCGGCTGCATAAAGCCACCCATTACTCCAAAGGGGCCAACGGCGTGTTTTCCCCTAGTGATAAAACCTGGGATAATAGTATGGTAGGTCTTTTTGCCAGGCTCTAAATAGTTGTGGTGATCGGGATCAAGCGAGAAGGTGTGGCCTCGGTTCTGCATGGCTATACCGGTATTCGGAATCACCACACCGGAACCAAAGCCGTGATAATTACTTTGAATGAAAGAGACCATATTGCCATGCTTATCAGCGCAGGCTAAATACACAGTTCCTCCCGAGCTAGGCTTTCCCTCGGTAGGGTTTTGAGCTCGATCGCCAATTAGCGCCGCTCGTTGCTTGGCATAGTGCTCGCTGAGCATGTCTGCGACGGACACTTGCATTTTATCAGCTTGGGTAATGTAGTGTTGGCCATCGGCAAAGGCTAGTTTTATCGCCTCTATTTGCCGATGATAGGTATCGACTGTCTCCCTCTCTTTGAAATCAAATTCTTTGAGCATGTTGAGTGCCATCAGCGCTAACATGCCTTGGCCGTTGGGCGGGATCTCCCAAATATCGTAGCCTTTGTAGTTAATGCTGATAGGCTTTACCCATTCAACTTGGTAGCTAGCCAGATCTTCTGCACGTATATAACCGCCGGTTTCTCGGGAGAATTGCGCAATTTTGGCCGCTATTTCGCCGCGATAAAAACTCTCGGCATGGGTTTTACCAATGGCTTCTAAGGTCGCTCCCTGCTCCGCACAGCGGAAGATTTGACCTGCTTTTGGAGACTTGCCAGCAATCGTAAAAGTATCAAACCAATGCTCAGTGGACTGTTCGGTTAATGTTTGAGCAAACAAGTTGGTCGCTTTATCCCAAAATTCACTGACACTCGCCGAAACGGGGAAGCCCTCTTTGGCTAAATCCGCCGCCGGCTGCATAAGATCAGCAAAAGGTAAAATGCCAAATCGTTTGGATAGCGCCGCCCAACTGGCGGGCGCGCCGGGTACGGTAACGGGTGTCCAGCCGTACATTGGCATACTGTGATGTCCCTGGGCTCTGACCTTTGCTGCACTCAGCGCAGCAGGTGCGGGTCCGCTGGCGTTTAAACCATGCAATTCTCCTTTCATCCAGACCAGCGCGAATGCATCCCCGCCAATCCCGTTAGATGTCGGCTCTACCACCGTCAGTGCCGCCGCGGTGGCAATTGCAGCGTCAACTGCATTGCCGCCGCGTTTTAAAATACTAAGTCCCACTTCTGCAGCCAGTGGTTGAGACGTCGCCACCATTCCGTTTTTGGCATAGCAAGCGGTCCGCCTTGAGGCGTATGGGTAGTTATGAGGGTTATTGTCAATCATTGGCGATCGCCTATAAGCTGAGAGTTTGATTAAAGGTCATTTAGTTAAAAGCATAATCGCTATCATAATATCGATATTTTAATAAATGTCGATATTTTATTCTGACAATCACGGCGCGGATCTATTACAATCTAAGCTTGCTCCTAGATTGATACGCAGCGGTGATAAAGATGACAGTGATGAAAGAGTCAGTTTCCAAGACATTAAGCAGTGATCTCTATGGGTTAATTAAAAGCGACATTATCAATGGCCGCTTTGCGCCCGGAGACAAATTACGCACAGAAGTACTGCGCACGCTTTATCAAGTAGGCAACAGTCCGCTGCGCGAAGCATTGACGCGTTTGGCCGCTACGGGTTTGATTAACCAAGAAAATCAAAGAGGTTTTCGGATTCCGCCAGTCAGCAGTGCCGATTTGCAAGATATCTGCGCCTGCAGGATGCAGATTGAAGTGGCCGCTTTGCAGCGGGCGATTGAAAAGGGGGATGATCGGTGGGAGGCTGATCTTTTAGGCGCTTTTCATCGGCTTAAAAAATCTCAGCAAAATGCTCAAGTAGGTACTGCTCACTGGGAAAAAAGACACAGTGAGTTTCATCGGGCGCTGATTTCTGAATGTGCTTCACCGACCTACTTAAGATTTTGTGCAATCTTGCACGACCAGTTTGATCGCTACCGTCGCCTAGCTCCGAGTGATGATAATATTAGAGCGCAGTTGGATAGTCAGCATCTGCAAATAATGGAACTGGCACTGGCGCGAAAGGCCGATGCGGCCGGCGAGTTACTCGCAGAGCATATTCAATTATCGGCGGCATCAGCCTTTAAGTTGTTTGCTTAATAGCTGGCTGTACAGGTTTTGGCAAGCGGACTTTATCGATAATTGCTGGGCTGTAAGTGTTAGTGAAAACGTTGAACGCGTTTATCTGAAAAGCAATAGATATAAAAAAGGCTATCAAATGATAGCCTTAGGGTATTAACTAAATTTAAGTTCTCACTAGAATCAGAACAGGCCTTGAATAAGCCCCTCTTCATCAACGTGAATCTTATTGGCTGCGGGAACCCGAGGTAGACCCGGCATCGTCATGATGTCACCACATACCGCGACTACGAATTCAGCACCCGCTGCGAGGCGAACTTCACGAACGGTAACTGAGTGACCAGAAGGTGCGCCTAACAAGTTCATGTCAGTTGAGAAGCTGTATTGAGTTTTTGCCATACAAATGGGTAGATTGCCAAAGCCTTGTTCTTCAAATGCTTTTAGCTTCGCTCTTACTGCTTTGTCCGCCATCACTTCACTGGCGCCATATATTTTAGTCGCTATGATTTCAATTTTGCTGAAAAGCGGCTGGTCAAGTTCGTAGATCGGTGAGAACTGTGAATGGCCAGAGTCAATTAACTCAACCACTTTAGTGGCTAGCTCCTTAGTACCATCTGAGCCATTGGCCCAGTGGCTCGCCACGATTGCTTCAACACCATGACTGGAAGCTGCTTCCTTTATAGCGGCTATTTCAGCATCCGTATCATGGACAAACTGGTTGATCGCGACAATCACCGGAACACCAAAAGACTTAACGTTTTGAATGTGTCTCACTAAGTTAGCGCAACCTTTTACCACCGCGTCAACATTCTCACCAGTAAGGTTGGTTTTATTGACACCACCATGCATTTTAAGCGCTCTTACCGTGGCGACGATGACTGTTGCCTCTGGTTTTAGGCCGGCTTTACGGCATTTGATGTTGAAGAATTTTTCAGCACCTAAATCAGCACCAAAACCTGCTTCTGTGACGACATAATCGCCGAGTTTCAGCGCCGCTTTGGTGGCGATAACCGAGTTGCAACCATGTGCGATGTTCGCAAATGGGCCGCCGTGAATGAAGGCTGGGTTGTTTTCCAGTGTTTGAACTAAGTTGGGGTTGATGGCATCTTTGAGCAGTGTTGCCATCGCGCCATCGGCATCTAGCTGCCTGGCTAAGATAGGTTGGCGCTCGCGAGTTTCAGCAACGACAATGTTACCGATACGCGTTTGCAAGTCTTTAATATCCGTCGCTAGACAGAAAATCGCCATGATTTCAGAGGCGACCGTAATATCAAAACCATCGGTGCGAGAATAGCCATTACCTGGACCACCAAGACCAATTGCAAGCTCTCTCAAGGCGCGATCATTCATATCAATTACGCGCTTGAACGCAATGCGACGGTTGTCGATGCCCAGCGCATTACCCCAGTGGATATGGTTGTCAATTAATGCGGCCAGTAAGTTGTGAGCGGCGCCAATGGCGTGAAAGTCACCGGTAAAGTGTAAGTTAATATCTTCCATGGGAACTACTTGGGCCATTCCGCCGCCTGCAGCGCCACCTTTCATGCCGAAACAAGGACCTAAGCTTGGCTCGCGCAAGCAGATAACGGTTTGCTTGCCAATGCTGTTTAGACCATCGCCTAAGCCAACAGTAGTGGTGGTTTTCCCCTCGCCAGCGGGTGTTGGGCTAATCGCCGTGACTAAGATTAATTTGCCATCTGGTCGGTCATCTAAGCTATTGATGAAATCTACATTTACTTTAGCCTTATCATGGCCATAAGGGGTGATGTGCTCAACTGGGATGCCAAGTTTAGCGGCGATTTCAGAAATAGGCTTTTTATTGGCTGCTCTGGCAATATCGATATCTGAGTTCACTTGCGTATCCTTTAAATTATTGTTTGGGATTTCTACATAGCGATTGTATTGTCAATCTCTGTAGGGTTTCATGGACATTCAATTCGACCTTAGGTCGCATTCATCGGTCTTTGTTTAACCGGTGAGTGTTGAAATTTTTATATTCTATCTGCTTCTATAAGCTCTAATACTGTCGATAATAACTGCTGAGCTCGTCGCTGATTTTAAAGACTTATAATGGATGCATAAGCACGTGGTCAATAAAAAAAGTCTGTAAAAACAAATAGCTCTGTTTCCAGCAGTGTATTGGATGTAAGAAAAATACCCGCTGAACCTATGGGTGCAGCTAAGATTTTTCAATTCCACTGTAAAACCAATATCTTACACTTTGTATTCGCTTTGAAGTCACGGATTCAGGTATTAGTCTTATCAGCAGAGTAATGTTGAGCCGATCATAGCACTGTTAATATCAATAAAACAAAGTTTCCAATAAGAAACTTTTGTCTTTTATTGGATATCTGGATCCGATTTGGAAAATAGGCTGAAAAAGATACTATTAATTAACTAATAGTCTGAGTATAGCTACAAAAAATGGCTTTTTATCGCCAGTCAACCCCCACATATGCAAGTGACCTTATTAAATACTTAAAATCTAAACTGAGATGATTAAACTTACCTGTTATATGCACTATAATCCCCATTTGTTCTAATTTGGGGTTAGCAATGGCGAAGCAGAGTACGCAGCAAAGTTTATCGATTTTGCAGTCGGTGGTTGATCAATATAACGCGCATCCTCGGGTCGTTACTCACACTACTTCGGCGCTGGAGTTACAGCGACAATTAGATGTCAGTTTGTCGGAGCAGGGCGCGGATGTGTCTGAGCTTGAGACCATGGCACTTAATTATTTACGTTTAAATCCAGATGTATCTTCGGCTAAATTTAACAAATTGCTCTATTCCGGGATGAATCATGCCGCGCTACTGGGAGATTGGATCACCAGTCTTAGCAATGCCACCATGCATACCTATCAGGTCAGCCCGGTAGCGACGCTGATGGAGCTGGAACTTATTCGACAGTGGAATAAGTTGGTGGGCTTCTCACAAGGTGAAGGGGTTATGGTTAGTGGCGCCAGTCAGGCCAATTTAATCGCGATGTTGTTAGCCAGGCATCGAGCTTGCCCCGAGGCAAAAACCTTAGGTATCCAAAAAACCTTGGTCGCCTATGTCTCTGATCAAGCCCATTACTCAAGTTTAAAGGCGATTAATGTGTTGGGGATAGGTAGCGACAACTTGATCAGTGTCGCCAGTGATCAGCAAGGTCGGATATTACCTGCAGCACTTGAACAGGCAATTATTGCCAGCCTAGAGTTAGGCCATAGCCCTTTTTATATAGGCCTTACAGCGGGGACTACAGTGCTGGGAGCTTACGATGAAGTGGCGCCTTGTGCCGAGCTAGCCAAACGCTATAACTTGTGGTTGCATATCGATGGGGCGTGGGGCGCTCCGGTGTTGTTTTCCGCGAAACATCGACATTTATTGGCCGATGCAGACTTGGCCGATTCCATGGCATGGGATGCTCATAAATTAATGAACGTGCCCCTTACCGCGGCGGTTATTCTCACTAAAGAAACCGGATTGCTGAAAGATGTCTGCTCGGGAGGTGGGGCTGACTACTTGTTCCATCGCGATCAAAATGCGGACTACAATTTAGGTGAGAGATCTATCCAGTGTGGCAGAAGGGCGGATGCTTTAAAAGTCTGGATGAGTTGGAAGTCGATCGGCAATCAGGGCTTTGCAGATAAAATCGACCAGTTGCAGGAATTAAAACAAGGCTTCGTCACTCTACTTGAGAATCACAATTTTGAACTCTTGCATCAGCCGAGCTATTTAAATGTGCTGTTTAGATATCGACCTGAAATGCCGATTAGTGAAGAGTCAGCCAAGTCACTGAGCGTCGCTATCTGCTCCCGGTTAAAAGAAAAAGACATTGCCTACAGTGACTATGCAACTTGTAAAGGTAAATCGGGGATACGCTTAATTTTAGCCAATCCAGAGACTACCCTGGTGCAGCTAGCTAAAATGCTGGAGTGCTGTGAGCAGATTGCAGGAGAGCATTTGGCCAGCGGGATCTACACTGAGCGCTTAGTTAAATGAGTAGTATCGTTGGTAGTGATTGTTTAGTAGTAGTTCGCTCATGCATTGTGGCCAAAAAATCAGCTTCAATCATGATATTGAGGGCTATCAGTGGGCTCTTGTTGATTGCTTTGACCGCTGGCTGTAGTCAGTTGTCGCAGGCGCACTCTAAAAATATAGTCAGCTTGCGCCCCAGTCAACTGCAAGTGTTAGATCCACAGTTGCATGAGATGTCCGGATTAGCGGAGACCGACGCATATTACTGGGGGGTTAACGATAGTGGTGGTAAGGCCGCGTTGTATGGGTTTGATAAAAAAACGGCGAAACTTGCGCAAGTGATCGAGTTGCAAGGTGCGATCAATATTGACTGGGAAGAATTAGCGCAAGATCAGCAGTTTCTTTATATTGCAGACAGCGGTGATAATTTTGCAATGCGTCAGAGTATCGATATTTACAAAGTAGCTATCCAAGATTTAGCGCTTTTAAATAACTCTAGTAACGCCAGCAATGTTGGAACAGCGCGTAAAATAGCCAGCCAAGTGATTCATGTAAAATACGCCGATAAAGATAACTTTTTGCCACAAAAGAAGCATAACTTTGACAGTGAAGCGTTGACTGTGGTGGGTGACAAGCTGTGGTTGTTCTCTAAAAATCGCCAAGATCAACAGACTAAACTGTATAAAATTGATAAACAGGCAAAGCAGCAAATACTGGCGCCAACTGCGAGTTATCCGGTGCAGGGCTTAATCACTGGCGCCGATTACAATGCAGCCACCGAACAACTGATTCTATTAGGCTATTCAAAAAAATCGCTGTTTGGCGGCTCCTTTATCTGGGTGCTTGAGGTAAAAGATGATCTTCCGCTGTGGAGTAGCGCCACTAGATATAAGCTAAAGCGCTACGCGCAGTGGGAGTCAATAAAATGGCTGACTAAAAAAGGCTTTATAGTTGCCGCTGAAAAGAGCTCACTAGGTGAGCAAGCAGTGGCTAAATTTGTACTACCTTAATAATATCCTGACGTTATCCAGAGGTTGAGCGGTAAATGAAGGCCAAGAATGGCTAATAACGCTCACACACACTGGTTGAATTTGTTTATAATTCTCCTGCAAGCTTAAAGGGTTCTGTAAGTTTTGCATAGATAGCGGCAAAAGATCAAAGTTCTACTTAGTTTTTCGGTTGCTCACGATGATGGGCTAAATTAGATATTCTCCAACCTAATTGTTTTTATGAGACCTCTGCATAAGGTTGCGAGCGCAGTTATCATACCTTCTGGGTAATTTATGCAGAGGTCTCTTTATTATATTTTTTTTCATAGTAGGGTCAAATGTTACAAATATACAATACTTTAACGAAACAAAAATCAGCTTTCACGCCTCTTAAAGCAGGGGAGATAAGTATGTATGTTTGCGGCATGACCGTTTATGACTACTGTCATATAGGACATGCGCGGGTGATGGTCTCCTTTGATGTCATCACGCGTTTTCTTCGCTCCCAGGGCTGGAAAGTCAATTACGTGCGTAATATTACCGATGTTGACGATAAAATCCTGCAGCGCGCCAAGCAAAACGATGAGAGCATGCAACAGCTTACAGAGCGGATGATAGCGGCGATGCATGAAGATGAAAAACGTTTGTTTGTACTGCCTCCCGATCAAGAGCCTCGCGCCACTGGGCATATTCAAGGCATTATAGATATCACCCAAATTTTGATCGATAAAGGCTATGCATACGCTGCCAGCAATGGAGATGTGTACTACCGAGTGGCTAAGTTTGAAGGCTACGGTAAGCTTACCAATAAAAATATTGATGAACTGCGAGCCGGTGCGCGGGTAGCCATTAATGATATTAAAGAAAACCCGATCGATTTTGTGCTTTGGAAAGCTGCGAGAGAAGGAGAGGTTAGCTGGGAATCTCCCTGGGGTAATGGCCGTCCCGGTTGGCATATTGAATGTTCAGCAATGTCTAAGCATTGCCTAGGTGATAACTTTGATATTCATGGTGGTGGCCCCGACTTACCTTTTCCACATCACGAAAATGAAATCGCTCAGTCTGAAGCGGCGAACGGCTGTGCCTTCGCTAATCTGTGGATGCACGCAGGTGCAGTGCGGGTAAATTCGGAGAAAATGTCTAAATCGTTAGGTAACTTTTTTACCATCAGAGATGTGCTCCAGCAATATAACCCAGAAGTAGTGCGGCTATTCTTGGCTAGTGTGCACTATCGCAGTTATATTGATTACTCAGAAGCCTCGTTAAAAGAGGCGAAGGTCAAGCTTGAACGATTCTATCAAGCTTTACGTGACGTCAGCCCTCAAGCCGCCGAGTTGGACAATAAATACCATAGCCAGTTTACCCAAGCGATGAATGATGACTTCAATACTCCCAAGGCGATTGCGGTATTGTTTGAGTTAGTGAATGAGTTAAACACTGCTAATCGTCAGAAATTAGCCACTGCCCCGGCACTGGCGGCACAGCTGTTAAGCTTGGCTGATAGTATTGGCCTATTGCAGCAAGATCCCACAGAATTTTTACAGGGAGAGGCAAAAGAGGGGGAAATTAGCCCGCAGCAAATAGAGGTGCTTATCGAGGAGCGTAAGGTCGCGCGCAGCAATAAGGACTTTGCAGAATCTGATCGGATTCGCGATGCTCTATTGCAGGGGGGAGTGGTACTTAAAGATACTAGAGAGGGAACTAGCTGGTTCAGAGAGGGCTAGATTAGAAAGTTAGAAAGTTAGAAAGTTAGAAAGTTAGAAAGTTTTTAGCTAACAGCTGCTAACTTTCTAACTTCTCGCTAAACCCTTAAGCGGTCGGGCGTTTGCTGACCATGTAAATAGCGACGCCAGACACTGCTAACTTGCCGCTGACATGCACATCTGTTTGCATAGTGACACGTCCTCGACGCTGGTTGATATCGCTGATGGTTAAAGTAACGACGACTGTATCGTCAATGAAAATCGGCCTTCTGAATTTAAGCTCTTGAGATAGGTAGACTCCACCTGGTCCTGGTAGTTTTGTACCGGCAACCGCTGAAATAAGGGCTGCACTGAACATCCCATGTACTATTCTCTGTCCGAAAGCTGTTGTTTTTGCGTACTCCTCATCTACGTGGATGGGATTGTTGTCTCCAGAGAGTTGCGCGAAAGTATCTACATCTGCTGCTGAAATGGTTTTTTCAATACTGGCAGACATACCCTCTTTTAAGTCTTCTAAAAAATAACCTTGTGTATTGCTCAAGCTAAGCTCCATATGATCGCTGTTTTCGCCAGTGTAACACTTCAACTTAGATTCAACAGTTGTATCGTGAGAGAACAGCTAAAGCGTCGACCGCTAAGCCGGTTTAATTATGTAAATGCGCTAGTGCTGTAGAGGGAGATGCATAAGTCTTCTCTTATTGCAGAGGTCTCATTGCATGAGTCGGTAAATATGTATTTTCTAAAAACATTGCTGTGCGCGGTTTCGACGGCGTAGCTAACAGCGGATTTAGACTGAGCTATAGGGCCTAATAAGCAAGTGGCCGACTTTCTCACCATATTCACTCAACGATGATGTCTAGATACTGTTTGAATTGTTTTTTTGCAGTCCGTACGGAGTATTTTTTATTGATGATGCACTTTAATGCCGCGTTTTCAATAAAGGCAATAATCGCCAGTGCTGCCGTGTCTGCTGGCAGAGAAAGCTGGATACGTTGCTCATTTTGCGCTTTTTCGAGGCTTTGGGCCAGCATCCGCTCGCCGTGATCCAGTGTCACCAATGCCAGAATTTTTTCATTTCTCAGCGCTTCAGAAAGGATGTCGGTATAGAGTAATATTTCAGATTTATTGGCGATTTCGGTAATGAATTGACTGCCGATTTCCTGCAGTATCGCCTTGAAGTTTTTGGTGCTGTCCAGTAGCGCAAAAGCTTCGCCAACCTCTTGGTTATCCACTGCAATAAAAGTCTCGATCAACGCCTCTTTGTTTTTAAAATAGCGGTAAATATTCCCCAGACTCATCTCGGCCTCGCCGGCGATATTACGCATGCTGGTATGTGCCAGCCCATTTTCTATAAAACACTGTTTAGCGGCGCTCAAAATACGTGCACGTTGTTGGATGGCTAACCCAGATGATTTTATTGTCATTATAATTGTTCGCTGTTGCAGTTGTCTGGCTGTGCTGAGGTGAGCATTGCTAGAGTAAATTATGGATGGATTAGATTACTTAGTCAATATTTAAAATGAACGATCGTTCATTGAATCTTGACATGCTTGATTCTACTGTTAATAATTAGTGAGCGATCGTTCATTCGTTCATTCGTTCATTCGTTCATTCGTTCGTTAACAGGAAGCTGAGTCTGCACAATCATGCTAAATTTTCTAATCAATATAATTTACCAGGTAGGCAAGCTATTTATTTTTTCAGTGGCGCAGGCGCTGTTGCTTGCTGGCGCACTGGCTCTTGTCGCTTGTTCAGCACCGCAGCACGCACCACAAGTTAATCGGCAGATGATCGAACAAAGCAGCAGAGTATTAGAGCAATCAGGTCTGCGATCATTTGAGCTGCTCGATGCAGCGGCGCAGCCAGCACTTATGGCCTATATCAGGGCTGTACTGGCACACAATCCTGATTTGCAATCCATTGGTGCAACGATTAGTGTCACTGGGCATCTGCTAGAGACAGTAGCCGCACAGAGACGGCCCCAGTTGTCAGCCTCTATAAATACCAACCGTGATAAAGCCAGGTTTGCAGCAGCCCCCAATAACTTTATCCAGTTGACCGCTGATCTTAGTTGGTCACTGGATCTGTGGGGAAGGATAGGAGACCACAAGGCCGCGGCTGAATTAACGGTATTGCAACAGCGCCAGATGTTGCAGTGGGCATCCCGTACTTTGATTGCTAAGGCTTTAGATGCCTAGATTGTCAATGCGATACTGGAGCGCCAACTTATCCATTTAGCTGCTCAGAAAAAATCGCAAGCCGCTGTAGCCGAGATAGTACAGATACAGTATCAATCGGGCTAGTGTTGTTCGTGCTCAAGCGGCAGCTAGCGATCACTATTTTATGTATTATATATTGGTCGAGGGTGGCGATATAGGTGATGCTCGAATTCAGTTTATTCAGCAAGGTGACGGTACTTATATTATTGCAGAGCAATCACACATTCTAACTTCGCTCTGGTGGGGTGAAGTAGATTTACGCAGAGACTAGGTTGAAAAATATTCAAAACAAGCTCAGCTGCTGACGGTAAAACTTACGATGGAGATGCTGTTTATTGGTCGCAGGTTCATGCAACTGACCATGAATATTGGGTTTCTTCATCGGAAATAAAAACCATTAGTAGCCAAGCAGAAGAGGCAGTTATAGGTATCGCTGTAGGGCTGGCCAGTGAATCTATACCTAATGTCAGTGAGGTGTTGGCAATATCGCAATTATTGTTCAGCAATGATGCCCAGCAAACTAAAAGTTAGCGCTTTGCCAATAACGATTTTGATACCAGCTTTAACCATTTTCCGTTTTTCTGGCGCGACAATCGCTATAGCTTGCCTAAAACAGTACGACTATTGGATAGCTATGATCTCAGTATTACGGATTATGTCGTTACTCAGCTTGCCGCTGAAAAAAAAGCGAGTCAATAGCATTTCAATTTACAGCCTGACACCGGTGAGCCTATTGCTGTGTGGCTAACTATCAGTAAAGCGGGGGGTGCCTCATTTTACTCAAATCGTGGCAGAAGATGAAAATGGACCATTGCTAATGAAATTAAAACCCGCTACAGGCGATAGCCATGAATAGCATCGCCATGCTTAAAAAACTTCCCTTTATTCCAGACATCAGTGTGAATTATGACTTCTAAAATAACAGCTATTGTATTCGGCTTACTTCTATCTTGGGCAGCGCTTATCTATTCGCATGTGGTTGTGGCTAAAACCATAGTCACTTTTGAACATGGCGACGATAGCTTAGCGGGGCATTACTTGCCCGCTACCAGTAAAGAAAAAAACGGCGCAGTGATTTTATTTGTGCATGGTGACGGCGCGCTGAATTATGAGGCCGAGGGATATTATCCGTTAATATGGGAGAGTCTACGTCAACAGGGTTACTCGATTTTCAGTTGGGACAAGCCTGGGGTGGGGGATTCTACCGGCAATTGGCTGAGCCAATCAATGAATGATCGTCAGGGAGAACTACGTGCTGCTATCCGGTTTCTGCAGCGTAATTATGGTTATAGCGGTCAGCAGATAGGATTGCTGGGATTTAGTCAGGCAGGCTGGGTGATTCCAGCGGTCGCCGCTAACAACCCGAATGTGGGTTTTGTGATCGGAGTAGGCTTTGCCATCGACTGGATTAGTCAAGGGGAGTATCACACTAAAACCCGGCTGCGTGTACAACAAGCCAGTGCAGTAGAAACCGCACAAGCACTGAAAAATTACCGACAACTGCTGACAAATTTTGCAAAATATTCGAGCTATGCAGATTATCGACAAGACCTAACAGACTACCACGAAACACATGGCGGGCTAGCGGAAGATCGATTTAGTTTTGTGCACAAAAATTATCGGGTAAATGCCTATAAAGATTACCAGGGAATTGAGCAGCCGCTGCTAATACTGTTGGGAGAAGACGACTTGAATGTAGACGTAAAAGATACTCAACGGCAGTTATTAGAGGTGTTCGCGGAAAAAAGAAACATGACTTTAATGATCTTACCTAACGCTACTCATAGTTTGCTAAAAAGTCAGTATTTTAACGTACAGTCTCCCGGCTTGTGGTTTTGGCTAAAGTTGATGGGGATGCAAGAAGACGCTTTTTCGGCAAAGTTTTTTCCTGTACTGGAAAGCTGGCTGCGTCAGCGTGCTAGCATCGATGTATTATCAACAGAATAGAGGCGTAAAGAAAGTAACGAGTGCCGAGGTAAGGGTGCAATATGAATCTCTTTAGTGACCCTGATCGATTGGCCAGAGCTAATGCTTAGTGAAGCAGTGCTATGCCAAAAATCATATATTAATTAGTTGAAGGGTGTTGGGTTGTTTTTATAGAGGGTATATTTCTGCTGGTTCGTGCTGTGTAGTGGGGGAGAGATTTAAATTATGAATTTCTTTACTGATAGGTATTGGGATAGGATTTGAACTTATGACCTTCGCCAGTGTTAATAGAGAGCTGAGCCCGACGAGCTACCAAGCTGCTCCACATGCATCAATATTTACTTCTATTTACACATTACACTTCGTTCTTAGTAATGGTAGCGGGGGCAGGATTTGAACCTACGACCTTCGCCAGTGTTAATAGAGAGCTGAGCCCGACGAGCTACCAAGCTGCTCCACATGCATCAATATTTACTTCTATTTACACATTACACTTCGTTCTTAGTAATGGTAGCGGGGGCAGGATTTGAACCTACGACCTTCGGGTTATGAGCCCGACGAGCTACCAAGCTGCTCCACCCCGCATCAATACTTATTTCTACTTGCACAACTTACTTCTACTTGCACATTACACTTTTTTCTTTTAATGGTAGCGGGGGCAGGATTTGAACCTACGACCTTCGGGTTATGAGCCCGACGAGCTACCAAGCTGCTCCACCCCGCATCATTAAAAATAGTCTTTAAGAAATTGTATTGATCAGTGTTATAGAAGGGTAAACCTGCTAATCACACTTCGTTATTTAACGGTGGCGGGGTCAGAATTTGAACCTATGACCTTCGCCAGTGTTTATAGAGAGCTGAGCCCTGCTAATCACACTTCGTTATTTAATGGTAGCGGGGGCAGGATTTGAACCTACGACCTTCGGGTTATGAGCCCGACGAGCTACCAAGCTGCTCCACCCCGCATCAACACATAAATAAACAGATAAGCTGTTGTTTTGCAAACAGAATAACTAATTTATTTTTCCTTTCAAACTGTGGGGCGAAGTATACAGCCTTCTGCTGGGGCTGCAACCGTTTTTTGTAAATAAATTTGCTTAATGACTATTGTTTGAATTTTGGCAGATTTAAATATTTTGCAGATCAATGTTTGCTTTAACTACCGCCTCTGCGGATGGCCTTTTTTTGACTGTTAATAATAAACTGACTTATTAGCTTAGAATCATGGGTAGATAAGTCAATTAAGGTTCCGCTGTATAATGGAGAGTCTTGGCGCAGCACTTTGATGGCGCACTCAATGCGATGTGCTTCTTTAATACCAAATTCCAAAATCACTTTGTAAGTAGATTTTTTGACATTTCCGACAAATTTAAAGGCAATCCCGTTGACTGAAATGTTGTCTACTTCGACCTCTTTTCCGGCAATGATCAATTTAATTTGATCTCTTTCAGATGGGTATAGTCGAAACTCATCTCTGTTGGTTTCGTCAATGTCTTCTGTTTCAAATAAAGGTTTTTTCATGGTGATGTCCGCTCAAGTACAAATTCAATTCGTCTATTGATCACTCGTTGTTCTTTTGTATCGTTAGGTTCAAGAGGCGTAGACTCTCCATAACCTGTGGCAGTAACACGCTCGGGGCTTAAGCCTCCGCGTACAAAATAACGTAGTACAGTAGTTGCTCTTATAGCAGATAGTTCCCAGTTAGATGGGTACCTGTTAGTGCTAATGGGAACATTGTCAGTGTGACCTCCAATGTTGAGATTGAATACTGGATTTTTTCTTAGAATATTACCGATGCCATCCATTATTGGCATCGCTTCGCGCTTAAATTGTGCAGATCCCTTGTTGAAAAATAAGTCACCGCGAACATTTATAATGATTCTATCATTTTTTGGCGGTGATACTTTGCTATCATCTTTACCTGCGGCAGTAGACATTAATTTGTTGATCGCTTTTACGGCCCTTGCCATGTCTTGTTTTTTTAATCTATCTTCTTTACTTTCTTTACGTGTGGCTGGCTGTATGACAAAAGGGGTAGTAATGATCGCTTTTTCGTCTTCTGTTGGCGCCTGCTGTTTATCGCCGGTTTCTGTTGAGGGGTCGGTTGAATCGGTGGGAACGCTTCCCGTTTCAACTTTGTTAGAATCAATTTCGTCTTTTGTTCCAGCTCCCGCCCCTATATTAGATCCTTGACCGGTTCTTTTTAATGCTGATTTAACTGAGTTGATGGTCTCTTTGAATGACTCTTCTTTGATGGTAGATATTGAAAATAGCAGGATGAAGAAAACTAATAATAGCGTGACCAGATCCGCAAAGGTGACAATCCAAGAGTTTTCATTGGAGTCTTCATGAAAGTCAATGGCTTTTTTCATAGTCATTCAAGCTCAGTGTTTATTTGAAACAATAGAGGCGCGCTTATTTTCGGGAAGATAAGCGGATAATTGTTCGTAAACATGTGCCCATTGATCGTTGGTCAATATACTGATACTTCCCTCTCTAATAATTTCCAAATTGGTTACTTCTGTAAGTGTTCTAGCGCGTAGTTTTCCAGCGATCGGTAAAAAAACCATGGTAGCGAGCAGCGAGCCATAAAAGGTGGTTAATAATGCAACGGCCATGGATGGACCTATTGATGCAGGGTCGTCTAGCTGGCTAAGCATTTGAATAAGTCCAATCAGAGTGCCTAACATGCCAAATGCAGGGGCGTAATTAGCCATTTTCTTGAACACGTCTTGGGCGGCAAAGTGGCGAGCGATTAATGAATCGATTTCATTTTGCAAGGTATTGCGGATAACTTGCTCAGAAGCCGCTTCAGCCAGTAAGTTGCAGGCGCGTTTAAGTACCTTAGAATCAGTTTTTATGTGAGTCATTTTCAGGAGGCCGTGTCGATGACTGATTTTACTTAACTCTATCATAGTATCTATCATGTCAGATGCATTAGTTTTATCGCGGGTAAATACAAAATAAGCTGCTTTAAAGCCGTTTAGTACATCTTTGAAGGGGACAGTTAGTAACGTTGCGGCTAAAGTGCCACCGGCCACAATCATAATGCCGGGAATGTTGATAAATACATCGGGAGAACCTCCTAAAAAGATAGCAGATACAATCAGTGCTATTCCCGATATGATGCCGATCAGTGAGGCGAAATCCATAGTAAAGTAATACCTTTTTACAGCGTGTTTATGATTAAGTTTAGTGTGAATATTGAGTTAGTTGTACTCAGTGTTATGTTCTTTTAACGTCAGTGTAAACATAATTTATGTCGAAAAATATTTATCTTGGTCTAATGTAATGCCAGCATCGTAAATGGTACCTTAATTTTTCATGTTCTACGCACCCTTTACCACTATTATCCGAGTTGCCTTTCTATGCCGGTAGGCAATTGCGCTATTTATGCGCTTGGCAGTGAAAATAACATAGAATCATGAGATGAAACAACGTTTGATTATTTCAGGTCTTACTTAACTTTTCCAAAGAAAGATCATACAAACAATGTCTTACTTATTGTTCACGGCAGATTAGAGAATTTCTAAACCGAATATTTACTTTAAATGACAATGTAGGAGTGATAGTTAGAAGCTGGGAGCTAAAAGTTAGAAGCTAAGATCCCAGCTTAGGTAAATAGTACACAGCTTTAATTGCTTGGTATTGTAGTGCTGATATCGATACAGCAGGCTAGAAAAGTATTTGAGTAGTAGCTATACATCGTTACACGGCTGAATTTAGGTGTTAACACTTTATGTCTCAGACGACAGTACAACGGGGCAATGATGGTGTTTTTTTAGTTCGCTGTTGCAGAAGTTTTCAGGGTAGCTTGTTCTAATTTGATTTGTTGTGAAAGGGGCGTAGAAGAGGGGAGGTCTTTAAAACTTGCGCAATCTGCTAGATTGCGCAAGAGGGTGGTGCGGTTGGTTAAGTGCGAAGAATGGAAACATCTTCAGCTTGTAGTCCCTTGTCACTATCTCTAGTGTAGAACTTCACTTGTTGCCCCTCGCTTAGGGAGCGGTGTCCACGACCGCGAATGTTGCGAAAATGAACAAAAACATCATCGCCATTTTCGCGAGTAATGAAGCCAAATCCTTTAGAGACATTGAACCATTTTACTGAGCCTTGCTCTCTATCATCATCTTCAAATTCTTCATCATCATATTCTGCGCCATTTTCTCTAGCGGCTGCAGTATCATCTGAAGACTTTTGCTGGGTGCTAAATGCAGATAAAGCACAGCTTGCAAACACAACGGCAAAAATGATGACTAACACAGGAGTTTCGAATTGTATTGTTATTCCTGCTATTTTAGTTAGTAAGAAAGGGATTAAAGCTGCAGCAATAGCACTGGCAATGACGCTGCGTAT
Organism: Osedax symbiont Rs1; assembly: GCA_000416275.1. Lineage (GTDB taxonomy): Bacteria > Pseudomonadota > Gammaproteobacteria > Pseudomonadales > Balneatricaceae > Rs1. Next base: position 47,369 of record ASZJ01000056.1, read on the forward strand.
TAGTTGATTACCACTCATCTAAATATTCTCTTATAAAGTTAAACATAAATTAATGACATAAAAAAACCGTGCCAAGCTAACTCAAAATATAATCTAAAATTTGAGAGTACTTATCTACGGAAGATGGTTATATATACAGAGATTTTGTTTAAACTTCAATGAAATAATGAAAGAGGTTTGGTTTTATCTAAGTAATGGCCGGTTTTTTGTTGAGTTGCTGGTGATTAATAGGTTTAAAGTGCAGGTATTAGGAACTTGAAATTAAAATAATTGATGTTTATATTTGCCGCTGGTTCCCTTAGGGGTGTCCGAAAAAAACCGATCTTCGAAGCATACATAGGAATGGATGCTCTGCGTTAGCGGCTTTTCCCAAATTTTTACAACTAGCCTTAATCATAAATTTTTCTGTGGACTGGGGACCTGGAAGGCTTCTGAGGCGTAAAACTACGTTTGTTACCGTGATAAATATTTACCTTGAGTCGATGGCTGGTTATCCTTATAGATCAGTAACTGATTCTTTTGATGGGTAGTTATACGCTCAGGATTCGGAGAATAGAGTTGCGATTGATGGTGTTCTGTTCAAGGCTGTCGCAGCGTTTATAAAGGCAAAAGAGGCGTAAATGGAAGAGAGAATTAGTGAGTTAGAGTCGCGTGTTGCGTTTCAAGAGGAGATGATTGATCAATTGAGTGATGTTATCGCCAATCAAGATAAAATGTTAATGGATTTAACAAGGGTTGTAGAAATTTTAAACCAAAAAGTCAACGTGGCTGAGTCCCCTGATGGGGGGATGGATAATATTGAGGCACCACCGCCGCATTATTAAACAAAATTAAGTGTCTGTCTCAGGTTAACCTCTATATTATGGCTTGTTGGCTGCGTTTGGTTAGAAACCTCTGAATAAATTTCATGTGCCTCTGGCGCACAGAGAAGATGTGGGACCTGTTCAGAGGGTCCGGTAAGCGCAGAGTGACAATAGTTATTAAGCTTGAGCAGAGGCAATCGATAGCAGCGGGAGCTAGGTTGTTTGAGGAAAAATTAGCGCTCATTTGAGGAAAGTAGCGGGCTATTTAATCAAATTGAGCGTTAATTTTAACAGAACAGGCTTGGTCGCAGTGGATTAGTATATCCTCGGTTAGGCTTCTTAGCTCATAATGTAGAAGAGGCTTTAAATAGGCAGTCAGTTAGTTCCTATATGCCTAGTCAGTGACTTTAAAGTGAATACCTAGAGTAAGATGTTGGTTTTTCGGTGAAGTGACTGGTTCCGCATTATGGATAGATGTCTGCTGCGAATATCACTAGCTCGACCTGCTCACTACTAGATGTTGTTATTAGGATTGGTCAAGCGCCTATCTATAGTATTGTGCACTTCGAACAATTGAGTCCTCCTTTTTAGACTCTGTTTCTGGATGAGGGTTAGTTAGGCATCGAGTATATTTAGTAGAATCTATTTTGATTTTTTGACCGTTAGTTTGTTTTTTTTAGGTATAAATGTTCATGAGTTTGATTGGTAAGTTTCTCAATAAGCTGTTTGTCAGTGCAAAAATTTTTGGTGATGAGCATCTGCGAATTTCAACGGAAGTTATCTATGTGCTGGAAACATCAAGGTCGGAGCACCGAGCATTATTGAGTTTGTCTCTCGCCGAGCAAGGTTTTGTCAGCAATCATCGATGTGTTCTGTTTGCCGACCCTAAATTCTCCAATGAGCTGATTTATCGTCTTGAGTCGCTATTGGAAAAGCTAGAATTTACCGATTCAGATGTAAAAATAGTCCCGGTGAGTATCTTTCATGGCCATTTTCCAAATCGCGAGCTCTCTTGGTGGCGAGTATTGTTTTCTGAGCGATGGGGGCCGAGAGGCTGGTGGAGTCGATTCATTATTCTGCTGGTGAGTGGCCGGCAAACTATTTTGCAATTAGATCAGCCCTTTTCGCTGCGTCAATTAATGGCAGATGAGGGGGCGCAGCCCGCTAATGCGAGTGCGGCTAAAATAGTTAAGTTGTTACAGGCACACTTTGCCCAGCGGCGGCTCGCTTCACTGGGGCCCAATCTTACCAACAGGAAAAGGTTAATAGCTACCATTGTCAGCAGAGCAGAGATTCAAAAGCAGATTCTGCAGCACAGTGAAAAGCATAATATCAGTATTCAGCAAGCTGAAAAATACGCTAGACAACAGCTTAATTTGATTGCAACCAATCTGAGCCCAAGTTTTGTTCGTTTGACCAGTGGCATTTTAAATTGGTTTTTTCGGCGCACTTATCGGCAAGTGAAAATTGAAGGTATTGACGTTGTTCGTCAAACAGCTAAAGATTATCAGTTAGTCTTTCTCCCCTGTCATCGCAGTCATATGGATTATGTGTTGATGTCGTGGAATTTGCATCAACAAGGCTTAGTGATGCCGCATATAGTGGCGGGGGATAATCTAAACGCACCGGTGCTAGGGGATGGGCTTAAGTTAGGCGGAGCGGTTTTTATGCGCCGGTCATTTTATGACGATCCTCTGTATGGCGCATTGTTTAAAGGTTATATCAAGCAGCTACACCGGGACGGCCATTCATTGGAATATTTTATTGAAGGTGGAAGATCGCGTACTGGCAGGTTGTTGCCGCCTAAAAATGGTATGTTGTCTATGACCTTAGAGGCATCGTTACAGGAAAATCTAAAGCCGATCGCGCTTGTACCTGTCTGGATTAGTTATGATAAATTGGTTGAGTCTCGGAGTTACTCAAAGCAGTTGTCCGACAATCAAAAATCTCCGGAGTCGCTCTCTGGTTTAGTGCAAAGTTTGAAAATGTTTAAAGGTAAATTTGGCGATGCAGTGGTCAGTTATGCAGCGCCTATTTTGCTGGATAGTAACTTTTCCAAATTTGAAGACCTCAAGGCTAAAAGTAGCTATTTGGCTCGACTGGTGATGGAGAGAATTAACAGCGTATGTTACGTCAATGAAACAGCTTTGCTGGCGACCGTATTGTTGGCTCAGCATCGATTGCGGCTGAGCAAGACACAGCTGATTGAGCAGGTGAATAATTTATCGACCATTTTGGTGAATATGCCAAACGCGCCTGCGGGAATCGCCACGGGCAATGTGGCTCATTGGATTGAGGCCGCTGAAGATCGCGGCCAGTTATCGGTGAGCTCAGAAGATGTGTTTTTAACTGTAGAGCAAGCTTGTGAGATGACCTTCTACCGTAATCAAATCCATCACTTGACCTTGTTGGTTGGGCTGTATCTGTTGGTGGCCAAGCGCTATCATAAGCCGCTTGCGCAAACCGTGCCGATACTCATTAAAGCGGTTTATCCCTACCTTGGTCGGGATCTGTTTTGGCCCTGGCAGGATGCCGCTGTTGATCAGGCCTTGGCCGAAGTCCGTGAGCTACTGGTTAATCAGCAGTTGATTATAGAGCAGGATAAATGTTTGCAAGTGCGCAATACTGCTTTGTCAGTGGCGTTGATGCAGACTGTTGAGCCCTATTTATTGCGCTATTACATTGTGTTTAGGTTGCTGCAAGAGTTTGATGATTTATCGGAAGAAAACTTGGTCGACGAGTCTGTGAGGTTAGCGAGTTTGTTGCATGCCGAGTTTGGTTTTCACTCTCCGGAGTATACTGATTCAAAAGGTATTGGGAATTTTATCAAAGCTATGCAAGAGCAAGAGGTGTTAGCAGTGGATGACGATGTGATTAGCGCCTGTGTTGACGCCAGCGGTTTGATGACGAGGTCCGAACAAATATTATTGCCTCATTATTTAGTGCTGATTGAAAAGAGCATAAATCAAGCATAAGTGTTATCTTTGTAAGAGAGTGACAGTGTGAGACCGGGCTTTTTAATGTCTTAAGTTGTTGATCACTCCTCAACAAAGTGCATCGAGAATCGGTTTTAAGATGGCTTGTACTTGGCCGGGATTTGCCTTGCCTTGGGATGCTTTCATTATTTGTCCCATGAAGAAACCGAGCATTTTGCCGCGTTTCTCGGGCTCTGCAGCAATGTACTGTTGCACCTGTTTGTCGCTTTTGGCGACTACTTCACGGACTATTTTTTCAATAGATCCCGAGTCAGTGACTTGTTTGAGCCCTTTTTCTTTAATAATTTGATCTGCATTGCCCTCTTGGTTCCATATCGCTTCAAAGACTTGTTTAGCGGCGTTGACAGATACCGTGTTGTCTTTTATGCGGATCAGGAGTTCAGCTAAAGCGGCGGCACTGACCGGGGACTGCTGAATGCTTAAATCGTGTTGGTTTAGCATTTTAGCAACTTCGCCCAATAGCCAGTTAGCAGCAAGTTTGGCGTCTTTGCTCTGCTTGGCGGCTGCTTCGAAGTAGTCTGCTTGGGCCTTGTTAGTGCTTAATGTGCTGGCGTCGGTTTGGCTGAGCGAATACTGGTCGATAAAGCGCAAGCGACGCGCATCCGGTAGCTCTGGTAATTGGTTGCGAATCGCTTCAATGTAGTCGTCTTCGATAATGATCGGCAGCAGGTCAGGGCAGGGGAAGTAGCGATAATCGTTGGCTTCTTCCTTGCTGCGCATGGTGCGAGTTTGGTCTTTATCGGCATCGTATAGGCGAGTTTCCTGGGGGATATGTCCGCCATCCTCAAGAATTTCTATCTGTCGGATAATTTCGCCATTAATTGCTTTTTCGATAAACTTGAACGAGTTAATGTTTTTGGTTTCGGTGCGGTTGCCAAGTTTATCATCGCCTTTATGGCGCACTGATACATTGCAGTCGACTCGAAATGATCCCTCTGCCATGTTGCCGTCACAAATACCAATGCTGGTAACAATGCCGTGAATTTTTTTAGCGTAGGCTACCGCTTCTTCAGCGCTGCGCATGTCGGGTTCAGAGACGATTTCCAGTAGCGGGGTGCCGGCACGGTTTAAATCAATACCGGTCATGTCGGCAAATTTTTCGTGTAGTGATTTCCCAGCATCTTCTTCTAGGTGTGCACGGGTGACGCCAATGGTTTTGTTGGATCCGTCACTCAAGGTGATGTCCAGCTGGCCAAGGCCGACGATCGGATGAAATAACTGACTAGTTTGGTATCCTTTGGGCGAATCTGGATAGAAATAGTTTTTCCGATCAAAAACGGATCTTTTGTTTATTTGTGCATCAATAGCTGTGCCGAACATAACTGCCATTTCTAAGGCTTTTTTGTTGAAAACCGGTAGTGTTCCCGGAAGTCCTAAGTCGATAGCGCATGCTTGTACATTTGGCTCGGCGCCAAAAGCAGTGCTAGCACCAGAAAAAATTTTAGTCGTCGTGGCAAGTTGGGCGTGAATTTCTAAGCCGATAACTGCTTCCCATTCCATAGTGTTCTCCTTATAAGCCAGGGGCTGTGTTTTGGTGCCAGTCGGTGGCTTGTTGGAACATGTTGGCGACATTTAAAAGTCGCTCTTCTGCAAAGTAGTTGCCAATAATTTGCAATCCTACTGGCAGGCCTTCAATTTGGCCGCAGGGAATAGACATCCCCGGTAGTCCAGCTAAGTTTAAAGACAAGGTGTAGATGTCTTCCATATACATGTCTATAGGGTCGGAGGTCTTTTCGCCGATGACGAAAGCGGGCTGTGGGGTAGTGGGCCCCATAATTACATCAACTTCTTGCAGGGCGCTTATATAATCCTGCTGAATTAAGCGGCGTATCTGTTGAGCTTTTTTGTAGTAAGCATCGTAAAAGCCTTCGGAAAGTGCATAAGTGCCGACCAGTATTCTGCGTTTTACCTCGCTGCCAAATCCCTCTGCTCGCGTGCGTTTGTACATGTCTTCAAGATTTTCTGGGTTGTCGCAGCGATAGCCGAATTTAACGCCATCAAAACGAGATAAGTTTGAAGACGCCTCAGCGGGGGCGATAATATAATAAGCGGGGATTGAAAGCGCGGTGTTGGGCAGGCTTATTTCTTTTAGCTCGGCTCCCAGCGCTTGATATTCTTTTAGGGCGGCCTGTACTTTCTCGGCGATTAGAGGGTTTAAGTCATCGCTAAAAAATTCTTTAGGCAAGCCTATTTTTAAGCCTGCCAATGGTTGATTTAGACTCGCGGTGTAGTCAGATGTGTCATGGGTTGCACTGGTGGAGTCTTTAGGGTCAAATCCCGCCATCACATTGAGCATCATCGCCGCATCTTCCGCGGTTTTTGCAATAGGGCCCGCCTGGTCTAAAGATGAGGCAAATGCGATCATGCCAAAGCGCGATACCCGCCCGTAAGTAGGCTTAATTCCGGTCAAGTTGGTCAGGGCGCAAGGCTGGCGAATCGAGCCGCCAGTATCTGTGCCGGTGGCGACCGGGGCAAGCTGCGCGGCCACTGCTGCAGCTGATCCGCCCGATGATCCGCCGGGTACTCGGTTTTCTCCCCAGGGGTTGATAACGGCTCCGTAGTAGCTGTTTTCATTAGAGGAGCCCATTGCAAACTCATCCATATTGGTTTTTCCAAGGCTGACGGTGTTGGCTGCGTTGAATTTTTCAATGATAGTGGCGTCGTAGGGGGCGATGAAATTGTCTAGCATTTTTGAGCCGGCGCTGGTGCGCACGCCCTCGGTGCAAAATATATCTTTATGCGCGATTGGAATGCCGGTCATGGCTGACGCTTGACCCGCGGCGATGATTTTATCTGCCGCGCTGGCCTGCTGCATGGCCTGCTCTTCTGTCACGGTAATATAAGCGTTGTATTTGCTGTCCAGAGACTTGATTCTGTCTAAGTATGCACGGGTAATTTCACTGCTGCTAAATTCGCCGTTTTGTAGCCCGCTTGATAGCTGGGCAATGGTTTTGCTAAACATATTTGAAATCCTGTTGGCGATTAATCAATAACTTTGGGCACTAAAAATAAATATTCTTCGACGGCAGGTGCCACGCTTTGTAGCAGCTCGCGCTGGTTTGTTTCGCTCACATCGTCAGCGCGCAGTCTTTGGATGGCGTCTAGGGGATGCGAAAGAGGTTCAACGCCCTCGGTGTCAACGGCTTGCATTTGATCGACAAGATCAAGAATGCTGGTGAGGTTATTAAGGTACTCGCTAGTATCTTTTGGGTCGATGCTAATGCGCGCTAAGTGGGCAATTTTGTCTACATCAGATTTGTCTAGTGCCATGGGTTTGGTCTCGTTGCATTACGCTTAAAATTGTCTGGTTGTTCGTTGCGTCTTCAATTCATAATTCGCCAGTTTCAAGTGTGAATCAGCTGAAAATAGAATTTGAAAAGTTACTCTTGTCGGGCAGAGTAAATAAAACGCTAAATTTAGCAAAGAAATGCGGAATAGACTAATTGTTTCTTGCTCTAATTGCGTTGCGTTGTTAAAGTTGCTGTTTTTAAAATTCGACACATTTGCCTTGTTTTTTGGGTATTTTCGGGGTTCCATTTTATAATGTTCAAGAAAATTCGAGGCCTCTTTTCCAGTGATCTGTCTATCGATCTAGGGACGGCCAATACACTAATATTTGTTCGTGGCAAAGGAATAGTACTCGACGAACCATCTGTTGTCGCTATTCGCCAAAATGGTAATCAAAAATCTGTTGCTGCAGTCGGTGCCGACGCTAAGCGTATGCTGGGTCGTACACCAGGTAATATTACTGCTATTCGTCCGATGAAGGATGGTGTTATTGCTGATTTTCATGTCACTGAAAAAATGCTGCAGTACTTCATCAGTAAAGTTCATGACAATACAATTTTCACACCTAGCCCTAGAGTGCTAGTGTGCGTGCCTTGTAAGTCGACCCAAGTTGAGCGCCGAGCGATAAAAGAATCGGCGATGGGTGCCGGTGCACGTCAAGTGCATTTAATTGAAGAGCCAATGGCGGCGGCAATAGGTGCAGGGCTTCCCGTTGAAGAACCAAATGGTTCTATGGTCGTGGATATCGGTGGTGGTACTACTGAAATTGCGGTTATATCTCTTAATGGCATCGTATATGCTGACTCAGTGCGGGTTGGTGGTGACAGATTTGATGAAGCTATCGTTACTTATGTGCGTCGCAATTACGGCAGCTTGATTGGCGAAGCTACCGCTGAGCGGATTAAGCAAGAAATCGGCTCTGCTCATCAAAGTAGTGAAGTGCTGGAAATAGATGTGCGTGGTCGCAATTTAGCTGAAGGTATTCCGCGCAGTTTTACGCTGAATTCACATGAAATATTAGAAGCTTTACAAGAGCCGTTGTCGGCTATTGTGCAGGCCGTTAAAAGTGCGTTGGAGCAATGTCCACCGGAACTCGCCTCAGATATTGCCGAACGTGGTATCGTGTTGACGGGCGGCGGGTCTATGCTGCGAAATATTGATAGTTTGATTAGTGAAGAGACAGGTCTGCCAGTGATATTGGCGGAAGATCCTTTAACTTGCGTCGCTCGTGGGGGCGGACGTGCACTGGAATTAATCGATAAGCAGGCATTTGAATTACTCTCTTACGACTAAAGGTTTAACCGAGTAGGCTTGGTCGCACTAGATTCGTCTATTATCGATCAGGCTGCTTGTCGCCAGTGGTAAAAAATTGATTGAGTCATTGAGCGACAGCCACTTAACTGGCAGTTTATCCGTTTGTTGGTTGTAGGTACCTTCTCCGTGCAAGGATATAACAGAGTTCCGAAAGTTATTCTATTGTCCATTCAGTAACAGGACGCTTTTTGTGTTAAATTTTTTTGTTATCATTTCAAGTGTGGTTATTAATTTTCTCTCTGTATTATTTAACTTAGATGCTGTCTTTGCATTTAAGTTAAACAAAGGCGTTTAAGATGAAGCCTATCTTTAGAGGCAGCTTGCCTCGCCTTAGTTTTCTTTTACTAATTATTATCGCGCTCTGTATGTTGATTGTCGACTTGCAAGGTAATTCCGTTCGTTCAGTTCGCTCAGCCCTCGCCGTGGTTTTAACACCTGTTCAATGGCTTGTAGATGCTCCAACAGCTATCGCTGATGATATATCAGTGGTGTTAGTGGAACGCGCCTCTTTGATAAAAGATAATAATCAGCTCAGATCAAGTTCTATTATACTGGAGCGTCAAGTTCAACAGATGGCGACCTTGCGCGCTGAAAATGTCAGGCTTCGGGAACTGCTCAATGCCAGTGCTAGAGTCGATGACAAAGTGCTATTAACAGAATTGATTGGGGTTAATCCAGATCCATTTCAGCATCAAGTAATACTTAATAAAGGTTCTGAAGACGGTGTCTTTATCGGTCAGCCGGTATTAGATGCCGGTGGCATTATGGGGCAAGTGGTTGAAGTCTCCCTCTATACCAATAGAACTATGTTAGTGACCGATGGCCGGCATGCCCTGCCGGTAGAAGTGGTGCGTAATGGCATGCGCGCAATTGCGCTTGGTAAAGGGTTGCACGGTGAATTGGATATTACCCATATTCCCGACAATGCCGATATAAGAGCCGGTGACTTATTGGTTTCCTCGGCGCTTGGAGGCCGTTTTCCCTATGGTTACCCACTGGCTAAAGTGTTTTTTGTGGAACGCGATCCCAGCCGTAAATTTATGATTGTTAAAGCTAAACCGTTAGCAAGGCTAAATAACAGTCGCTATGTTTTGATGGTGGGGAAACAGCAGGGTAAGCGAGGCGAAAACGAACAGGACGCTGAGTTGCAAACTATCCCCCCAAAAAAAAGCCCTAACTCGCCAGTCAGCGAATCTCCCAGTGATGTATTATGAGTCAGCATAGTCCCGGGGGATTATTAATTATATTGGGGACTTTTATCATTGCCCTGATGCTTTCGCAAATACCACTGCCTACTTTTATGGAGTGGTGGCGCCCAGAGTTCGTCGCACTGTTAGTTATTTATTGGATTATGGCGCTCCCGCAAAGGTTTGGTGTTGGCTCGGCCTGGTTTATTGGTTTGATGTTGGATGTGTTGAAAGGCTCAGTGTTAGGCATCAATGCTATTGCCCTGACGTTAATTGCCTTCAGTACATTGCTGATACATAAAAGAATGCGCATGTACCCCCTCTGGCAGCAAGCATTTGTGGTGTTCTTTTTAATGGTGATGAATCAGCTGATATTTCATTGGTTCCAAACTTTGGCGGGCACTTCTGGCGGCGATTTTTTGTATCTGATTCCCGCTTTGGTCAGCGCCATATTTTGGCCTTGGGTGTTCGTTATTCTCAGAAGTATTCGCCGTACTTTTAAGATATATTAAGTCTGAAACCCAGGTTTTTGAAAAATTGCAGAGCTGATGCTAAGTGCCGTTTGTAAGTCACTGCTATCAAGTTAAACTAAAATATTATTGACTGTATCAGCCGCTAGATAAGCTGCTCAGTGTGACAGAGGAAGAACATGAGTAGCAGATTGATTTTGGCGTCGGCCTCTCCTAGGCGTCGGCAAATACTAGCAGAGCTCGGCGTTGAGTTTAGTATAAAGAGTGCTGACATTGATGAGACAGTGTTGACTGACGAGCTAGCTGAAAATTATGTGAGCAGATTGGCTTTGCAAAAAGCGCAAACAGTGTATCAGCAGAGCGCTACAGAAGTGGTAGTACTGGGCGCAGATACCTGTGTAGTGATTGAGGGGAATATTCTGGGAAAGCCAACATCACCAGCAGATGGAGCACAAATGTTATTGTCTCTAGCGGGGAAGTGGCATCAAGTCTACACGGCTGTTGCTATGGTAAGTGCGAGCAAAACTAAACAGATAATACTTCGCTCAGAGGTTGAATTTACTGATATAGATCAGCAAATGTGTGATGCCTATTGGCGTTCAGGCGAACCTGAGGATAAAGCTGGCAGCTATGCTATACAAGGTAAAGGGGCGAGGTTTGTCAGGCAAATACGCGGCAGCTATTCGTCAATAGTTGGTTTGCCGGTCGCTGAAACTGCACGCTTATTAGAAGAGTTTGATGTACCTATTTGGAATTTTTAATAGACACTTAGTTTGGGCATTGAGAAGCTACTCGCTCCTAAGTGACAGAATATAATAAATATTAAGCAGGATAATGGAAACGTTATTCTTCTGATGTAGAATTTCTACTGATCAAAAAGTGGATCGATAGCTTAAACTCTAGAGTCTAGAGTGTTGGTTTTTTCTCTGAGCAGAGAGGTTCCAGCAATGATTGTTGGCAATCGATGGATGCGGTTAGTAGACAATTCCCTATTTAAGGAAGCACAAGTGGCAACAACAATTGGTGAAGAAATACTAATAAACTTTACGCCTATGGAAACACGTGTGGCGATTATCGAAAATGGTATGCCACAGGAAATCTATGTCGAACGCACCAGTAAGCGCGGCATAGTGGGCAATATTTACAAAGGTAAAGTAGTCCGCGTTTTGCCGGGAATGCAAGCAGCTTTTGTCGAAATAGGTTTAGACAAAGCCGCTTTTATTCATGTAGATGAAGTTGTTTGTAAGGCTAATTCAATTGACGAGCGCAACAAGAGTTCGATCGCCCATTTACTACGTGAGGGTCAATCGCTACTGGTTCAAGTGACCAAAGACCCAATTGGAACTAAAGGCGCTAGGCTCACTACCCACATATCGATTCCCTCTCGCTATCTAGTGTATATGCACAACAGTTCACATGTCGGTATTTCTCAACGGATAGAAAATGTTGCTGAACGTGAGCGACTGAAAAACACGCTGTTGAGCACCTTAGAAGAGGGAGATATTGAGAAGGGTGGTTATATACTGCGAACCGTCGCTGAAGGGGCGAGCGAAGTTGAGCTCAAATCAGACATTCGCTTTTTAAAGCGGCTCTGGAAAAGTATCGAAAAAGAAATTAAAAATGTAACCGCTCCTCACGTTGTCTATGAAGATATGCCTTTGAATATGCGAGCTTTAAGAGACATGGCGCATGGCGGAATTGAGCGGATTCGGATAGATTCAAGGGAGACGTTTAATAAGGCAGAAGACTTTACCCGCTCGCTAGTACCGGAGTTGATTGATCGTCTAGAATACTATCCTGGTGAGCGGCCGATATTTGACCTCTACAATGTAGAAGAGGAAATGCAGAGGGCGCTGGGGAGAAAAATAGATTTAAAATCCGGCGGCTACTTAATTATTGATCAAACGGAAGCGATGACCACGGTTGATGTTAACACCGGTGGTTTTGTCGGACATCGCAATCTTGAAGAGACGATATTTAAAACAAATCTAGAGGCCGCCACATCCATCGGCAGGCAGTTGCGACTGCGAAACCTCGGGGGCATCATCATTATCGATTTTATTGATATGGAGTCTCAAGATCATCAACGCCAGGTCTTAAGAGCACTAGAGAGAGTGTTAGAAAAAGATCATGCCAAATGTAAAGTGATGGGTGTTTCTCAGCTAGGGCTCGTTGAGATGACGCGAAAGCGGACTCGGGAAAGTCTTGAGCATATCTTGTGTGAAGAGTGTTCGCAGTGTCATAGCCGAGGGTTTGTCAAAACCGCTGAAACGGTCTGTTATGAGATATTTAGAGAAATACTACGCCAACACCGAGCGTATGATACTGATTCATACCTAGTGCTAGCGTCAGCCGCAGTGGTTGAATATGTTACCGATGAAGCTTCAAATCACTTGGCTGAGCTTGAAACTTTTATTAACAAGGTTATTCAATTTAAAGTAGATAGCCATTACGGCCCTGAGCACTTCGATGTAGTACTGCGTTGAGGCTTGATTCATGTAAATCTGAGCTTTTGTAAGCGAGATATTTAGGTGTAACCACTGTTTAAAAACAGTAGGCATAAATCACGCAGCGAAAAGTAATTGTTTAGCTGCTGTTCAGTTTTGATGTATAATCAAATGATTTAATTGACTCTCAGCTGCTAAAGGCAGTAAGCCCCAAAATTATTTTACTGGCTTGTCGTTGCTATCGATAAAAGCTTCACCGTTTGTGCTGCAGGAGATCGAGAGCAGCTGATAATGTTATGTGTAAAAGCGGCATCCAGTAATCGCTTAGGCTGCCGTTAACCTCACCCAATATCGGGAAGATGATGATAAAAAAAACGAGTAGTTGGATTCTTACTATTGCTCTGATACTGCTAGTGGTACTGGCAGGTTTGCTAATCACAGTACGGATGTCGCTGCCAAAACTAAATGCATATTCTGTTGAAATATCAGCCTACTTATCCAAAAAAATGCAGGCTGAGGTGTCAATCGGTGGCATTCAAGCGCTTTGGGTGCAGGCGAACCCTCAGTTAATCCTAGAAAATATTTCCTTTACTGATCTCTCTCAAAAAAGTCGCATAATTAGCCTTGCTAAGGTGCAAGCTGAATTAGATATCATTGCCAGTATTTTACACTTAGCACCGATCTTTGTGCATTTAGAAGTGGATGACTTGACGATAAAAGCGCAGCAAATTAATTCTCGTTGGCTGACCGTTTTTTCACCTGTCGATGATCCAAGCGCCAGTAATCGAGAGCAGAAAACAGCGCAGGGCGAGGACAACTTAGCCTTAAATCGTTTTCTAACCTTGCTATCGAAACAGTCAAAAGTTAAATTTAATAATGCACAGTTAATTCTAAAGCCAGAAAACAGGCCTAGTAGAGTAATCGGTCCGATCCAATTTTTGATGCAAAACACGAGTCGTATGCATCAGTTGTCTGGCGAGGCAAAACTAAAACACTACGGTGAAAATTCTATTGCGTCGTTCGCCATTCAAGCGACAGAGCTGTCTGATTTGATTATAGAAACGCCCTATAAAGTATATGCAGAATTTGACAACCTATCAGAGCAATTGCTCGCCTTCAATTTAATTAATATTGGCCTAGATGTAAAAAAACTATCTTTGAGTTCAAGGATTTGGGCTACATTAGAAAACGGTCTTCTAAAAGATATTTCCGGTAAAGTTCTGCTTAATTCACTCTCGTTTGAAAACCAGAGTTATCCAAAATTATTAGATTCAACCTTTGATTTCTCCTTTAAAGAGGCATTCAATAAACATCATTTAAAGTTGTTAAATATAAAGTTAAATACCGGAAAAAGTCACCTTAACATAGGACAAGCCAGTGCTGTATATGGCCAATCAGCAGGAGGCTACTTAGAACAAATAGCACTTTCAAGAGTTGATTTGGCAAATGTTAGCGCCGAGTTGCTCAGTCAGCCCTCCATTTCCGATAAAATCAAACGTCTGGTTACCCAGTTAAATCTTAAAGGATATATAAATAACTTAGTTATAAGTTGGTCGACCAAGAACTTAGCAGATTTTGCACTGCAAGCTGACCTAGATCAAGTGTCAGTCGATAGTTATGTTGGTGCGCCCCAATTAGCGGGGGTCTCGGGCTTATTGAGAATGTCTGCTTTGCAGGGTTCAGTCGATTTAAACGCGAAAAATCTCACTATGTCCTTCCCTAAATTGTTTACTGAGCAATGGCAGTATACGACCGCGAGCGGCAAGATCAGCTGGGATATAGCACTATCGAATGGTAAGCCAATAAAAGTAGCGGTTAACTCTCAATTATTATCCCTGTCTAGGGATGAGATGCAGGCCAACGGCCGGTTTAGCTTGTTGATCCCGCTCGATAAGAAATTACAAACTGAATTAATTTTGATGATTGGCATGCAAAATAACAAAGCTAAGGATCTGTTAAATTATATACCGGTCAATATAGTCGGCACGAACCTGAGCAAGTGGATAAAATCGGCAGTGCTAGCGGGTAAAGTAGAAGAAGCAGGGCTGGTTTTACGCACTGGTTTTAGGAAAAACATTCCCTTTTCTTCTAAGCCCAGTGTGCAGTTGTATCTCGATTTAACAGCCGCTAAAGTCAACTTCGATAACAAGTGGCCTAATTTTTCAGCAGATAATGGGCAAGTTATCATTGCCGATGGGCATGTCAGTGTCAGCGCCGACAGCGGTTTGATTGCCGGCAATCAAGTGACTAATTTGTCGGTAATTAAACACCCAGCTAAGCCTGCTATTGAGGTAAAGCTTGAGTTGTCCGGGGATCTTAAAAAACTCTTCAGCAAGCTTCAGCAAAAGCCAGCGATCAAGTATTTTCCCGAGGCGGTGCGCGACTGGCAACTAAGTGGCAAGCATCAGTCGGTTTTGCAGTTACAGATACCGCTGGGTAGTGCATCAGCCCCCAGCCAAGGGCAAAAAAAATCTGCAGTAAAAAGCACAGTGGCAACCGTGATGGTGGCTAGCCAAGTTGAGCAGGCTAGTTTGTTCGATGATAATTTGCAATTACGCTTTAATAATATTAATGGTGAATTGAGTTATAGTTCTGCACAAGGTTTAAACAGTCAATCTTTAAACTTAAGCAGCTTCGGCTACCCAGCTAAAGTATCAATTGTCAGTAGTGGCGCGGCCAAGCAGCTGAAGACTAGTATTTATTTTCAGGGCGGCATAAACGTTCAAAATCTAGAGAAAATACTAGCGACGGACTTCCTGTCGCCTGTGAGCGGCAATACAAAATTTGATGCCAGACTAGACCTTTGTCCGAGTAACCCGAGCTGTAATCAATTGGTGATTAATTCGCAGCTCCAAGGGATAGCTATTGACTTACCTGCGCCTTGGGGAAAATCTAAAAAAAGCTTAAGAAAATTGCAGGTCATCGCTAACCCCGGTGCTGCTACAGCGCTCACATGGCGCTATAATTATGCGAACATTATCCGCGGGGTCACCCTGCTACCGGTTAAAAAAGCTAATAACATTTTAGCTAATGCTGCCACTAGCATCGTTTTCGGAGGAGCAAAACCGGTATTAGCTAAGTCCTCGGGAGTACATATAGGGGGGGCGCTCTCAGGTATAGACCTTGATAAAGTACTGGCGTTTTTTACGGCGAAGAAAACCTCGAAAGGGAGTGGAATATCTACTCAGCTAGCGGCTAATGGAGCTGTTTCTGCGATTAAGAAAGTCGAATTTAAACTGCATAATGTGACTTTTTATAAAACTAAGATCAATAATTCATGGCTAAAATTTACCCGCAATAGCCGTCAGTGGTCAGGCAGCTTTAATACTGAAATCGCATCCGGGCGAGCGATTATTCCCCACGATAAGAATCTTATCAGCAGTGTTAAATTAGATGAGTTAGTGATTAATACAACTAAAAATCAAGGTGTTAATGATCAGAAAACCTCCAAAAAAATAGCGAGCGCTAAGCTGAACACCAGTCAGTGGCCAAAAGTAAATTTATCGATTAATAAACTGCTGTTAAATTCATTAAATATTGGTCGCTGGAGTGCAAATTTAGCACCGACTAAGCAGGGCTACAAAGCGAGTGATATCAAAGGGAGGATTGCAACCAGCAAAGTTAATGCTGAAATCGTGTGGGCAAAAGAGCAAAGGGATATTAAAACCTATTTAACATTAACAGCCATCGGCGGTGATTTTGGGGTTGTGTTAAAACAGCTCGGTTATGCAAAAGTGCTGGAAAATAAGAGCGGTAAAATAGAGTCACAATTGTCTTGGAAAGGTTATCCATGGGAGTTTAAACAGGCCAATTTAAATGGCCGAGTAAAATTTAAGCTGAACAGCGGGCGAATTATTGAAGCGGGGACATCGGCTAACTTTTTACGGATATTTGGTTTGCTGAATTTAAACTCAGTGATTAAAAGACTGCAGTTAGATTTCTCCGATTTAGTCGAGTCGGGAGTGGCGTTTGATGCCGTGTCGGGTAAATATTATTTACAAAATGGCTTGGCTACGAGTCAGGAACCTTTAAAGTTGCAAGGCAGTTCTGCCACCGTTGAAATGACGGGTACGATTGATTTTGCCAGGAAAACTTTGGATCAAAAAATGCTGGTGGCTATTCCTTTATCCGGTAATGCGCCAATTGCAGCGCTGTTGTTGGCGACTCCACAAGTGGCAGGGATTGCCTTTGTTATCGATAAGCTGTTTGGTAAAAAAATTGCCAAATTAACCGCTTTACGCTATGCCGTTACCGGTTCTTGGTTGGAGCCCAATATCGCACCGGTAAAATCTACAAGGGGAGCTAAAACGGGTAGTAATAAACAGAAGTAGGCGAGGGAAGCTAGAAGCTATAAAAAAACGCGTCATTTAATATAGTGAGGCTTCATAAGGCGACAAGTGCAGGTAATATAAGTAAAAAATCCGGGTAATAGCGCATTTAGCATGCTCCTGTTTAGAGGCTGTCGAAAAAAGTAGCGAGCGAAAACCAGGCATTGCAAAGCCTCTAAAATTTCAATTTTTCTGTCTTGGTCGGATGCGTCGTGCACTGGTAATAATTTTTTTAGCGGCTGTTGTCGATAGTAAAAGTGCTGTGAAAATAATAGTGATAGCAAATATCTGTTTCGTATCTAAGTGTTCACCGACTAAAAACACGCCTAACAACACCGCTACTAACGGGTTTAATAAAGAAAAAATTCCCATAGTTTCAGTCCCTAACAGTTTTAATGAGCGAACCCACGCCCAATAACCATAAGCGGTGTTTAGGATAATAAGCCAAGCTAGGCCTATCCAAGCTTCTGATGCCGGTAGTGTTAAGGGGCCTGAATATGAATAGACAAAGGGCAGCATTAGCGTGCCTCCAATAATTAATTGCCAAGCGGAGACGTTGAGTACATCGTTAATCACTAGACGTTTCATCCAAATAGAGGTGATGGACATAATGCTAATCGCCGCAAATGCTGCGAGCACTCCCCAGCCATTAACATTAGCTTCTGGGTTGAGTAATAGAATCACGCCCACTAGACCTGCTAAGGCACATGAGAATTTTCTTAGATTAGGTTTAACTTTGTAAATCAGCCAGTTAAATAGCATCATGACTAACGGGAAGGTAGCACCTAGTGTGCCTGCAACAGAGCCAGGTAGTAAATAAATGGCTGTCATCAACAGGGGAAAAAAAAGGGCTATGTTACCAAGGCTAATCAAAAACATGTCTTTTATCGGTAGTGAACAAAATCTAGGCCGGAGTATCAGCAAAATTAATCCAGCAGGCAGTGCGCGTAGTAATGCCAGCCAAGGGGCTGGGATATCTGTAAGGTAGATGCCGATCACGGCGTAACTGGTTCCCCACAAAATGGGGACACTTAGGGCGATAATATAAGTCATAGGTTATGTCTGTTTAGTTAGCTTTTGTGAAAATTACTTTTATAAAAGAAATATAAACGTTATTAGCCATGTTAGCAACCATCTTTTCAAAAAGGTAAAAATGTGTTTGAATATAAGTGACTTCCTATGTAGAGAATAATTGTGTCGAATGATCATGTAGAAAATATATTAGAGCAGTGGCAAGTGCAAAGGCCTGATTTGGATTGTTCTGCCGTGGCTATAATTGGCCGCATCTCTAGAATGGAAAAAATAATGCGTCCGCAGATTCTCGCGGGCATAGCACCGTTTATTTTAAGCGCCATTGAGTTTGATATTCTGGCGACATTAAGGCGCAATAATTGTCCGCTAACCCCTACCCAGTTGTACCAAGCTGTGATGCTGTCCTCAGGTGCCATGACAACCAACCTCGATAAACTCGTTAGACGTGAGCTGGTGGAACGCCAATATAGTGATGAGGATAGACGCAGTTGTCGAATCTCATTAACGGTTAAAGGTTGGCGTTTAATTGAAGAGGCTTATACTGCACATCTTGCCAACGAAGAGCGGATGTTAGAGCCTTTAAATCAAAAGGAGAGGTCAGCACTGGCTTTATTGCTCAAACGTTGGCTGCTCGCCAATGAGTGATTTGTACGCTTTAACCTAGATTAAGTAATTAGGCGCGAAAAAGCGCTGTAATAAATTAGTGTAAATAGAAAAATAGGAAAAAGAAAAAAAGACAAATAGAAAATTTAGTAGTTACTTTTTTTGATCATAATATTCTCTAGTTTTCCCGGCGCATCAAGAGCTTGTGCAGACTTATTGGATTCGATTTTCTAATTTAGGTTGAAGTGATCAGTGCAGCGTAGGGTGTTTGATAACGCCAAGGGCGGCGTTTTTCAAGGGTGAGTCTTGAAACACAACCTAATTTTTTAGATCGTTTTGCATTTATATTTCCCACACTAGGGTGGTGCGGTAATCCCCCCGATAAAAGTGTAGTGCTTTTACAGTGCTAGTAATAAGGCCAAATTTAACGCCGAGTAATCTCTAGTCTGCACAGGAAAATCCTACTGGGCACGCAAGTGCTGCCTAGAGGTTTTTGCCAGCGCAGCGGATAATAACCTGAGACCTCTGCACAACGTTGCGAGCAAAGGTAAGACACGGCAAAAAACGGCGAGATAGGGGAGTCAGTGTGCCCCTCTCTTTGGGTATAGTATGCCCCTCACTTTGGGTGCAGTGTGCTCTTCTTTATGGGTATTACTGTGTAAATGAGCATATTGAGCCGATTTTTAGCGCCGTATTACCGAGCACAGCAGTTATGCAGAGGTCTCAACCTAATAGCTTTGGTGAGTACTCTGATCCATTAGTAGAGTAGCGAGAATATAATCGCCACTAAATACAGTAAACAGAAGGCAGTAAAAGCGAGAACAACAGCTTTAACAGACAGGAAGGGCTCTAATCAACAACGGCGAACTGGCGGAAGTTATAGTTATAAATTCAGATGCAGGGGGGCTCTAATAATCATCCTTGATTATATTAATAGTAGCAGCCAGCGCTGTTACTGCTTTGATAGTCACCGCTAAACGCGTCAATATTCCTCTATGGCGTTCAGCTTCGGCATTCAGATCGATAACCTAGCAGCCTTCTAACTCGCGTAGGTACTTAAATAATCTTTTGCTGGTCAGCGGCGGCTTAGACGCTGCAATTTCTTTCTGCGTATTGCGAATCAGCTGACGTAAATGCTGAATATCAGTATGTGGGTACTGCTCAAGAATGACGTCGAGCATCCCCTCATCGCTCGCCAGTAATCGATCTCGCCATCTCTCGAGGCGATGGAAGACTTTGTTATATTCTTCGTGTTGTAAATCACAGCCATTAATACTAAGTTCAATAGCTTCGGCGTCTTCAAAGCGCATCAGTTTACCAATATATTGGCACTGGCGTTTGAAAGCGCCGCTTCTTGGCTTGAGACGCTTGGCCTCGTCAACTGCGTCTCGAAGTGTCTCGTCCATCCCAATATGGTCTAATTGTTGCGGCTTTAACGAGATTAGCTTCGAGCCCAGTACTTGTAGCGCTTCTGCGTCTCGTTTAAGTGAAGACCGGCTTATCCAATCATCATCTTCGTCTTCAATTGTGTCAAACTTATCGTTGTTCATGTGTTTATCCGTAAAAATATGTAGCTAAACCTAAAAATGCCAAAAAACCGATCACATCGGTAATGGTGGTGAGCAAGACTCCGCCTGCCAGGGCAGGGTCTATACCTCGCGACTTTAGAAAAATTGGCAGTATTGCGCCTGCACAAGTACCTACTATTAAATTAATAATTATTGCCGAGCCAATAATTAGGCCTATAGTATAATCGCCAAACCACAGAACTGCGACTGCTGCGACCACAAAAGACCAGAGTATTCCATTTAAAGCGCCGACAAGTAGCTCTCGCCTAATTAACCATAGGGAGTTAGACTTTTCTACGAGGTCTAATGCTTGCGCGCGAATAATCAATGTTAAGGTTTGACTGCCAGCGATGCCGCCCATAGAGGCGACTATTGGCATTAACACCGCTAAGGCGACCACTTTGTCGATGGTATCTTGGAACACGCCGATCACCGCGGAGGCGATTAATGCCGTCAGTAAATTAATGCCCAGCCAAACAGCTCGGCGTTTACTGGTTTTCCACACTGGGGCAAAAGTGTCTTCGTCATCATCTAAGCCCGCCATGCTCATCAGCGAATGATCCGCATCCTCTCGAATAACATCGACGACATCGTCAATGGTAATTCGACCTAATAGCTTGCCTGCATTATCGACCACAGGTGCTGAGACTAAATCATGTTTTTCAAAGATAAGCGCCACTTCATGGTCGTTCATGCTGGCAGGTATCGGTTCAACGTCTGTGACCATTATTTCTCGAACGGTTATGTCCGGATCTGTCACTAGTAGTTTTGTGATTGGCAGTATGCCGATATACAGCTCTTTGCGTCTACTGATCACGAAAAGGCTATCGGTCATTTCTGGAATTTCATCGTGACGTCGGATATAACGCAGCACCGTCTCAACGCTAATATCAGGTCTGATTGTGACTGTATCGGTATTCATCAGCCCCCCTGCTGTGTCTTCAGGGTAGGAGAGAACTTGTTCTACGCGCTCGCGATTCTGTTTATCCATGACTTTAAGAAGTTCATGCATAACCGTGTTAGGTAGTTGCTGCAATAAATCGGCAAGGTCATCAGTATCCATAGAATCGGCAATCGCCAATACATGGCTGTGATCCATACGAGAGAGAATGTCAGCTTGTATCTCATCAGATAAGTGTTGTAGAACCGCGCCTTCATTCTCGCGCTGAATTAACTGCCAGAGCACTCTTCTTTCTTTGGGGGGGGACTTTTCTAATAGTTGTGCTACTTCGACGCTTTGCAGAGTGTTATTGAGGGTGAAACGAATTTGTTGAAAAGCGCCGCTTTCAAGCGCTTGCGATAATTTATCTAGCTCTGATACATTTCTCTGATTCATGCAGTAAGTAACTCATTGGACAGATATGTAAATGGTCGGTAAGCAGTATAACCTAATATTATCTATAGTGTTTACTGAAGGTGAATATTTGGTGGGCCTATTCGTCTTCATCAAATTTGTTATTAATAAGCAAAGTGATAGCCGCCAGTGCTGCGGATTGATCGTCGCCATCAGTTTCAATACTGAGGGTTGTGCCCTTACTTGCAGCCAGCATCATCACCGACATTATGCTTTTTGCATCGACCTTCTTTGCGCCTTTAGTAATGCTAATGGTGGAGGAAAATCGGCTGCTGACGGAGACCAATTTTGCAGCGGCGCGGGCATGTAATCCTAGTTTGTTAATGATTTCTATATCGACGACCGGCATGCGTATTCCTTTAAAATTTAATGAAGGCTAAGATTTTATCTCACGATGGTAGACAGAGACATTGTCCATAAGGGGTAAAAAATGGCGAGTCAGTTGCTCGGCAATAAACACCGAGCGATGCTGGCCGCCGGTACATCCGAGACCAATAGTGACATAACTACGATTATTTTGTTTGAATTCAGGTAGCCATTTTTCAAGATAATTTGTAATGTCTGCAATCATTTTATTGACTAGTGGTTGCTCTGATAAAAATTTGATAACCGGTGCTTGTCTGCCATTAAATGAGCGCAGCTCTGGTAGCCAGTAGGGGTTGGGTAAAATTCTTAAGTCATAGACAATATCTGAGTCTAGAGGGAGACCATGCTTGAAGCCGAAAGAAATAAATTGCAGTGATATATTTTGTTCGGTGCGCTCAGCCACTCGGTATTTAATCACATCTCGCAACTCGTACAGAGAGAGGTGAGTGGTATCAATTCTAAGTGACGCTAGATCGGCAATCGGGGCTAGCACTGAGTTTTCATACTCAATGGCTGATTGTAGACCTTTGGCCATGCTCTCCATAGGGTGGCGTCTACGCGTAGCGCTATAGCGTTGAATAAGTATTTCATCACTGGCATCGAGATAGATGAAGTCGATTTCAAACTGCTGTTTATCAGCCTTTAAATTGGCGATTATTTTAGGCAGTTGTTCCAAGTGTTTTGCTGGGTTTCTGGCATCAATACACAATGCGATTTTGTCTTGAATGCCTGCTGTATCATGGCTGCCGGCAATGCTGAAGGATTCATTTTTTAAACTGTGTAGGTAATTGATGGTTTCAGGTAGCAGGGCGGCCGGTAAATTGTCGATACAATAAAAGCCAATATCTTCGAGAACTTGCACCGCTGTGCTTTTGCCCGATCCAGATCTTCCGCTAATAATGATTAGTTTCATCACTTTCCTTAATAGTAAAAAATATTGGAACTTGGTATTAATGGCATAATTGCAGCGCTAAATGTTAAGACAACCGCAGAGGTAGTTGAAATCAGCCTTATGTCCGAGTAAAAGAGCGCTATTATATGAAATTGACTATCGCTGTTGACGGCACAGCGCTTTTCTTAGCAGTTTTTTGCCGATGTTAAATTAAGCTGATTTACCGGTTAACTGGAGTAATTTTTGGTAGAGGCTGGCAGCGTCGAAACACTGGCGTAAAGCTTGACGATTGGCTTCTTCGCTAAATAGTTCAGCTAATTCTGCTAAGGTCTCTAAGTGTTGGTCGCAGCTATTTGAGGGGACAACTAAGGCAAAGACTAAATCAACCGGCTCTCTATCGACCGCGTCAAAATCGACCGGATTTTTGAGTTTGAAAAAAACCCCAATGGCCTTATCAATATTATCCAGTCGACAGTGCGGAATAGCCACTCCATCGCCAATACCGGTGCTTCCCAGTCGTTCTCTATCGACTAGGCCGCTAAACACTTCGTCGTGGGTGGTGCTATCAGTGCTATTGCTAATCATAGCACTGATATGGTCTAAGGTTCTTTTTTTACTCCCTACTTCTAGGTCGTGGCTAATAAGGTCAGTCGAGAGCAAGTTGATTAATGGCATAGTATTTATTTACAGTTACTTGTGGCTTTTAAGTTTTTCTTTATGACGAATGACCTGACGATCCAGTTTGTCGGATAGTCCATCAATGGCGGCGTACATGTGATCTTGTTCATCGGATGCAAAAATTTCTTTACCAGACAAGTGTAAGGTAGCTTCTGCTTTGTGTCTGGTTTTTTCAACGCTTAATGTGACTTGTACGTTGGTAATATTGTCAAAATGGCGCTCTAATTTTTCTATTTTGGCATGTACATAATCGTGTAAAGCTTCGGTTAAGTCTACATGGTGTCCAGTTATGTTAATCTGCATAAAAATCTCCTTTTTTGACCCTGTTTTAACTTCCTGATTAAAGTAAACGTTTTCGCTCGTTGGAGGGCGCGATGCCCATAGATTCACGATATTTTGCAATTGTTCTTCGCGCCACATTGATACCATCTGCCTCAAGTAAATTGGCAATCTTATTGTCGCTTAATGGTTTTACTGGGTTTTCTGTTTTAAGTATCTTTTTGATCAGTGCTCTAATAGCCGTCGAGGATGCAGCACCCCCATCACTGGTACTGACGTGACTGGAGAAAAAGTATTTAAGTTCAAAAATGCCATTGGGGGTGTGCATATATTTTTGGGTAGTCGCTCTGGATATCGTCGACTCGTGCATATCCACTGCATCCGCTATGTCTTGAAGCACCATTGGCTTCATGGCCATTTCGCCGTGTTCAAAAAAATCTAGCTGGCGCTCAAGAATTTGCTTAGATACTTTTAGCAGCGTGTCGTAGCGACTCTGGATGCTCTTGATTAACCAGCGCGCCTCTTGCAGGTGGTTTTTAAGGTAATTATTATCGTCACTGTTATCTGCTCTTTTTATTAAGCTCGCATAGCTATCATTAATAGTCAGGTTTACCGAGTTGTCGCCATTAAGCCTTACCTGCCAGTAACCTGCAATTTTTTCGACGAAGACATCGGGAATAATATACTCGGCAGTATTTGGAGTAATACTGGAGCCAGGTTGCGGGTTCAAGGTTAAAATTAGCTCAATAGTTTTTTGCAAATGTGTTTCTGAAAGACGTGTTTTGCGCATGATGGTGCGGTAGTCATGGCTGCCCAGCAGTTGAATATGTAGTCCGACTACAGTGAGCGCATTTTTTAAATGCGGAGTATCACTCGGCAGTTGATTGAGTTGAATACTCAGGCACTCTGATAGGTTTCTGGCAGCTATACCAGCTGGCTCAAATTGTTGGATGCGCCTCAGTACCGCCTCTATTTCGTCCAGCTCAATATCTTGTAGCTCGGGACTGCTGCTGTCTTGAAAGAATTGTAAAATTTCATTGAGGTCAATCCTTAAATAACCGTCAGTGTCTACGCCGTCAATGATGTTTTCTGCAATGATATTGTCTATCGCGCTTAACGGCGTAAGATTGAGCTGCCAGTTGAGGTGATCCTGGAGGGTTTCTTCGCTGCTATCGTTGGATTCCATATTAGTGAAATCTGTGTGGCTGTTGCTCGTGCTCGGTCCGTGTTGAAAGGTATCATCCCAGCTGCTATCTGTGGCCAGTTCGACGGGAATATCATTGTTCCACTGAGCTGCGGTGTCATCGGTGGCGGCTAATTCTGCATCGTTACTTTTACTGGTCGAAGGGTCATTTTTCTCACGGTTGATAGCAGGCTGCTGTAACTGCTCTCGCTCTTTGTCATCCAGGGATTGTACAGTGGCTTCAGTGCGGCTTTCGTCTTCAGCGGTCTCTAGCATGGGATTGCTATCTAGGGCTTCTTGCACTTCTTGTTGCAGGTCGAGTGAAGAGAGTTGCAGTAGCTTAATAGCTTGTTGCAATTGGGGGGTCATGGACAAATGTTGTCCAATTTTTAACTCTAAAGATTGTTTCATATAAGCTATAACGATACTCTAAAATGCTTTGGATGCAATGCATATTTTCCTAATTAGAGGGAAAATTTGTCACCTAAATAAGCCGCTTTTACCTGCTCATTATTTAGTATTTCGCTCGGTGTACCCGAAGCTAAAATATAACCGTCGTTTACAATATAAGCTTTCTCACAGATATCTAAAGTCTCTCTTACATTGTGGTCGGTGATTAAAATACCGATCCCTTTTTCCTGTAAATGTAAGATGGTTTGCTTTATGTCATTGACCGAAATCGGATCTACCCCTGCAAAAGGCTCGTCGAGCAGAATAAATTTCGGTTCAGTGGCCAGGGCTCTGGCAATTTCGACTCTGCGTCGCTCGCCTCCGGATAGGCTCATCCCCATGTTTTTTCGAATATGGGTGATGTTGAATTCTTCCAGCAGAGATTCCATTTTATTTCGCTGCTGCTGTCTGCTTAAATCTTTACGCATTTCTAAAATGCCTAAAAGATTGTTTTCAACACTGAGTTTGCGGAAAATAGAGGGCTCTTGTGGCAAATAGCCAATACCTTGCCTGGCTCTTTCGTGCATAGGTAAAGTGGTTATGTCTCTGCCAGCGAGTGTTATCTGACCTTTATCAGAGCTGACTAGCCCGACAATCATGTAAAAACAGGTGGTTTTTCCGGCGCCATTGGGGCCGAGTAAGCCGACTACTTCACCGCTGGATATCTCAATGCTGACATCCTTGACCACTGGGCGGCGCTTGTATGATTTTGCTAAGTGTTTGGCTGATAAAAGCATGAATTATTTTTTACCTTTAGGCTGAATGACCATTTTTACTCTCTGCTTACCGCCAATTGCTTTGACGATGGCTCTGTCCATATGATAAGTGACCGTCTCCCCAGAGAACTTGTCAGTTAGCTGTTCTACGCGGGCGCTACCTGTGATAGTGACAGTTTGCTGAGTGACTGAATAAAGCATTTTTGCTCCCCATGCCTTGGTGTGGGGCTGGCCTTTTTTCTGTTGTTGACTAAAGTGTGCAAGTTTGCCGGTGGCGACCATTTTATAGATATCACCCTTTTTATCTCGGTAAAGCAATAGTGTGTCGGCAGTAATAGTCATCGATCCCTGTACAATTTTAACAGCAGAGCGAAGTGTTGTAATGCCGGTTGTATCATTCATGGTCGCACCGCCCGCCGTGACCGCTATCGGTTGGTTTTTGTCGTCGGGCAGTGCATTTGCACTGGGTATATAGGCGAAAATTAGTAGTGTAGGAAGTAATAGACGTTTGAAAATAGCGGGAGTGTCGATGAATAACCTGTCTAACCGCGTATTATTGTGCATTAAATATCCCTTTGACATTAGATTTTAAATTTATTGTTTTTAAGGCTACATCAGAGAAAAGCCCGGTGGCGGTGGTGATGTTACCAAAAGTATCAGAAAACTCCACTTGGCTATCCGTTGAAATAGTATTGGCGGTGCGATCGTAGCTTAAACGCTGAGTATTTAGGAAGGTGTTGGCAATATTATCTTTAAAGCTAGTCACTTTAACTTGCCGGTTGAAAATTATAATCCCTTTGTGGTCTGCAACAGAGGCGGTAAGGCTAGATATTTGTGCGGTTTTAAGCTGTAGCGTGAAGCTGCTGACTACTGGTGCCGACAAGTGGCTTTGTTGCTGTTGTTTGAAATGTTCGACTTGCTCGGCGCTGAGCTGCTTGGATAGTGCTCCATTTACGGTGTAAGATTTAAAAACGGCCTGCTTGATAAAAAAATCTATGTCGGATTTCGACGATGCGCTTGGGGCTGGTTTTTTCTGGGTATTGTTGTCTGAGGTGTTCCAGGCGATAACGGCCGCAATCAACAGTAGCAGGGCGCTGATTAAGCGCAGTTGGCGTCTGGGGAGTAACACGTTATAAATACTCGCTATAGGTTTTTTCTAGTACTGACTGTGCGTCTAAAATAGCTTCACAGAATTCTCTGACCGCTCCTTGGCCGCCTTTTCTCGAGGTGCACCAATCGGCATGTTCAATCACCAGTGGATGCGCATTGGGGACGGTAGCGCCGAAAGCTACCGCTCTAATAGCGGCTAAATCAGGTAAGTCATCGCCAATATAGGCGCACTCTTCGAGCTTAAAGTGGTGTTGTTGGCATATTTCAAGCAGCGCTTGTAATTTGTCGTCCCGCGCTTGCAGTAGGTAGTCTACACCGAGTGATGTTGCTCGTTGAGCGACTTGGGGAGAGGATCGGCCGGTGATGATTGCCGTTTTAATCTGGTTTTTTTGCAGTAGTTTTAGGCCTAATCCATCCAGCGTGTTAAAGGTTTTAACTTCAGAGCCATCCGCTAAAAAATATAAACCGCCATCAGTCATAATGCCATCAACATCAAATACCGCCAGTTTAATCTGCTGTACTTTTGCTCGGAGAAGGGAGTTGGTGAGACGTAACATTTACAATACTCCTGCTTTTAGCATGTCTTGCATGTTTAAAGCGCCAATTGGTTTGCGGTCGGCGTCAATGACGATCAGTTGACCAATGCTGTTGTCTTGCATGATTAATAGCGCTTGAGCTGCCAGCAAATTTTCATCTACAAGCGTCGCGTTGATGGTCATTACTGAATCTATTATAGTGTTCTTTAAGTCGATGTCATTATCAATGGCTCTACGCAAGTCTCCATCCGTGAATACCCCCAATAAAACTCCACTCTCATCGACTACTGTGGTCATGCCTAAGTGTTTTTGGGTGATTTCAAGTAATGCGTCTGTTAATAGAGTGTTGGAAAGTACTTTGGGAATTAATTCGCCGCGATGCATAATATCCTCAACTTTTAACAGTAGCTTTCTGCCTAAACTGCCGCCCGGGTGAGAAAAAGCAAAGTCTTCGGCTTTAAAGCCTTTCGCTTCAAGAAGTGCTATTGCCAGCGCGTCACCCATCGCCAGTTGTGCGGTAGTGCTTGAGGTGGGAGCCAAATTTAGCGGGCACGCCTCAGTCTGGACTGCGGTATTTAAGTTGTAGTCTGCAAAAGTGGCTAAGCTAGAGTGAGGGTAAGATGTAATGCTGATCAGAGGGATACCAATCCGCTTTATCAGAGGTAGGATCGCTTTGATTTCAGCGGACTCTCCGGAGTTGGATAGAGCAAGCACCACATCTTTATCGGTAATCATCCCCATGTCTCCATGGCTAGCTTCTGCTGGGTGGACAAAAAAGGACGGAGTGCCGGTGCTGGCCAAAGTGGCAGCTATTTTATTGGCTATATGTCCTGATTTCCCCATGCCGGTCACTATAACCCTGCCTTGACAGGCCAAGATAGCGGTGCAGCTATGGACAAAGTTGTCATCGATCAAACCCTGCAAATTATTAATCGCAATGGCTTCCAGCTCGAAGGTTTTTTTCGCTGATTCTAAAAATAGTTTATGGCTATGCATTTATTCAATCCGTTTCAAATCTAGTGATACAAAGTCCTTGAGGAGGGCTGCGCAACTGAATTGACCATCAAGATAAAACGACGATTCAGAGTGCTTGCCGCTCATTATAATCTCGGATAGTAACAATACAGTAGCTGTTTTACTAAAATTTTAAAATCTCTTAGGTTATTTGTTCTAAGCGGTAGACGTTATGTATAAAACTAGCATATAGATCACGTAAATAGCGATTAATATAGCGCCTTCAGGGCGTTTAATAGAGGCGGGTTTGCGCAGGAAGCAAAAGGCTAATAATAGTAGGCTCAGTGCTAACATTAATAGGAAATCGCGATTAAAAACTTCGCTCTCTAGCAGAATTGGAGCCGCGAGTCCGGGAATAGCCATGACCGCGCCTAGATTAAAGATATTAGAGCCAATTATATTGCCGATAGCTATATCGTGGTGGCCTTTTAATGCGCTGGTAATAGAGGCGGCTAGTTCTGGTAAACTAGTGCCAATTGCGACAATCGTCAAGCCGATAATTAAATCTGAAACACCGAGAGATACTGCGATTTCAGTGGCGCCCCAGACGAGTGCCTTGGAGCTGGCAACCAGTAGAATCAAACCTAGTACTAGCCAAATAATGCTTTTTGTGGTGCTAATTTTAGCAATATCTTCTTCTTCATTGCTTAAGCTGTCTGATTGGGTGCGGGAAAAAATGATCAGTGAAATGATTAGTGCGATAAATAAAATGATGCTATCTAGCATATCAAGGCGCAAATTAAAGAGCAGCGCTCCCGCGAGGATGGTAACTCCAAGCATTAACGGCATCTCTTTGTAGCGCACGGTGTTTATAACCGGTAGAGGCGCGATAAGCGCAGTGGCGCCTAAGACCAACGCAATATTGGCAATATTAGAGCCAATAGCATTGCCAATGGCTAATGTGCCGACGTCATCGAGGGTCGCCATGATAGAAACTAGTATCTCTGGTGCAGAAGTGCCAAAGGAGACAATGGTTAAACCGATTAGCAAAGGTGACATGCCAAAATTCTTGGCGGTAGATGCGGCGCCGAAAACAAATTTATCGGCACTCCAAACAAGTACAATTAAACCGATAACAAGACTAATAATTGGATATAACATATAGGAAATCAATAACTCAGCACTTAAAAAAGCTATTAAAGCAGAACTGCCCTGTGGTGCAAGATAAAACCATCAATAGATCTATATATTTCGATTAGCGGCTATTTTATAAAATAAGTGAGTGGTATAATCTCTGACTTTTTTGTTCGTCTGGCGCCGGTGAGTTTTCGCGTTTCAAAAATAAAGGGCACGGCTTACTTTAGCGACAGTTGTCGGTTCTAGCTTTTTGAGCAGGGTGTAAACAGGCGGGTAACAGGGTTTTTAGTATTGAGGCAAGCTGTCTTAAGCCTAGATCGATGATTTCAAAGTGAGTACRGTGTGTAAGATATTGGTTCTACGGTGGAATTGAAAAATCTTAGYTGCACCCATAGGTTCAGCGGGTRTTTTTCTAACCRCTGTAGAATCAAGAGCTTGCGCTATRTGGTGCAGTGAAGTCAYTGATTCAGGTTAAAAGAAGTATAGATACGCAGGGTAATTATAGTGATAGGAGTCTGTCGGGCTTGGTTGGTCGTAGCGAAAAATAAAATTTGCGATCAAATTCAGAGTTTTTGTAGTAGGTTAGTGCTAAGTCCAACAGGCTTCTAGCTTAGCAAAGTGCTAAAGGGGAAAACAGCATTGGGTGATCGAGAGAATGTGATTAAAATAAGCCACTTGCGATTTAAGCGTGGTGACAGAGTTATTTTTAAAGATATAAATATTAGCATTCCCAAAGGGAAAATTAGCGCCATCATGGGGCCTTCCGGTTCCGGTAAAACCACCTTGTTGAAAATGATAGGCGGTCAATTATCCCCCGATGCTGGCAGCGTTAGTGTCGAGGGGACTGTAGTCCATGACCTCTCGCGTAAAGCGTTGTTTTCGCTGCGTAAAAAAATGGGCATGCTCTTTCAAAGCGGGGCCCTTTTCTCGGATATGAGCGTCTTCCAAAATGTTGCCTTTCCGCTACAGGTGAATACCTCTTTAAATGCAGAAATGATTCGCGATATCGTCTTGTTAAAATTGCAGGCTGTCGGTTTGCGTGGTGCTAGTCACCTGATGCCGAGTGAGCTTTCAGGGGGGATGGCACGCAGAGTCGCGTTGGCAAGAGCTATTGCCTTAGATCCTGAAATTGTTATGTACGATGAACCTTTTGCCGGACAAGATCCTATTGGTATGGGGGTGCTGGTGACTTTAATTAAAAAGTTGAATCAAGCGTTGGGGCATACCAGTGTGATTGTCTCCCATGATATCCAAGAGACTTTAAGTATCGCCGATTATATTTTTATTATCGCAGACGGTGAAATGCTCGCGAGTGGCACAGCGGAGCAAATTAAAAACTCTAGCTCTGAAAAAGTACAGCAGTTTATTCACGGCCATCCAGATGGGCCAGTACCTTTTCACTATCCAGCCATCGATTTAATGCAGCAGATCATGGTGGGTGATACAGGTGATCATCGGGAGTGGGGGCATTAATACTATGTTAGATTTTTTGGCTTTAATAGGGCGGCAGTTTTTGAGTAAAATAGCCGGTTTTGGTCGCGCTTCTTTTATTCTATTTTACGCCCTGTTTGCCTGGCCGCAACCTAAGAATTTTCCGTTAGTGATCACTCAATTGTACAATGTTGGGGTGAAGTCTCTACTGATTATAGCGGTGTCCGGTTTGTTTATTGGGATGGTGTTAGGCTTGCAAGGCTATACTATCTTAGTGGATTTTGGCTCTGAGCAGTCAGTTGGACAAATGGTCGCTCTGTCTCTGGTTCGCGAGCTGGCCCCAGTGGTTACCGGGCTGTTATTTGCCGGGCGCGCCGGCTCGGCATTAACCGCTGAAATAGGATTGATGAAAGCCACTGAGCAGCTGGCGTCACTGGAAATGATTGGTGTAGATCCGCTGCGTCGAATTGTCGCGCCGCGACTATGGGCTGGATTTATCTCTATGCCTATCCTGTCGATGATTTTTGCTATCGTCGGGGTTTATGGTGGGGCACTGGTGAGTATTGAATGGCTGGGCGTGTACAGTGGTGCTTTTTGGTCGGTGATGCAGGATTCGGTTGATTTTTATGATGACGTGTTGAATGGCATAATAAAGGCAGTTGTCTTTGGTATTGTGGTGACTTGGGTCGCTATCTATCAAGGATTGGAATCTATACCTACTTCAGAGGGGATTTCACAATCAACGACGCGTACTGTTGTCTACTCGTCATTAATGATATTAGGGTTAGATTTTGTTCTGACTGTTTTGATGTTTGGAGATATTTAATATGCGCTCACGCACAGTTGAAATTTTAGTGGGATTGTTTTTGGTAGTTGGTTTGCTGGCCGCTGTAGGTCTGGCAGTCTCGGTTAGTGGCATATCGGGTGCAAATGGCGGTAGCTATAAAGTCTATGCGCACTTTGAAAACATTGGCGGTTTGACAAAAAAAGCAGAGGTAACCTTGGCCGGAGTGCAAATAGGCACTGTGTCTAATATCCGCTTAGATCCGCGGATGTTGGATGCTGAAGTAGAAATGCAAATTTTTGCCGATGTGGATTATTTAAGTATTGATAGCTCAGTGCAAATATTAACTTCAGGCCTGCTCGGTGGTAAATATATTGGCCTGTCGGTTGGGGCTGAAGAAGAAGTTCTGGTGGAGGGGAGTGTGATCGAAGATAGCCAATCTGCCTTAGTGTTAGAAGAGTTAATTGGTAAGTTTTTATTCGATAAAGTCAGCGAATAACACTTTGAGACCTCTGCATAACGTTGCGAGCGAAGGTAAGACATGTTTAAGGCTATTACTGGTGTAAATGAGCATGTTGAGCCGGTTTTTAACGCGGTATTACCGAGCGCAGTTATCATACCCTCTGGGTAAGTTATGCAGTGGTCTCACTTTATAAACAAATATTATATGCCGCCATGTACAGGTCGCGCAGTCAGAAAAGTTGAGAGTCAGTATGAAATTCAAACGTGTGTTAAGTAGTTTAATGTTGCTGTTAAGTTTAAATGTCGCTGCCGATGCCAGCTGGGAAGAGGCGGCGGCAGTCGTTGAAACTTCAATTGATAAAATGTTGGCTAAAGTAGCCCCCTATCACGGCCAAGTAACCGTCGATTTAGAGCCGCTGTACAGCGACCTGGCGATCATCACCAAGCAGAATGTCGATTATCTGTATATTTCTAAAGTGGTGATGGGTAAATACTATCGCCGAGCATCTGCTAGTCAAAAAATTGAATTTGGCAAAGTTTTCAAAAGAACACTGTTAAAAACTTATGGAAAAACATTGGTCAGCTTTAATGTTGATAAATACAAATTAGTCAAATCACGCAGTGCTAGCCCCAAGCCCGATAAGCAAAAAGTAGTGGTGAAAGTATTTTCCTCAAAGGGGAAGTCTTATAGTTTGATTAACTACATGGTTAAGAAAGAGGGAAGCTGGAAATTGGTCAATATAGTGCTAGATGGCTTTAATTTACGGGTGACCTTTAAAAATCAATTTGCTAACATTGCGCAGCAATCAAAAGGTAACATGGCTGTGGCAATTGCTAAATGGTCAGAATTAATGGCAAAAAAATAGCCACAATGGCAAATTGTGTCCTTTTGGGGTTGCAGTAGCTGCGAGCTGGAACTCGCAGTAGGCATCTGTTTCTAGATGGGTTAGCCTGTATTAAAAAGATCCATTATCTTCAGTATCGTAGGTATTTATGAGTGCACTGATGCAGTACCAAGATCAGCTATTAACGCTAAACGGCGATTTGACATCTGCGACTGCCCAGCAGTTTTACGATCAGTTCAGTTTGCTGCTAACAGATAATAAAACCGATATTTGTGTTGATTTTTCTGCTGTTGAACGGGTTGATACTAGCGCACTGGCGCTGTGCTTCAGTCTTGAGAGAATGATGGCGAATCAAGCCCAGGTGAGTTATAAAAATATACCTGCCGAACTGCAAGCTATCGCTGAATCAGTTGGGGTAGGGGCGCTTTTTAATAGAGCTTGAGTCAGGGGTCTTACTGTATTGCATAGCGCAAGATATTGATTTTACAGCGATTAGAGAAGCATCCGTAGAACTTGCGGGTGCAGCTAAGATATTTAAATTCCACTGTATGACCAATATTTTACACTCTGTATTCGCTTTGAAGTCACGGGTTCAGTTAAAAGTTAAAAGTGCAATAACCAACACCTTGCTGACTTAAGGTTAAATTCTAAAAAACCAGCTTGTTCTCACCATTCCCGCTTAAGCCGAGCAATGCGGGTGCCATAGGGCTTTTTCTGTGGGCAAGTACTGGATTAACATCTTGTCGCCAAACAATAGTCCGCTTGTTATCCTCATCTTAATCCCCTGTTTTTCTGTGCGAAATAGCCGCGTGTGGTTTGTTTAGAAATTGTCTAGTGTTGATAAATATCAAGGTTGACAGCGCTGGCTGTCCTGGTTGCGCTGTGTTGTTACAACAATAGCTTCGAAATACTGGAATAAATGCTGTTGCCGCATCGCCTTTTTTAACGAATTTGGTTATTATCAGCATTCTTATAAAGCGCTGCTCAATTGTATCGGTAGAATTGCAATTTATCGCAATAGCTAGCAGTCGGTCGGCCGAGA
This sequence comes from Osedax symbiont Rs1, assembly GCA_000416275.1. GTDB lineage: Bacteria > Pseudomonadota > Gammaproteobacteria > Pseudomonadales > Balneatricaceae > Rs1. Next base: position 81,624 of record ASZJ01000056.1, read on the forward strand.
TCTGTCGGTTTTCGGTCAGTCTCTTGTTTTAAGAGACTGTCGGTAATGGATAGTCCCTTAGCGGATTATGATTTTTATATTGAGCGCAGTCATCATTTTTAATTACTTGGAGTTCTAAATGCAAGCCATAGAAGTAAAACATATTATTGAGTCTCAGATTACGGAAGCGACGGTCATTACGGCTGGGGAAGGTTGTAATTTTGAGGTGACGGTTATCAGTGATGTGTTTAATGGTTTGCTACCGGTAAAACGTCAGCAGTTAGTGTATCAATGTGTCAATCCGCAAATCGCAGATGGTAGTATCCATGCATTGACTATTAAAGCGTACACTCCCGCGCAATGGCAGAAACTTCAAGACTAAAGGCAAACAAATATTATGGATAAGTTTTTAATTGAAGGCGGAAAATGCCTTCGTGGTGAGGTGCGGGTATCAGGTGCTAAAAATGCAGCACTGCCAATCATCGCCGCTGCTCTGCTGGTAAAAGGCCCACTGGTCATTGATAACATGCCTGCTTTGCAGGATGTAAATACGATGTTGAAATTAATTGAATCTATGGGGGTCAAAATTGAGCGCCGTGGAGATATGCTAGTTTCCATCGACGCCAGCTCTATTGACAGTCACAAAGCTCCCTATGAATTAGTAAAAACGATGCGGGCCTCTATCTTAGTCTTGGGTCCGCTGCTGGCGCACTTTGGTGAAGCGGAAGTTTCGCTGCCCGGAGGTTGTGCTATTGGCAGTCGGCCTGTCGATCTACATATTCGCGGCCTGGAGGCGATGGGTGCAAATATTGTCGTTGAAGAGGGCTACATTCGTGCAACCATGGACGGTCGACTGAAAGGTGCCAAAATATTTTTTGACACTGTCACAGTTACCGGCACAGAGAATATATTGATGGCAGCGACCTTGGCTGAAGGCCAAACGATTATCGAAAATGCTGCCAAAGAGCCTGAAGTCACTGATTTAGCGGAATGCTTAGTGAGCATGGGGGCAGATATTAGCGGTGCGGGTACTGATACTATTATCATCAATGGTGTTGATGCGCTGCACAGTGCCGAGCACAGTGTGGTTCCCGATCGTATTGAAACAGGTACTTTTCTAGTTGCAGCAGCGATGTCTGGGGGAAAAGTCACGACGACAGCGACTAAGCCTGGTATACAAGAGGCGGTGTTGCAAAAATTGATCGAAGCGGGGGCGAGTATCGAAATAGGTGAAGATTGGATTACCTTAGATATGCAAGGTAAACGACCCAAGGCAGTGAATATCACTACGGCCCCCTATCCCGCTTTTCCAACGGATATGCAGGCACAATTTGCCGCTATGAATTGCGTCGCAGAAGGTGTCAGTCACGTAAAAGAAACTATATTTGAAAACCGCTTTATGCATATGCAGGAAATGATCCGCATGGGCGCCAAGATATTGATTGATGGCAATACCGCAACGATTGAAGGTAGCACGCAATTGCGCGGCGCCCCGGTAATGGCAACAGATCTACGCGCCTCGGCAAGTTTAGTGATGTTAGCCTTAGTGGTTGAAGGTGAGACGTTGATCGATCGCATCTATCATATCGATCGCGGCTATGAAAATATAGAAGAAAAATTTCAAGCTATCGGCGGTAAAATCACCAGAATATCAGCCAATCACTAATTGAAGATGATGACTTAGCCAGGATAACACACCCAGTATTCGGCTTAAGTCAGCTAGTCCATTTTAGTTAACTAGCTTTTCCTGCAAGCCGCTGTGTTTGTCGGTGGAAACTAACAATTATAAGTATTGGTATTATTAGGATTATCATGAAAAAAGAGCAACTGACAATAGCGCTTTCTAAAGGGCGGATATTGAAAGAGACACTTCCATTATTAGAGCGGGCGAACATTGTCCCAACTGAAGATATATTTAGTTCGCGTAAACTTATTTTTGATACTAATCATGCCAATATTAAATTAGTCATTATCCGAGCTACTGATGTTCCTACCTATGTTGAATACGGCGGTGCTGACATGGGTATTGCAGGTAAAGATGTATTGATGGAGCACGGAGGAAAAGGCTTGTACGAGCCCTTAGACCTTGAAATAGCTAAATGTAAATTAATGGTTGCCGGTTTGAAAAATTCGCCGCCTATTCAAGGTAGATTGCGGGTCGCGACCAAATTCGTCAATATCGCTAAACAATATTTTGCCACACAAGGTCAGCAAATTGATGTAATTAAACTCTATGGGGCGATGGAATTGGCGCCTATCATGGGGCTTGCCGACCGTATCGTGGATATTGTTGATACTGGGAATACGTTAATCGCCAATGGCCTAGAACCGATGGACTTTATTGCTAACGTCAGCTCAAGGCTGGTGGTTGGGCAGGCACCGATGAAGCTAAAATATCGGCAAATTCAACCTATTTTAGACATGCTCTCCAAGGCGATTGCCGACAGCAAGGCTGAACCAGCATGAGCGCCAGTGCGACATTAAAAATCAAGAGATTAAATGCCAGCCAAAGCGATTTCCCTGAGCAATTACAGGCTTTATTAGCTTGGGAGTCTGTGTCAGACTCTAAGGTGAATCAGGTGGTGGACGCTATTTTAGCGGATGTCCGCGAGCGGGGTGATGCCGCGGTTGTTGAATACACCAATAAATTTGATTTGACGCAAGTCTCCGATATCGCGCAATTGCAGCTCAATCATAAACAGCTACAAGATGCCTTAAATAGAATATCTGATACCGAGAGAAAGGCGCTGATTGCAGCGGCTGCACGAGTGCGGCGTTTCCATGAGCGGCAAGCTGATAAATCATGGCAATATACAGATGACGACGGCACTGTATTAGGTCAAAAGGTCACGCCTTTAGACAAGGTGGGGATCTATGTTCCCGGTGGCAAAGCTTCTTATCCTTCCTCGGTACTGATGAACGCTATACCTGCCAAAGTGGCGGGTGTTAGCGATATTATTATGGTGGTGCCGACCCCTAATGGTCAGTTAAATGACTTGGTGCTGGCAGCTGCTGCTATCGCGGGTGTTGATCAAGTGTTTACGATTGGCGGTGCGCAAGCCATTGCGGCACTAGCCTACGGTACCGCTAGCATTCCTAAAGTGGATAAAATTACTGGCCCGGGTAATATTTTTGTCGCCACCGCTAAAAAAGCGGTGTTTGGTTTAGTCGGTATTGACATGATAGCGGGGCCGTCTGAAATTTTAATTATCGCCGATGGGAAAACCGACCCCGACTGGTTGGCTATGGATTTATTCTCCCAGGCCGAACACGACCAGCAGGCACAATCTATATTGGTTTGTCCCGATCCTCAATACATGGATAAAGTGGCAGCGGCGATGCAAAAATTATTGCCAACTCTTGAGCGGTCCGACATTATTACTGAATCGATCAACAGTCGGGCTGCATTTATTCAAGTTGACAGTTTAGAGCAAGCTATAGAGGTGAGTAATTTAGTGGCGCCTGAGCATTTAGAGTTATCTGTCGCTGAGCCGCAAAAGTTAGTTGATTCTGTCAGGCACGCAGGGGCTATATTCATGGGCCGCTATACGGCAGAGGCGCTCGGTGACTACTGTGCTGGGCCAAATCATGTACTGCCTACCTCTGGCACGGCTAGATTCTCCTCGCCGCTAGGTGTTTATGACTTTCAAAAACGCTCTTCGATTGTCTATTTTACCGAGCAAAGTGCGTCAGATGTCGGGCCGATTGCCTCAGTGCTGGCCAGAGGAGAGGGGCTGACCGCCCACGCTCGTTCGGCGGAATATCGAATCAAAGATTAGCAGTTATCTAATCTGCTGGGCGTAAGTTGTGTTGTTTTAATTTTCGCCATAAAGTGCTGCGGCTAATGCCGAGTTGTTTAGCCGCTAGTGTTTTGTTGTGATTACAGTGTGCTAGTACTGCGTGTAGGCGCTGTATTTCACTGCAAGGCTGCACTGCAGTGCTGGTAAAGACTTTGGAGAAAAAAGAGGTATTAAATTATATGAATTTAAAAAGAAGCATTACGATAATTAGATATGTCATTTCTTGATATATTATTTGTTTTCAGTGCTCCTTTATTTTTATGGCACGCAGCTATTGGCTGTATCTACGTAGGATTTTTTCCTTGCAGTATTGTAGATGGTAAATATTTTTCATATAAACCTGATGAGTTTGAAAAGATTTTTCATGTTGAGAGAGCCTATATATTTTGGAGAAACTGTTTTAAGTACTTATTAGGTATAGAGAGACCAGAGATGCCTTTGTACTTAAAAATATTTGTAACGTTTTCTGCTATATCCCACCTAGGATGGTGGTATTTTATAGTGTCTGGAGTATTTGACTGAAACACTAATAAGTTACATAACAGAAATTTACTAAAACCAACACCTTGTTCCGGAACTTATAAATTTCGGAACATATTTTTAAATTAAATATATCAAAGAGTTATAGTTTCCGTAATATTGTTGCGAATTAGTACCTTTAAAACAGGATAAAATACATGTTAATTGGTTATGGTCGCGTTTCAACATCAGGCCAAGATTTATCAGTACAAAATGAATTATTGCAACGTAAGCGACACTAAATCGCTGACTGTTATCTTTGTCTTTAATACTAGTCTCAATTCGGTAAAGCTGGCGTATTTTACTCAAGGCAACATCCGCCTTGCTGGGGCTGACCTTATCCGCGTTGGTGTTTAGGTTAAGCTAATCGCTATGCAGACTTCACGCATCTTCCACTAATTATTTAACGTTGCTGTTTTAAGCACAAAGAGACGCCATTCTGAATCGGTATTTTCAGAGTGCCAAATATTGGTTTTCAGTGCCATTGAAAAGCATTCACTGCCAGCTCATATGCCTCCTGCATTCGCTAAATAAATACATCTGAGCATAAAAAAGCTATAGGTTCAGCAGGTGTTTTTCTAACTGCTGTAGAATCAAGAGCTGCAATTGAATCACTGATCCAGGTTTAATTAAGGCCTAAATGATAGATCCCAATGGTGCAGAAGGGGTTAGCATGGTAAGTTATAGCTCACTTTTCCTGAGTGTTTTTTTTAATGATTTCAAGGCGTTTACAGGAAATCAACGGTAAAATTAGAACATGCTATAGCCTATAGCCTATAGCTTAAACAGACCTAAGTGTCATTCATCTTGCGAGTAGTAGCTAGTTATACCGGTAGTATTGTCTATCGAATTATGTCAAAAAATCATCCAATAAATCCATAACATCAACTTAGACCTCAATCCGTGACTTCAAAGTGGATACAGAGTGTAAGATATTGGCTCTACAGTGGAATTGAAAAATCTTAGCTGCACCCGTAGGTTCGGTGGGTCTTTTTCTAACCGCTGTTGAATCATGAACTTGCGCTATGTGGTGCAGTGAAGTCACCGATTCAGGTTAGAATCACAGAGGTAACCAGTATGTGCTTGATAGCAACAAACAGCGAATTACATGAGTTAATGCGCGAGTGGCGAAAAGATATTCACGCACACCCGGAAACTGCTTATGAAGAACATCGCACTGCCGAAAAAGTCGCTGAGTTATTGAGAAGTTTTGATTTACAAGTACATACAGGGATGGCTGTCACGGGAGTTGTCGCCACTTTAAAAGGTGATTTGCCAGGTAGTTACTGCATTGGATTACGCGCCGATATTGATGCGTTAAATCTCCAGGAATTGAATAGCTTCGCACACAAATCTCGTCATCAGGGAAAAATGCACGCCTGTGGTCACGATGGTCACACCAGCATGCTGTTAGGAGCGGCTAAATATTTGTCAGAACATCGCAATTTTGCCGGTACAGTGGTGTTTATTTTCCAACCTGCAGAAGAGGGGGAAGCAGGTGCGAAAATGATGCTGGACGAGGGGTTATTCAAACAGTTTAATGTTGATGCCATCTATGGCATGCATAACTGGCCGGGGCTTGCGCAGGGGAAATTTGTCGTGCACTCAGGGCCTGTGATGGCCTCTATGGACTTATTCGACATCACTATTTCTGGGCAGGGTTGTCATGGTGGTATGCCGCATTTAGGGACCGATCCTATTATGGTCGCTGGTCAGTTGATTAGTGCACTGCAAAGCATAGTGAGTAGAAATGTTGATCCGCTACACTCTGCGGTAGTTAGTATCACACAAATGCATGGCGGCGAAGCTTATAACGTGATTCCCGATAGCGTTACCTTATCGGGTACTTGTCGAGCTTTTTCAGAAGAGCAACGAGTACAAATACACAGTCAAATGACGCAAATTGTGACAAATATTTGTGCGGCATTCGGCGCTACAGGCGAACTTGATTATCGATCAGTGGCTCCGAGTACCGTGAATCATCCGCAAAATACCAAAATTTGCAGTGACGTAATCAGTCAGCTAGTCGGTGATCAAAACTTACTGCTTGAAGAAGCACCAAGTATGGGCTCAGAAGATTTTGCCTTTATGTTGTTAGAGAAGCCAGGGGCTTATATCTGGATTGGTAACGGCAGTATGGAAGGAGGTAAAGGTTTACACAATCCACATTATGATTTCAATGATCAAGTATTGGCGCTGGGGGCTAATTATTGGATCGCCTTAACCCAAGACCAATTGGTTTGAAACCTGAATCCGTGGCTTCAAAGTGAATACAGAGTGTAAAATATTGGTTTTACTATGTGGTGCAGTGAAGTCTCTGATTCAGGTGAAAGGTAGCGCAATAGGGATACAGTAAAAATACGCTGAAGGATGAAGTTCATAGAAAAACTCACTAAAAGTAATCATCAGTGGGGCATTTTGTGCCGCTCTAATGCCCCTCTAATGCAGGCTAAGGAGTCTTTTAAAGAATTAACTCAATCCCCGGTAAGCGAGCGCAGCGCAATGAGCGGTCCTTGCCAAATGTTCTGAAAAGTTCCATTACCCCTCCCCACAGGCCGCGTTAACGGCTTTAGCTGGCGATAAGGCCTTTAATAAAACGAGTAAAATAGCAGGGTCTATAGTGATAAATGAGCAATTTTGCCAGTTTTAATGCTAAATCACCAAGTACCGTACTTTTCGGTGCCCTCTGTTCAAGGCTGCCAGCTTGCCGTTAATGCATAAACGCTTAGGCTGAAGATATAGAGTGGCAATTTACAGACCGAAAAATCCCTACTAAAAATGATTAAAGGCTATTTTTATATAAAATTCGCTGTTAGAAATTTTGCTAAAATGGCATAAATTAGAAGTGACAGACTAAAAGCTAAAAACTGTAAATAAACACAGTATATGTATATATAAACAGTATAGAAGATGTATAGTGAATCATCTGCACGGATGGCTAGTATCAGGGTTTAGCGGATCATTTTTCGCACCGTTAATAAATAGCCGTAGTTTGAATTTCATGATTATAAAATATAGGGGTAGAGTAGATGGAAAAGGTAACGTATGAACATTCTCTCTCTTCATTAGAAAAAGGCTTAACTAATCATTTAACTAGACTGGGAGAGTCGGCTAATTATTGGTTAAGTGATCATCCTGTGTATCTTAGTACTAAGTCTTCGGGCAGTGGTGAATATGCCCAAGTGATTGAAATAGCCATACTTGATGCCGATCTCAGCGTATTATTTCACAGTCAAATACAGCCGACAGTCACTATTGATATTGACGCTGAGCAATTACATGGCATTAATCTCAGCTCACTGTTAGAGAGGCCTAAGTGGTCAGAGGTGGTGCTACAAGTGCAGCAGCTGTTAATTGGGCGGCAGGTCGTCGTATTTGATGGCCTTTTTGAAACTAGATTGCTTAAGCAAAGTTGCCTAGCATTTAATTTACCATTGGACTGGCTGGATGCGCTCACCATCAATTCTGCAATGGCTTTAGCTGTTAATGCCTATGGCACCGATAATAGGTATGGCACAGTCTCTATAGAGTACGCCATGATAAAGGCTAATATACTCGGTTTTAGGAACGACAATGGCGCCGTCGCAGCGACTTATGCCTTATTTAATATGCTAAAAATCATTGCTGAATTTAGCGGTTTACCTGAGCCAGAAAAACAGCGCTTGGCTTATGAAATTGCGGTTTAGCGCTTGAGTAACTCAATGAGAAAACAGTGTTATTGACCAATAACACTGTTTATAAACGCTATAATACGCAATTATTGTAATTCAAACGCTCCGATCTTGATTAAATTAGCCATTAGCTTAACGCGTTCAGGGTTGGATAATATATCCTGCATCGCCATTTGCTCAGTGTTAGTTAAACTTATTATAAAGTCCTGTTGCTCAGTGGTAATTTGACAGCACATGCCATTGATAAAAAATAACATACTGGTCTTACTATCGTTATCCTTATATTGAAATGCTAGGCGAGTGCCTGGAATTTTACTGATGCTGTTAGACTCTTGCATCGCTTCTATTATTTCATCGACACTGTTGTCTAAATGCAATTCTTGCTGCTGCTGATTATATTTATGTTCCGTCATATAGCAGCCAAACCACTGCTCTACTAAACCGGGCTGTTCAATGTATTGTTTGAGTATATTTTTAATTTGAGTAATAGCGGCAGTATCTATTTCAGCGGACTGTGGTTGCGCAGTTAAGTGCGGATCTTGATATCTGAGCTCGGCACTTAAATCGTCGGCCACGAAATCACTGAAATTTAGTAACACATCGGCGTGTGAAGGAGCCCTAAAACCTATCGAATAAGTAATGCAATCATCGGATTTAGCGATCCCGTTATGGCCCACCTTAGGTGGAATATACAACATATCTCCGGGGTGCAGGGTGACCGTTGTCTCAGCAGTCCAGTCGGCGAGGAGCATTAGCTCTTGGTTGTCCTGTCTGGGCGACTGCTCACTAAAAGAGCCTCCGTATTGCCATTCTCGACTGCCGCTAGCTTGCAGTAGAAATACATCGTAGTTGTCGTAGTGGGGGCCGACCCCTCCGCCTTTAGTAGCGTAGGAAATCATTAGGTCATCGATGCGCCACTGCGGGATAAACTGGAATTGTTTTAAAAAATCACTGGCTTTGGGGTGCCAGTGATCAACAGCCTGAACGAGCAAGGTCCAGTGGCTATCTGGCAGGTTGGCAAAATCATTTTCAGAGAGTGGCCCATGTTGCATTGACCAAGCTTGACGATCATTTTGTTGGACGATTAATCGGGACTCTACTTCTTCTTCACAAGCTAATCCGGCCAATTCATCCGCATCAATAATCGCTGCAAAATCGGCGATAGCATTGCGAATAAGTAAGGGCTTTTTTTGCCAGTAATCACGTAAGAATGTTGCAAGTGGCATATCGCCTAAAGGAAGTTTATTCATAATATAAGTATCAATTTAAGGTTTAAAAATTGCCGGCAAGCTGGCGGTAAAAAAGCGAGCAGGAGATCGCTAATCTAGAGAGCTTGCAGGGCGAAGGTTATTTCTTTTCAAGTTGATCGATGCGTTTTTCAATAGAAGCTAGCACCCCCCTGAGCATACCAAGTTCTTCCTTTTCTGGGCGAGCGCGATTGAAGAAGCGCTGCAATTTCTGCATGGCACGGCCCTCGTGTTGAGGGATTAAAAAATGTGCTTTTCTGAGGACTTGTTCTAAGTGCTGATAGAAATGGATCATCTCTTGCTGCAGAGGATAAAGAGGAGAGGGCGTGACACTTACCTCTTGGCTGCCAAGCCATATTTCATAACAGACCAGTTGGATGGCTTGAGAGATGTTCAGCACTGGGTATTCGGGGTTGGTGGGTATGTATAAATGGAAATTGCATAAACTAAGTTCTTCATTGAGTAAGCCTTTGCTTTCTCTACCAAATATAACTGCAATCTGGCCATGCTCGGCTTCGGTAAGGATTTTCACTGCGCTTTCTTTTACGCTGAGTAGCGGCAGGTCAAAGGTTCTGTTTCTAGCGCTAGTACCTATCACCAGCTGGCAATCTTGAATCGCTTCCTCTAGGGAGTTAACTACTATTGCACTGTTTAACACATCTTGCGCGCCCGCGGCCCGTGCGCTTGCCTCCTTGTGAGGAAAGGCGATAGGATTTACTAAGTAGAGATTTGTTAAGCCCATATTTTTAAGCGCCCTTGCTGCTGCGCCAATATTACCAGGATGGAAAGTGTTGATCAGGACGATACGAATGTTCTGTAATTGCATGGGGTTATTTAAATACTTTGTATTGGATTAATGTGGAAGCGAAATTGTTGGTGTTGAGTAATGAGTGCTGTGGTTAAATATTTACTGTGCTGAAATTGACGCGTTAAGTACCTAAAATATAGCAGTGATAAACGATGAAAGATCAGCTTAACTGCCAAGCTAAATAATAAATATAAGCTGGATCTTGCAGATGATTCTTGAAATTAAGCTTATGCCTGAATCAGCAGTTTATCTGTGTTTATTAGTATAAGTTATTGATAATAAATATTTTTTAAATATTAATCTGAGCCTGTAATTTTTAGTTGTTCTGTGAAGCTAATATCTTGCGCTCTGTCTCCAGCCTGAAAACACCAACTGAGGTGGCCGCTTCAACAATCGTCAATAATATTACAACTTTTTCTCAGTATTTGATCCTATAAAATGCCCAAACTGCGATGTTTCTGTTTAGTGTGTTGTATTAGTAGACCTCTGCATAACGTTGCGAGCGAAGGTAGGACAGGGCAAAAACCGGCTAGATAGCCGAATCAGTGTGCCCCTCACTTTGGGTATAGTACGCCCCTCTTTATCGGTATTACTGGTGTAAATGAGCATGTTGAGCCGTTTTTTAACGCCGTATTGCCGAGCGCAGTTATCATACCCTCTGGGTAAGTTACGGGGTTATGCCGAGGTCTGATTAGCTGATTGCTTAGAAAAAACCTTATCTATATTCTTAACCGGTAAAAATACCGATATTACTCGTTTATTTGATAATGGCAACGCGCCGCTAGGTTTTGCTGTGCCGGATACTAAAGGGGGAATCCCAAATCGGCCTGTTCAAGCTTCAATTGCGTTAAAGGCAGCGGGCATAGACGCCAGAATATTAAATAATCATCCAGCTAGCTGAGCTGAAAAACAGCTTGGATAATAGAGCTAAATTAAATATAAATTTACACTGAACCTACGGGGTTTATGCAGGGATGCATTTATTGAGCGAATGCAGGACGCATTTGAGCTTGCAGCTAAGATTTTTCAATTCCACCGTAAAACCAATATCTTACACTCTGTATTCACTTTGAAGTCACGGAATCAGGAACTTTAAAGAGTTCAATGACCGATACGGCCATTTGGCAGGGATTGCAGTCTTCGTCTCTCTGATCAACAGAACAGAGCAGATACTGGGAGGATACGATATTTAAACCAAGTTAAAGGTGAAGGTCGAGATAGGGTATTTAGATTTGTCAGCTAGCAACCGCAAAAAAAGCTCAGTAAGCTTGTCGTAAGGACTGCTCATTACGCTGCGTTTCTTTGCTGGAATGTGTTTGTAGTTATCTACAGGGAGGGTGTGAGGCTTGTTCAGAGGTTCGCTAAGCTGGGGATGATAATATTTGGTGGTACAGTTGCGGTATAAAAAAGCTTACCAGATTAGTTTGAAACTAATTCTGGCAAGCTTATCTAAATATAGCTAATATTTAACTGAGATCAGAGTTGGTCTGTGCTTCTTGCTGGCGACGTTTTATTTCTCTCGGGTCATTCACAGCTCTAGTGCGACGTTGACGAGCCGGTTTTTCTGCTGCAGTAATTTCCGGCTGAGCTTTAGGTGCCTCCTCGGGTATCGCAGTAACTTCAACAGTTGCGCTTTCAGCCTCAGCAAAATTCAGCTCGGATTGCGCAGACTCAGAAGGCGCAGTTTCTGATGCAGTACTGGTTGCTACAGAATCCTCCGCTTCTTCGGTTACTGCTACTGGCTGAGAAACTTCCTCAACAGCGGTCGTTTCAGTGGCTGCTACCACGTCAGTATCAGGCGTTGCACTAGTCTCAATCTTGCTGATCTCTTCATCAGTTTCAACTTCAACTTCAGTAATAGGTTGATCTTCTACCACTACAGCGGGCTCGCTTACAGTTTCAAATTTTTCAGCAGAGTTATCAGTAGGGTCCGTAACAGTGCTTGATAGCTCAATTTCAGCGGTACTGCTATCGGTTTCAAGCGCCGTCTGCTCAGAACTTACAGTATCGATCGCTACCTGTTCAATCGGGCTGTCTGCGATATCATCGCTTACATCAGAAGCTTGGTTGCTGACTTCCGGTTGATTAAGTACCGTTTTTTGAGCGGAAGTGTCATTGGCCAAATTGCTATTTGCGATAGCGGCTGCTAGTTCAGCAGAAGCTTTCGAAAAATCATGGTTTTGACTCTGCTCAGCAGCGGAACTCTGAACGCTGGCTTCTTCAGTCGCAACATTTTTTTCTGCTTGAGAAGCCGTTTTAGGCGCAGTTTCTGTCGGCTTTTTATGCAAAGCGTCAGAATTTTCAACTAAGTTACGGTTTGCGGTACGAGACGGCTTACGACGACGCTTGCCGCGGCCTGTTGGGGCCGGAGTATACTCGGTGTTGTCAATTTCGCTCGCTGCTTCTGTCTGCTCAGGCCGGCTCTTTCTGCTGTCGTTATTCTTTCTATTACGACGGCGGCTAGGCTTGTTTTCATCACTCTTTTTCTTTTCAGGTATGATTGATGTCTCTTCTGAAACAACGGTAATAACATCATCCTGTCTGCCGTTACGGCGCTTGTCTTCATCTCTATCTGGGCGAGGGCGGCGGCCGTTACTGCGGTTAGGTTTTTGTTTGCTGCTACTACTGCTGCTTTCGCGACGTTTACGCTGCGGTGATTGCTTGCGTGAGTTGGTCGACTTCGAGTTGTTAGCCGTTGATTGCTCTTCAAACAGGCTGCCTAATCCGAGTAAAGACAATAGTTTTTGTAGTAATCCTTTTTTTGGATTAGAAGTCGGCGGTGCTTTAGCTGCTGGTTCTGCTGCTGGCTGTTTAGTCTCCACCTCTGGAGCTGGAGTTTTTGGTATCACCGCTTGTACAGCTGCAGTTTCGCGCTTAATTGATTGCTCTGCGTCACTGTCGGCAAAGCTTTCGATAGGCTCAGGTGCCGGTTGCATACTGTAACTTGTGTCATTTGTGGTAGTGACGGTATTATCATCACGTAAACGGTTGACTTCGTAGTGCGGTGTTTCCATATTTGGATTGGGTATGATTACGATCCGAACTTTTTGACGAATTTCTATATCATGCACAATACTACGTTTTTCATTCAGTAAGTAAGTAGCGACCGGAACTGGCAGAATTGCTCTGATTTCAGAGGTGCGGTCTTTGGCCGACTCTTCTTCGATCAAGCGTACAATTGATAGTGCGAGGGATTCTGTATCCCTGATCGAGCCTTGACCACTACAGCGAGGGCAGACAATGCCTCGTGACTCTGTAAGTGAGGGGCGCAATCTCTGCCGTGACATTTCCAATAGACCAAATCGTGAAATACGACCCATTTGTACGCGAGCTCGGTCCAGCTTTAAAGAGTCTTTTAAGCGATCTTCAACCGCTCGTTGATGTTTAATCGGCGTCATGTCGATAAAGTCGATGACTACCAGGCCACCTATATCTCGTAAACGAAGTTGACGCGAAATTTCTTCGGCGGCTTCTAGGTTTGTATTGAGTGCCGTTTCTTCAATATCGCTACCGCGTGTTGCCTTTGCGGAGTTGATATCGATTGAAACTAGAGCTTCAGTTGGATCGATTACGATTGATCCGCCAGAAGGCAATTTAACTTCGCGTTCAAAAGCTGTTTCAATCTGAGATTCAATTTGGAAGCGATTGAACAGTGGGACTTCTTCTTGATAGAGCTTCAATTTGTTTTCGTAAGTAGGCATAACCTGCTGTACGAAAGTTAACGCTTCATTGAAGGCCTTTTGAGTATCAATTAACACTTCACCAATATCAGGGCGCAGGTAGTCGCGAATAGCGCGGATGATGACATTGCTCTCTTGGTAAATTAAGAAAGGGGAAGGCTTTTGACTACTTTGTTGGATAGCATCCCATAAAGTACAAAGGTAATCTAAATCCCATTGTAAATCTTGAGATGAACGGCCAACTCCAGCGGTGCGAACAATGATACCCATACGATCAGGTACGGTAACGCCATCCAGAGCGGCTTTTAAATTAATCCGATCATCGCCTTCTATACGACGAGAAATGCCGCCAGCTCTCGGGTTGTTTGGCATCAGCACTAAGTAGCGACCAGCGAGTGAAATAAAGGTGGTCAGTGCCGCGCCTTTATTACCGCGTTCTTCTTTGTCTACTTGCACTATAACTTCGGTGCCCTCTTTGATGACGTCTTTAATGCTCGGACGTCCACCACGCGGAGGAGATTTAATAAAATAGTCGCGGGAAATTTCTTTTAAAGGAAGAAAACCGTGGCGATCAGAACCATAGTCAACAAAGGCAGCCTCTAAACTAGGTTCAACCCTAGTGATTTTCCCCTTGTATATGTTTGACTTTTTCTGCTCGCGGTTGCTAGATTCTATATCTAAATCGTATAATTTTTGCCCGTCTACTAGGGCGACACGCAACTCTTCAAGTTGAGTTGCGTTGATCAACATTCTTTTCATTTTACACTCTCAATAGTGGAGCGCTTAATAAAAGCTGGAAAATAATAAATTGTACATTTATTTTTTTGCGATCAATTATTAAGGGCTCAATACTGAGCACAATACATTGCTGTCTCAAGTGTAATTAAACGTTATGGGATAACCAGCTACAGATAAAAGGAGCTATTTCATACTAAAGTGCAATATTGGCACTAACAAAATAATGATCTCTCAACTAATTACTGCAGTTCTTGCTGTTTATCATATACATTACAGAAGCGGAATCTTTTGCCTATATTGTTGTTTAAATTCTCTGTGTCTGGTGTGGGTTTTACACCAGGTTCCGGGCAATAGCACGTCTCTTCTGTATAGATTTAACTTGGTTTGGCTCTGTGTTTGTACTCAAACATTTAACATTAATTTGCGGTTAAACACTGATTTAAAATTCGGTGAGTACTTTATAAGTTGGCTCACTTACTCGGATAATTCAGGTGCTGGCATGCAAATAATGCAGATAATTATATCACCCATCAAAAAATGATCGGTGATAGTTCAATTTTGTATTATGACTGCCTAGTATAAGTTGCCACTGTTTAATGCTTGTGCCTAAATTAGCAGCGTGGGCATTAAACGGCGCGTGCAGTCGTTTGCAAATACTTTACTTGTCGATGCTTTGCCAAAAACAAAGTTCATCAATAATAAAACTTAAAACGGGTAACTTCGTGCTCGGCATCGATTTAAAATTGATTGCCCTAAAGTACGAAATAGGTGTGTTAGTTAACAGTAAAACTCATCTTAAAGATGTTTTTATCGCATTTAGCTAAAGCATTACCAGTCAAGCAGCGGTAGAATACCAGCTTAAGATACTAGCATCAATTAAGGACTGTAGTTTTTATAAAATATGTCAAGTAAAAATAGAATGATAAAGCGCTCCAAAGATAAAACCCACTCCAAATTTTCTCAATATCAATCAACGACTAAAGCTGAGGGCGTCCCTCAAATTAAAAAAGTGTCGAGCGCTCCCGCAGCTGTTGAACACAATAAAGTCAGATATATTGAAGTGACAGAGGATCAAGAGGGTCAGCGCATTGATAATTTCTTACGCACCGCCTTAAAAGGTGTGCCTAAGTCGATGATCTATCGGATTGTCCGTAAAGGAGAAGTCCGGGTTAATAAAGGAAGAGTAAAGCCGGACACAAAACTCACCGCCGGTGACCAAATTCGGATTCCGCCGGTGCGCACTGCTAAAGAAGGGGATCCGGTTAATGTAAGTAATCAGTTAACCGAAAAATTAGAAGCGTCTATCCTGTATGAATCAGAGGCGTTACTAGTGATTAATAAGCCGTCGGGCCTAGCGGTTCACGGAGGTAGTGGTATTCAGTTAGGTTTAATTGAAGCGCTGCGTCAAATGCGACCTCATTTAACCTTTTTGGAATTAGTGCATCGTCTAGATAGAGATACCTCGGGCTGTATTATGATCGCCAAAAAGCGCAGCATGCTGCGTCACTTACACGAAGCGCTCAGACAGGGGCAAGGTGTCTCTAAGGTATATCATGCATTGGTCGTCGGTCGATGGGATGCAACGGATCAAAAAATTGATGCGCCGTTGAGAAAAAATGAATTAAGTTCAGGGGAGCGAGTCGTAAAAGTGCAAACTGATGGCAAAGCGTCTATCACTATGTTCAAAGTGTTGCGACGTTTTGCCAATAAAGCGACCTTGATAGAAGCCAAGCCAATCACTGGCCGCACCCACCAGATAAGAGTACATGCGCAGTTTGCCGGGCACCCTATCATAGGTGATGGCAAATACGGTGTTGAATCTATTAATAGTGAAATGCGGGCCGCGGGGATTAAACGTTTGTTTTTGCATGCCGCAGCCTTGACCGTTACCTTGGCTGATGGCGAAAAACTGCATTTTAAAGCACCACTAGAAAATAATTTATCCGCTGCGATTGATCGTTTGGCAATCGAGTATAATCAGTATGAGAAAAGGTCTTAAATTCATGGAAAAAGAGCTCGTTTTTACCAGCGCTGAAAGTTTACTGATGCGTGGAGAGCAACCCACTATTCAAAGTGTGATGGCTGCAACTGGCCTTCAGTACGATATTGTCGAAATTCAATTAAGGCAATGGTGGAAAGCAATACCAGAAAAAATTAGTTTTAATGACGATGTAATTGCTCTACCTGGTTTACCAGAGGCACTAGGTACCGCCTTTGGGCGAATTTGGCACCAGGCGGTAGAAGAGGCTGAAACTCGTTTGCGAGCGGATTCAAGAACGTTAAATCACGCGACTGAAGAAGTGAGAAAACTATCCGAAGAGTCTTTAAAAGAAAGTCATAATCGGATCAGTTATCTTGAAATCACATCGCGTGAGCTAAAAGCTAAATTTGAAGACACCCGCATCCACAGTCGGTCTTTAGAAGCAGAATTAAGCGTGCTTAAAACGGCGATCGCAGTGGAAGCTACCAGTCGTAAAAAAGAAGAGCATTTAAGAGCCAAGCTTGAGAATGATCTGGTCCATTTACGCAAGGCACATGAAGATGCTAAGCGGACCTTCGAACAGCGAATTAAAGAAGATCAGCGCCACGCCCTCGATCAAATCAGTAAATCAGAGGCCGATGCTAGATACTACCGGACCGCGTCGGAGAAACTACGTGATGATGCCGGTAGCAAAGAAACGCTATTAACCAAGAAGACTCATGATCTGCAATCAGAAATTGCGCGTCATGAAGTGCGTATTGATACACAACATACCCTGATCCGCTCTCAAGATGAAGAGTTAAAGAACTTGAAACAGTCGAGTCAAATTCAATCCAGAGATATGGCAAGTAAGTCATCAGCGCTGTTGGCGGGTGACAATAAAGCTAAGCGCCTAGAGCACAAGCGAAAAGAGCAAGATGGTGAAATTAAACGCTTAAATCAAAAAGCGTTAAACTCTGCAACTGAGTGGGGCCGCCGGGAAAATTTGATGAGAAACGAATCAAGATCAGTCCAAGAGGAGTTGCAGAGAGCTCAGCTTAAGGTGGTTAATCTTGAAAAACGCAGCATTTCTCAAGATGAAGAAATTCGACGCATTAAGTCTAAGCTATAATTTGCCAGTTACTTTAAGGGACATCAACTATGAAGCTTCAGCAGCTTAAATATATATTAGAAGTTGAAAAGCACGACCTCAATGTATCTGCTACCGCCTTGAGTTTGTTTACCTCTCAGCCGGGTATCAGTAAACAGATTAGGCTGTTGGAAGATGAGCTAGGTGTTGAAGTTTTTTCCAGAAGTGGTAAACACTTGACGCGAGTGACCCCGGCAGGCAAGGCAATTCTTGAAATAGCTGGGGATATACTGCAAAAAGTTGAGAGTATTAAAAAGGTATCCCAAGAGTTTTGTGATGAGCGCAAGGGGAGTCTTTCTATTGCCACGACTCATACTCAAGCACGCTATGCACTGCCTTTAGCGATTACTCAGTTTATTCAAAGCTACCCCGATGTGTCACTGCATATGCAGCAGGGCACGCCAATGCAAATTTCTGAAATGGCTGCTAATGGTAAAGTTGATTTTGCGATAGCTACGGAGGCGTTAAGTCATTTCAGTGACTTGATAATGATGCCCTGCTATCGTTGGAATCGATCGGTTGTCGTGCCTAAAAATCACCCTTTGGCGCAGCTATCTGAACTGACCTTGGAGGCGTTAGCCAAGTATTCAATAGTCACTTATGTGTTTGGTTTTACCGGGCGTTCGAAATTAGACGATGCGTTTAAGCAGCAAGGTCTCGAGCCAAAAGTAGTATTTACAGCGGTTGATTCCGATGTGATAAAAACTTACGTTAGACTTAACTTAGGGGTGGGGATTATAGCCAGTATGGCGTTTGATCCTGACGTAGACACCGACTTAGTGGCAATAGATGCCAGTCATTTATTTGAATCTAGCACCACGCAAATAGGCTTTAGAAAAGGGACCTTTTTGCGCGGCTACATGTATGAGTTTATCAGTTTGTTCGCCCCTCATTTAACCCCTGATTTAGTCAGAGAAGTGATGAACTGTGACAATCGCATGCAAGTCGATGAAATATTTGCCGGCCACGCACTGCCAGAGATGAACTGAGCTAGCTACCATAAGCGAATGCGGTTCGCCCTCTGAACAAGTCAGACACGCCCCGTAGGGGAAATGCGGGCTTGTTCTTAGGCTCCCCTTTTACAATGTCAGGTTACCCCCGACGGTAGTACTCTGTTATTTTTTCTAATGTAAAATCAACATCTTCTTTTGAAATATCCATGTGTAAAACGATTCTACACACTGAGCTACTGCCAATACAAATGGCGAAAGGTGCTAAATAAGCGGCTAGTGTCTCGTGCTCTGATTTACCGGTCGCCAGTGGAAGGTGAGCAAATAACATATTCGTTTCTATGCGATCTAAATCGATCTGCAGAGGGGGGATTTGCTGTAACTGCTTGGCAAAATAGAGGGTTAAATCATGATCTTCTTGTAAACGCTGCACATTATTATCTAAAGCATAGATGCCCGCTGCGGCTAAAATACCTGCTTGGCGCATACCGCCACCGAGCATTTTTCTCAGTCTAGTGGCGCGTGAAATAAAGCGGCTGGAACCACTTAATACTGACCCGGCAGGTGCGCCCAATGCTTTAGAGAGACAGAGGGACACTGAGTCGAAATGCTGGCATAGTACAGCAGGGCTAGTATCGCTTGCGATAGCCGCATGCATTAACCGAGCGCCATCCATATGTACTTTCAAATCACGACTCTTGGCAAAGTGTGCAATCTCATCGAGCATTGGCTGAGGTTGAATAAAGCCTGAAATTGTATTTTCCAAACACAGTAGTTTCGACTGGGCGAAATGCGCATCATCAGGGCGAATAGCCGCCGCTACTTGATCAATGCTAATATAACCTTTATCAGTGGTCTTTAAGCTCTGCATGGCAATACTGCCCAATACCGAAGCGCCACCGGCCTCATGGCCAAAAATATGATTTTGTTCACCGACAATCAATTCATCGCCCCTTTGGCAATGGGCCATTAAGGCGATTAGGTTGCTCATGGTGCCGGAGGGGACAAATAAGCTCGCCTCCTTGTTGAGTAGCTTGGCCACCTTTAGCTGTAATTGATTAACGCTTGGGTCCTCACCGTAGACATCATCACCCACCGCTGCCTCACTCATATACTGGCGCATCTCGTGACTAGGTTTAGTGACAGTGTCGCTTCTAAAGTCAATCGTGGGGGTGGTATCTAATTTCTTGCCAGCTGTGGGATAACTGTTATTCATCTACACCTCAAAAATGCTATTGATTATCATTCATATATTGATCTGATGATTAAAAATACGTTTATGTTAAAAAATATTGGTTTATAGTAGGGTCATGGGGCTAATTTAGCACATCGAGATGCCCGCGCTTACTGCTAAATGAGAATACTCAATAAATAACATTAGAATCAGCGACTAGGAGAGTAAAATGCAAGATTTATTACCTGAAATATGTGACCAGTATCCCGATGAAATCAGTATTTTACAGCCAATCTTACGAAACTTTGCTGAAAGACAAACCTTTTTTGGTGAAATAGTGACCTTAAAGGCCTTTGAGGATAACTCTAAGCTTCGTGAGTTGGTCACTCAACCGGGAGTTGGAAAAGTGCTAGTGGTTGATGGCGGTGGCTCGCTGCGACATGCGATGTTAGGTGATATGCTGGCAGAAAAAGCCGCTGCCAATGGCTGGGCAGGCATTATCATTCATGGTTGTATTCGGGATGTGAATGCAATTTCTACTATAAAAATAGGTGTGCAAGCGCTAGGCGTACACCCGCTTAAAACCGAAAAGCGGGGATTAGGTGACGTCAATGTACCGATTAATTTTGGCGGAATATCTTTTTTGCCGGGCCATTATGTCTATGCCGATAACAATGGGGTATTAGTGACTAAAGCAGCGCTCGATCTTGTCGCTCTTGGTTGGCTTTAACTATCACAAACTATCACAGCGTTGTTGATGGTCATTAGTTAGCGGCAATAACCAGCTGATAACCAGCGTTGGTCTATCCAATAAGAATAGTTAGATTATAGTGGCTAGCCTCAAGCACACCTTTAGCGGTGGGCTTGAGGCTATGGACGCAGCTGTAAAACATTCTCTATGTCTTGTGCGCAGTGGCGCTCTGGCAGTTGCTCCCATGCTTCTCCCCAAGTGCGGTTAACTATACGGCCACGTTGCACAGCCACACGAGATTCGAGCATTTTAGCCCAGCGAATGACATTCGAATAAGTCTCTACTTGTAAAAACTCTGCCGCATCATATAAAACCCCCAACACTAAATTTCCGTACCAGGGCCAGATCGCCATATCAGCGATTGAATAATTTTCACCGGCGATAAAATTATTATCCGCAAGCTGTTTATCCAACACATCTAATTGGCGCTTAACTTCCATCGCAAAACGATTAATCGGGTACTCTTGTTTTTCATCGGCATATGCGTAGAAATGGCCGAATCCACCACCTAAGAATGGGGCTGAACCTTGCGCCCAGAATAACCAGTTGAAGGTTGCTGTTCGAGCAGCGCCATCACTCGCTAAAAAATGACCGAATTTTTCGGCTAAATGTACCAAAATAGAAGCAGATTCGAAGACGTGTACGTCTTGATTGCCAGACTTATCAACTAAGGCGGGGATTTTTGAGTTTGCATTGATCCCGACAAAACCTGATGAAAATTGATCAGCTTCGCCAATATTAATCAAATAAGCATCATATTCAGCTTCTTTAATACCAAGCGCCAGTAATTCTTCGAGCAATATAGTTACTTTTTGACCGTTGGGGGTGCCGAGTGAATAGAGCTGCAGAGCATGTTTACCTAGCGGTAGTTGTTTTTCATATCTAGCACCCGATTTGTCGCTATTAATGCTCGCCCATTTGTTGCTACCACTGGTATCATTGAGCCAAATTTTGGGAGGATGATATCGTTCACTCATGGTGTTTACCTGTCGCTGATTACACTGATATTAGAAGCTGTTTACGCTCCACCTTCGAAGAAAATGATCGGTATTACTCTTAATTCTAAGCGTATTTTATACTCTAAAATTATTCAATCATAGTGGTTTTCTAATTGTCCTAATAAACGTTTTTTTAAACTGCGGTGAAGTTAAAGCGGTAAAAGAGCAGCTGTAATAGGTTAATGTTCAACCAAATTATGGTGTTCAATAATAATACTGTAGCGATGCTATCAATAAAGGTTAAATTTAAAATGAGTAATGACACCCACAAGATTCAATCGGTATTGATCTTACACGGCGATGCCAGCCAATTGAGAGGCGTGATTGAACAGCACCATCCAAAGGTAAAAGTATTCTATGCTGAATCTAGTGCAGAGGTCGGACCAATGCTTGAATTGGCCCAACCTGACGCGGTATTTTCGATTAATGATGCCAAGCTTACCAGTGACTGCTTGAGAATGGCAGGGCAATATCGATCCGTAAAATGGTATCATGTTGGCGGTTCTGGCATTGATCGAATGTTACCTTGGAGCTCAACATTTTCGGTAATGAGTAACGGGGCAGGCGTGCTCGCACAGTATCTAGCGGAAACGGTACTGGGGGCGATTTTGGCGATGAATAATAACCTACATACATATCACCGACAGCAACTTAACAAGGCGTGGATTAAGCATCAATTTAAGCCGATATGTGAGCAAACATTGCTTATCGTTGGCTTGGGAGCCGTTGGTAAAAAAGTAGCCGATAATGCTAAGGCGCTGGGTATGAGGGTCATCGCCACTCGAAAAAATATGCAAGCCTATAAAAATGTTGATCGACTTTATTCCGATGCCGAATTACCCGAGATTGTTGGCCAGGCGGATTTCGTCTCACTACATGTACCGCTCAGTGATGAGACTACCCATCTGTTCAATCGAGATATGATCAGTAGAATGAAAGCTGGTGCCTGTTTAATAAATACCGCAAGGGGCCCAGTTGTGGAGGAGCAAGCGTTGATCAGCGCCTTGGCTAGCAACCGTTTAAAAGCTGCATACATTGATGTCTTTAAACAGGAACCGCTGGTCAAAGAAAGTCCATTGTGGGAGATAGAAAACCTGATACTTACCCCCCCATATGGCGGACGGAGTCTTTCAATACGAACAAAAATATTTACAATTTTTTAGTGCTAACTTGCTGCGTTGGAATCGAGGTGAAGCTATCAAAAATCAAATAACATTTATAGATTGAAGCTGGAGAATAATTAAGGATTCTCTGAACAATCCACAGGGGAAATGCGGGACTTGTGCAGAGGTTGCTAAGAGAGGCCGAGCTAGCAAAGCTTAACGTGAGGCCTCAGCTTACTAGTTCAAGCCAATTTTAGTTAACTCTATCGCCGGTTATTGGTTAAGAGCCTCGGCGTGATATGCAATGTGCTCGCCAATAAATGTCGCTATAAAATGGTAGCTGTGATCATAGTCAGGCTGCATTCTTACATTGATTTCAATGTCCTGTTCTCGACAAGCTGATTGTAAATCTTGGGGGTACAATTGCCCGGCTAAAAATTGATCGCCGCTGCCTTGATCGATTAATATCGGAAGCTTGGCAAGGCCGGATTTAACCAGTTCTGTTGCATCCCAAGCATTCCAATCCGCTGGATCATCACCTAGGTAAGTGCTTAGGCATCCTTGACCCCAAGGGCTGCTAATAGGGTGACAGATCGGAGAAAAGGCAGATACCGATCGATAGGCATCTGGATTTTTAATTGCGCTAATTAGCGCGCCGTGACCGCCCATTGAATGACCACTGATGGATTTAACACCGGCTAGCACTGCAAAGTTTGCTTCAATCAAAGCGGGGAGTTCTTGGTTGATGTAAGCAAACATTTGATAGTGATCACTCCAAGGTTTTTGACTGGCATTGACATAAAATCCCGCCCCTTTACCTAAGTCGTATCGATCCGTTACATCAGCTACATCATCACCTCTTGGGCTAGTGTCGGGCATGACGATAGCAATACCATGTTCCGCTGCGTAACGCTGTGCGCCGGCTTTGGTGCGAAAATTGTCATCGGTGCAAGTCAACCCTGATAACCAGTAGAGCACAGGGACTTTTTGCTGTTCAGCAAGAGGCGGTAAATAAATGGAGAAGGTCATCTCGCAATGGCAAGTGCTCGATGCGTGTTGGTAGCGTTTCAACCAACCGCCGAACTCTTTGACGGCTTCAAGTTCTTGTAAATTCTTCAATGGGTTCATGTTTAACTCTCAAAGTGCTATAAAATTGTATAAGTTTGGCAAGTTGTATTTATTGCTGGATTTCCAAGCCGCATATCAATGCGAGTTACTTTGCATGAACTGCTTTGCTTAAGCAATAACAAGTTTCATTTAGGCGGCTATTTAGCAAGCCTAACCTGTTGATTCTGGAGGTTGAATTTGCATTATTGAGAGGTCGCTGCTGGCGGGCGTTATAAATGGCTAAACTCTAACGCGCTGTGGATGATGATCGGTATAGTCGCTGCAGTTTTATGCGTGAATGCCTTTGTCAGTGAATCAATAGCGCAGCTCAGCTTGTTGTTAAAATTTGCCAATTCCGCCGAGAGCCAATATCTTACTCTCTGTATGCGCTTTGCAGCGATAGATTTAGCTTAATTAAAAATGAGAAATACATGACTCCAGCCATCAATCAGCTAAAAAGTAAAAAAATAATCTATCAGCTGCATGAATATCAGCATGTCGCTAGTTGTAGTACCTATGGCTTAGAGGCTGTGGAAAAATTAGCCGTCGATCCCGCTCGAGTATTTAAAACCTTAGTCGTGCAGCTAGATAGCGATCGCTTAGCTGTCGCTATACTCCCGGTGGTGCAAAAATTAAGTATGAAATTGATGGCTAAAGCAACGGGTGTCAAGAAAGTAACAATGGCTGACAGTTCAAAAGTAGAAAAATCGACCGGTTATGTATTAGGTGGAGTGAGCCCCATCGGTCAAAAAAAATCATTAATCACGGTCATTGATCACTCTGCCAGTTCTTTTGCTACTGTTTTTGTCAGTGCTGGTCGCAGGGGGTTGGAAATAGAGCTCAGCCCCGCTGATCTTATGTTGCTAACCAGAGGGCGTATAGAGCATCTATGTGTGGAGTAAATCTGGATTGTCAGGATTAAGGATTAGAGGCGTACGGAAGTTCTTCAACACTGTGCTTTTTCTTTATCTTACGACGGACTAACTGGCGTTCAGCGTAAAGTTTAAAGCTAAAAAGAACACAGAAGACCGCTGCCATTAACAGTACAATTGTCGCAGCGGGGGCACTGTCTAAATAAAAGCTTAGGTAAACGCCGAAAAATGAGCAGCTCATGGCAATCGCACTCGCTATTATTTTCATCTTGGAAAATTGTTTGGTCACTAATAATGCGCAGGCGCCGGGTATAATTAACAGCGCTACCGATAGTATCATTCCTACTGCTTGAAGAGCGGCGACAATTGTTAGCGCCAATAATATTTGAATCCCATAATGCCAAAACTTCACACTAATCCCCGTCACTTGAGCTTGCTGAGGATCAAAAATAAACAGCATTAAATCTCTTCCTCGAACTAACAAAATAGCCAGTACAAAGATCGATAACAGCCCTGTTTCTATGAGGTCTTCGGTCTTGATTCCCAATACGTCGCCTAGTAGTAAGTGGGTTAAATGCAGGTCGGTATTGGATTGATGAAATAAAATGATGCCGATCGCAAACATTCCCGAAAAGACGATACCCATAATAGTATCTTCTCTTAAACGGCTATTTTCTTTAATGAAGCCGGTGGTCATCGCACAGCACAACCCGGCGGCAAAAGCACCAATAGATAGCGGAATAGCCAGCATGTAGGCTAAGACGATGCCCGGCAAAACGGCATGGGCAATGGCATCTCCCATCAATGACCAGCCTTTTAGAACAATGTAACAAGAGAGTAGAGCCATAGGTAGACTAATCACTAAGACCACGGCAAAAGCTTGCAGCATAAAGTCAAAGCTAAAAGGCTGAATTAGGCTGTCAATAGTGATACTTGAAAGTAATAGGTTAAGATCAAACACACTGATTCCTCCATGCTTGTCGGCGCTGTTTTCTAAGAGCAAGTAGGCCTTCTTTAGGCGCGAAGATAAAGGCTGTTAAAAAGCACAGTGTTTGAATACAAACAATAACAGCGCCGGTTGCACCATCAATGAAATAGCTTAAGTAGGTACCGATAAGAGAACTTAAACCGCCGATTGCGATACTAATAAAGATAATATTTTTAAATTTATCACTGAGTAGGTAAGCAGTAGCGCCAGGAGTGACAACCACCGCTATGACTAACAAAGCGCCGACTGTTTGCATCGCCGCTAAGGTGGTCGCGCTCAAGCAGGCAAAGAATAAAATTTTCAATTTATTAGGGTTAATGCCAACCATCCATGCGTGCTGTTCATCAAAGAAAACCAGTAGCAAATCTTTCCAATAAAACACTAAAAAGCTTAAAGTAAGTAAACTTATAAGCAACATTTGTAGACTATCCCAAGGGTCTATCGCTAAAATATTACCCATTAATATGCGCTGCAAATCTACGGAGCTAGGGGAGAGCGATAACAAAAATAAGCCCGCGGCAAAAAAGGTGGTAAAGATCAGACCAATAGCGACATCCTCTTTTAAAATACTGCGCTGTTTTATAAATAAAATGGCAATGGCCGCTAAGCCTCCAGAGACAAAAGCGCCGATGGAAAAAGGCAGGCCTGCCATATACGCGACGGCAACCCCGGGCACAGTGGCATGGGAGAGGGCGTCTGCGATAAGCGACCAACCTCTGAGCATCAGATAAGCGGAGAGAAAAGCACAGACGACGCCGATTAAGGTGCTGATCAGCATGGCATTTTGCATGTATTGGTAGTTAAAAGGTTCTAGTAAATATGCCATATAATCACTCCTGAATAGTGGCTGTGTTTTTTGAACTGACCGGAGTGTTGGATTGATAACGCTGACTTTCAATGAGTTTTTCAGAGCCTTTTTCGCCGTAGAGCACCACTGGGCGCTCATCATCGGTAATCACTGTTACCGCACGTGAATCAACATCATCATGGAGGTTTTCAGCACTGAGTACAAAGCGGCGCAGCACGCCCCCAAAGGCTTTTTGTAAGTTCTGCGTGGTAAACACTTTACTGGTTTTACCATAGGCAAGTAGCTCTTTGTTAATAAGGATAGCATGGTCACAAAACTCAGGAACACTACCTAAATTATGGGTAGATACCAGAATCACCTTGCCTTCACTCGCCAAGTCTTTTAGCAGTCGAATAATATGTTCTTCAGTCGTTACATCGACACCGGTAAAAGGCTCATCTAATAAGATAATTTGACTCTGTTGAGCGAGGGCTCTGGCAAGAAAAACACGTTTGCGCTGTCCTCCGGAAAGCTCACCTATTTGCCGGTGCTTAAACGACTGCATGTTAACCCGTGACAACGCTAAATCAACGGCTTGGTGATCAGCTGATTTGGGGATTCGCAGAAAATTCATATGTCCAAAGCGGCCCATCATCACCACATCTTCTACTAAAACAGGGAAGTTCCAATCTACATCTTCACTCTGTGGAACATAGGCAACTTGATGGCTCTTTAACGCTTGTTTAACGCTCAAACCGAGAAGGCTAACACTCCCTTGGTAGCAGGGAACAAACCCCATGATTGCCTTGAACAGAGTCGATTTTCCGCTGCCATTAATCCCGACTAACGCGGTAATTGATCCCACGGGTATATCAAAACTGATATTGCGAATAGCTTGGTGGCCATTTTTGTATACGACACTCAGATTATCGACGCTAATGCCAATATTTTGCGAGTTGTCGAGGGCGCTTTGCTGCCGGTTTTTCATCAGATTACTCCTAGTTATCCCACTGACGATTCAGACCGTCGACGATTGTGCTCATGGTCACTTTTAACAGTGCCAAATAATTGGGTACAGGGCCATTTTCAGTACTCAAAGAATCAACGTAGAGCACGCCTGCGTAATGGCTGCTCGTTTCTCTGGCAATTTGTTTGGCAGGTTTGTCTGATACGGTACTCTCACTGAATATCGCAGAAATCTGGTGTTTATTTACCTGATCGATCACCGCTCGCATCTGGTGTGGGGAACCTTGCGAATCAGCATTGATAGGCCAAATAAACAGCTCTTTTAAGCCTAGATCTCTCGCTAGATAGCTAAAGGCTCCCTCACTCGTCACCAACCAGCGTTTACTGGCTGGCATCGCTGCAATTTGCTGTTTAAAGGGGGTCGCTAAAGCACTAACTTCGGCGCTATAACGCTGCGCATTTTGTCGGTAGTAAGTTGCATTTTTTGGATCTAAATCGGTGAGCGCGACCCGAATATTCTCGATATAGATCATCGCATTTTTGGTAGACATCCAAGCGTGTGGATTGGGCTTTTCAGCATATTCCCCGCCATCAATACTCAGTGGAGTGATACCTTTAGTCAAAGTAACCTTAGGGACATTGGGAAGGTTTTGATAGAACTTATCAAACCAAAGCTCCAAATTCATACCGTGCCAAAGAATTAAATCAGCTCCTTGGGTTTTTATAATATCTTTGGGAGTCGGTTGGTAGTTATGTATTTCAGCGCCGGCTTTAGTGATCGAGACAACATTAGCTTTGTCGCCTGCAATTTGCTGCGCAATGTCAGCAAAAATTGTAAAGGTGGTGACTATTTTTAAGAGGGGGGCGGATTCTTTAGAGTGAGAAGCTGCTATACCATTCGTCGATATGATTATAGTAATCAATAATATTAGGTTTCTTAGATAGGGCATTGTTTTTCCTGTATAAAATATATAGTGAGACCTTAGCATACCTATTGAACTCGGAAATACGGCGTTTAAAACTGGCTCAACATGCGCATATACACCAGTAATATCCATAAACAGGGGCATACTTACTTGGTTATTTGGTCGGTTTTTTCTTGTACTGCCTTCGCTCGTGACGTTATGCTGAGATCCGCTATTAACAGTGTGCTAAAAGTTAGTGACTAGCTGTGATTATAAAACAGCTTAAATGAGAATGCAAATCATTTGCATTAATAAGATGGTTATGCAGAGATCTAAAGAATATAAATTATATAGTGGTTATATCAAGGGCTGGTCGGATTGACCGAATACGAAAAATAATTTTCTTACTTGCTGTGCTTTTGTGTTAGCTACATCGCAGTATACACTGCGAGCAGCTAAAGCTGATCCGATCAAATTAGTGTTAAATAGCACGCTATTATTCAGCGCAAATGATCGCTAATTTTTCTGACATATTCTTGCTCGCACATCGAACCCCGTATTTGTTGAAGTTCATAGACCGTTATTCTTTCAAGCATAGATAAAACGTGAATCATTCTAACAGTATTATCCCCGAATTTTAAAATTTGTTCCCAGACAGGCTTGCAAAAAATAGCTGAACTGCATAAGTGCGGGATATTTAATTAGTACTAAGTGAATCAAGAGCTTGCGCTATGTGGTGCAGTAAACTCACGGATTGAGGTAATAGCAAAAGAGACGGGCGAGGGGATTAGAGACTAGAATAAGTGGCGGCACTCTGCGCACCGGGAGTACATAGGCTGACTTCCCGGCGCTGCGATCTGCGTTTATCCGTAGAATATTTTACCGGGGTTCATGATGTTGTGTGGATCGATGGCCTGTTTGATGATAAACATATAATTGAGTCCCGCGCCGTGCTCGGCAAACATATATTTTGCCTTGCCGATTCCTATACCGTGCTCGCCGGTGCAAGTTCCTTCAAAGCGCAGCGCGCGAGCCGCCAGTCGATCTAAGAAACTGGCGACTTTTTGATTATCTGCTGCAGAGCTCTCATCAAAACTGACCAATACGTGGAAGTTGCCATCGCCAGCGTGCCCGACAATAGGTCCAATTAAGCCGCTGTCCAGGATATCTTGTTTGGTTTCAGTGACACAATCTGCAAAGTTAGAAATAGGCACGCAAACATCGGTTGATAAGTGCGCCATGCCGGGAGCTAAGTCACACCCCGCCCAGTATGCATCGTGT
The DNA here is from genome assembly GCA_000416275.1 of Osedax symbiont Rs1. Classification (GTDB taxonomy): domain Bacteria; phylum Pseudomonadota; class Gammaproteobacteria; order Pseudomonadales; family Balneatricaceae; genus Rs1. The sequence continues at coordinate 111,058 of ASZJ01000056.1, forward strand.
CTGGCTTTCCATAACAGGTTGCGCTCTTCGGTTTTAGTGGCGGCCTGAAAATCGTCGGAACCAAACTCAGCGGCAATGTCTTTAAACATCTCGATCTGTTCAGCGCAGTAGTTTTCGCTGCCGTGGAACTCTAAAAACAAGGTAGGTTTAACCGCCAATGTTAACTTAGAGTATGAATTACATGCGCCTACTTGTATCTCATCGAGCAGTTCAATACGCGCGACGGGGACTCCGGTTTGGATGGTTAAAATAACCGCCTCGCAGGCCTGTTGAATACTGTCAAAACTACACACTGCCGAGAGTATCTTTTCCGGAATACCGTACAGTTTTAGGGTTAATTCAGTGATGACCCCCAAAGTTCCTTCACTGCCAATCAACAGCCTGGCCAGATCATAGCCGGCGGACGATTTTTTAGCTCTGCCGCCGGTTTTAATGATGTCGCCATTGGGCATTACCACTGTCATGTTGATTACATTGTCGCGCATCGTGCCATAGCGAACAGCATTAGTTCCCGAGGCGCGGGTGGCTGCCATCCCCGCTAAAGTTGCCTCGGCGCCCGGATCGATAGGGAAGAACAAGCCGCTGTCTCGCAGATAAATATTTAACTCTTGGCGGGTCAAGCCGGCGCCGACAGTGACGTCGAGATCTGCGGAATTTAATTGAATAACCTGATTCATTTCAGAGAGGTCAATACAGATACCGCCGTTGATTGCAGACACTTGTCCCTCGAGAGAGCTACCGGCTCCGTAGGGAATAATAGGTACCACATATTTGGCGCAAATTTTGACAATCTCTGAGACTTGACCGGTGGATGTGGCGTAGGCGACAGCATCAGGTGCCATACTTTTGTGATAGGTTACTTCGCCGCCACCGTGCTGTTTTCTAACGGCGGCAGAGATCACTAGCTTATCACCGAGTAACTGGGTTAAATCTCGAATGGCTAAGCTCACATCGCCATAATCATGACTGTACGATTTTAAACTATTTGCTGTCATTGTCTCATTCCATATTATTATTGGCTATAACCCAGGAAAACGCTGATATAGAGCCGAAGAAGTGGCAATTTTACAATATTATTTAATGCTAACGCAATGATATAAGTGCGATCGCATGCTTTTGACTTAAAGCTTAAAGCTTAAAGCTTGTAGCTTGTAGCTTGTAACTTAAAGCTTAAAGCTTAAAGCTTAAAGCTTGTAACTTAAAGCTTGTAACTAGTCTCTTAGCGCTTAAATTTATTGAGTTTACCAGCCGTCATCTTGATCGGCGTTTAAGTTATCAAGGTGTCGCTCTAGCTTGTCACACAAGCTGAACAGCGTCGCTAACTCATCTGCACTCAATCCCGCTTGCACTCGCTGGTGGGCTTTTTGCCTACCTGGGGCTATCGTATCGTGCACCTGGAAACCATGCTCAGTTAATTGCACTAACAGTTGCCGACTGTCTTTGTTGGATTTTCTGCTCTCAACACAGCCTTTGCTTTTTAAGGATTTAATCGCGCGCGATGCCACCGTCGGGCCAATTCCGCTGATATCGGCCAATTTGCCAATCGGCATGCGGCCATACTGACCTAGTTGTGCGATCATCCGCCATTCGACCAGTGAAATGTTAGACTCTGCGCAGCCGTCACGCTCGCCGTAGTTGGATATTCGCCACAGCAGCCGATTAAAGCGGTTGGCAATAATTTTTTCCAGCGACATGGCACAGGCTGATAGCCGATTTTCTTTACCTTGCAATAGACTCACCCTTGCATTAACCCTAGTGAATGATCGTCAAGTTTGACAATGGCATGAAAACATACGTGTTAATCCAGATAAAGGTTTACTTCGGTGGTAGCGGTAATAAGCCCACCACTCACCACTCACCACTCACCACTCAGTTTGTGTTATCATTTTTAAATACTTACCATAGATATTTATCTGTGGTTCATTTTGGATTGGGATGTTAGTATTTATCCCGCTTTATCTCACTTTACTTAATGTTTAGGATAATCATGGCCTTGAAGAGTATATGCTGAAAATAATTGCAGCGGATGATCATCGAGTTTTTTTAGAGGGGCTGCATAGCTTATTTTCTGCTATTGAAGACTTTTGCCTGATCGGAAAATGCGAGCACCGAGACCAATTACCTCAGCTAATCGCCCTGCACCAACCCGACATCGTACTGATGGATATTTCTATGCCCGGGGCCGCCATAGAATCAGTACTAAAGGCGGCTGAAAAGGAACACTCTGAGTTAAAGTTTTTAGCATTAACTATGCACTCGGAACCCACGTTAGTGACGCAACTGCTGCATTTAGGGATGAGCGGATACATCTTAAAAGAAGATGCTTTTGACGAGCTAGAACCGGCGATTCGCAAGGTGGTAGCGGGAGAGCAGTACATATCTTGCTCCCTGCTAGAAGTGATGCAACAGTCGCACAGTGGCAGTCAAACCTTGACCCACAGAGAAACGGAAATTTTATGTTACGTGGGCAGGGGATACAGCAATAAAAACGTGGCTAAATTTCTTGAAATAAGTGAGCGGACAGTACGTTTTCACTTGTCAAATTGTTGCATTAAACTCAAGGCTAACGGTCGCACTAATGCAGTCGCTAAGGCACTGTCACTATCACTGTTTGAAATTTAATCAGACCTCTGCATAACGTGCCGATAGGGTACGATAACTGCGCTCGGTAATACGGCGTTATTAACCTTAGTAGTTAGCAACGTGGAGTTTAAAGATGGTTTACAAGTAGAGGATCAATCAGAGAGCGCTGTTGCGTGATCCATACATCAGCTTTGACAATAACTCTGGCATGAACTTTATCAGTGTAGTAGGTTTTTTTTAACCGCTGGCAGATCAAAACTTGTGCTATGGGGGGCAGTGAAGTTACGGCTATCAGTTGATAGAGTGGCTATTATTATGAAGGGGTAGCGTAACAGTCACTGTGGTGCCCAAAATAGGGTCACTGGTGATGTTTATGGAACCGTCCAGTAAGGCGATCCGCTCAGTTAGGCTGATGAAACCAAAACCGCCATCGCTCTTTTGATGAGGCTCTGTCGCCGCGTCAAATCCCACTCCGTTATCGACTATTTTAAGTCGTATTTTAAGTTTTGATATTTTCAACTCAATCTCTATATGAGTCGCTTTTCCGTGTGTGATGGCATTGCAGACGCACTCCTGAAAAATGCGAAATAGATGCTGCTCGATCTGTTTGTCCAATGAGATTTCTTGACTATTAAAAGAAAATTTAACCGGGTGCTGCAGTGCTAAGCTCTGACATTTCTGTTCTAGTGCAAGCGAGATACAACAGTGGTCTATCTCCACTGGATGTAAACCATTGATTAGGCGTCGCAGGTTAAGCAGCGCATTTTTAAGTTCGCTCTCTACATAATCGGTGTGTGTAGAGCGCTGTTGTTTATTCTGCAATTGAATATGCATCTTCATCGCTGCCAAATGTTGACCTAGACCATCGTGTAACTCTCTGGCCAGTGCATGGCGGGTGTTTTCGGTAATGTTGACGACTCTGGTCGAGAGCTTTTTATAATCTAAGCGCAAGTGAGCGAGTTGTTGAAAATAGGCGAACAGTAGCGCGTAGCGATAAAACAAGCTGCCAATTTGTATATTTCGATGGCCAAAACTGTCGTGCGGCATCCATTGCGTCCGTATCGAATAAATATAGACAAGCACGGCTAACAGTTGCGCCCAGGAGCCTATGCGACCATTTTTGCAGGCCATTACCGCACTGTATAGTGCGTAACCGAAACACAAAAAAGTGATGAGAGAGAAAACATACCAACTGATCACCTTAATGCTGCTAGGTACCGCTGGTGAAATGATAAGAAACATAATCAGCCCAGTAGCCAGTGCCAATGCTTGAAAGACCGTGCCGCTTAAGTCTTTGTTTTGCGACCAAAAATACAGGGCAAGTACAATAGGAGTCGATAGTAAGGTCAACAGTAATAAAAGGTTACTGTTGAAAAAGTGTAATTGGTGAATAAAGAAAAAATCGTGAGAGAAGGTGCCCATCAGCATTAAAAAACTACAGGCAACCAACCATTTAAACTCGGGAAAAGTACCGAGCGCATTTTTAATTAACAGTAAAACAATCAAAATATCGACGAGCGCGAAGCTGATAAAAAGAACATCGATGGAACTTGTTTCCAGCATCGCCTGCTGATGGTACTGGCGGAGAGTTTGTGCATCGTCGATCAGAACCCTGCCGTTAATTCCGGCGCCACCCGGGTACATTGCCCCCCACGCATCGCCAAAGCCGACCGCCACTTTAATCGCCAATAAATTATCTTTAGCCTGTAAAAGACCGAGGGGAATAGGGTAAACCCGAGTCAGTCGCTGTGGATTAGTGGCGCTAAAAGTCCAGTTATCCTCAAACTTTCCCAGTGCGCCGATATTGACACCGTTTAACCAAGTTTGGTCGCTGTGGCGCAGTGATTCAATCAGTAAAGCTTGTTGCTTACTAGCTATTGTCGAATCGAAATGCACACGGTACCAGCCGACGGTGGCCTGCTGGTGTCGCTGCTTTAGAATGCCGGGCACTTCAACCACTGGCCACTGGCTATCATCAAAAGCAGACTGAGACCACAGTTGTTGATCGCCATACTTAAACCGCCAATGAGAGTCTAAAATCTGTACTTCAGAGCAAAATGCGGCACTACTCAATAGCAGAGACAGTAAAAAGAAGGTAATAAATTTTATATAGCTAGCTGAATTCATGCCTTAGTGTCTAGAAAATCTACCAGCTACGCAAGTTTTATTGATTGGAGAGAAACGAGCTAGTTCTCATCCAGAAACAGGGGCTTAGCGAGGGAGATTCAATGGTTCAAGATGAGCAACACTAAATATGGGCGTTTGGTTGTTCCAAATAACTATATCTAGTGGTGATTAGATTGGATTAGTGGGATTGCCGCAGTTGCTCATTGTTGCTTTTAGGTCCTGTATAAGAAACTAAAAAAAACCACTTAAGTCATAAATTTTATGGGTTACCTGTCGTTTTTGACAGTAGTGTAATTGAGGAAAAAATGAGTAAATATAAGAGACAGAGTCAATGTTAAATCGCAATAGAAAATCAAGCGTAAAAATTAAAAATAGGTTTTAAATATTTATGAAATTAGTAGCAACAGCTTCATTACTGCTCTCTGTTAGCGGCTGTATTAGTGAAGAGCAAACTTCGACGATCGCAAAACTTGATTGTAAAGCACTGGCAGAACTGGTCATCGAACGCAGCCAGTCGAGAAATTCAATCGTTGGTACCTTAGTAAAAATAACTGACATAAGTATTGTCGTGGATGATGACAATTATATTGAATGTAAAGCCGATGGATTGATGAAAGATGGCAGCCATCAATTTGCCAGAATGTCAGCGCGTTCTACAGAGGGGCCATGGAGTTTTCAAGCAACGCTCAGCTCAACACCGTTGTATTAGGGGAGGGGGTTAGAAGCTTGAAGTTGGAAGTTAAAAGCTGTGAGCAAGAAAAGTAATGAGTGGCAGGTCAAGTGATTAAAAATGGAAAGTTAATTGCTGGGAATTAGTAGGATGCTGGTGAAAAGCAGGATGTGTAAAGAAATACTGAACTCGCAACTTATTGTAATTATAGTATTTTGTTTTTCCTCTGTGGTGAAAAAAGACTTTAAAAGATTAGTTTTACCACAGAGGTCACAGAGGTCACAGAGGAGGGATTTAAAAGACTAAAACCTAGAAAATTGTTGTTTTGCCAAGAATTAGATTGGTTGGTTTTAGGGTTTTCTCTGTGTAGCGCAGCGCCTCTGTGACCTCTGTGGTGAAAAAGGCCCTTAAGATCTTGGTTTTTGTTTTACTAGGTTTTAGGCTTTTCTCTTTGCAGCGCAGTGTCTGTGTGATCTCTGTGGTTAAAAAACTTTAAAAGATTGGTTTACCACAGAGGTCACAGAGGGCACGGAGGAGGGATTTAAAAGATTAGGCCTAGAGATTGCTGTCTTTCTTGATTTCTTGATTTTAATGTTTTCTCTGTGTAGCGCAGCGCCTCTGTGACCTCTGTGGTGAAACATTCTTTAAAATCTTGATCTTACCACAGAGAACACAGCGCAGGGACTTAAAGACTTAAATGCTGTGGCTCAAAAAAATAGAAAAATGCAAATAATCGCTGTTAATTAGCAAGATATTTGTAAAAACTGAACTCACCATATGAACTCACATGGTTTACATGTCTCTACAAACTCGCCAGTTTTTGTCACTATAGTGTTTTGTTTTTCCTCTGTGTAGCGCAGCGTCTCTGTGCCCTCTGTGGTGAAACATGCTCTTACCACAGTGAGGGATTAAAAGATTGAACTCGCCACGTATATGATGACTCAGCTACCAGCCATAACCGAAGATCATCAGCGAGCCGACACTCAACAATAGCCCGCGTTTTATCAGGGGCTGTGGGGCGATCATAGCGAAAGATATGCAGTACAGAGCGATAGCAATTTTTATGGCAGCGGCAATCGCCAATAGTGGGGTGCTCTCAAGCTTGATCAGGGAGGGGTTGGCGATCATTGCCAATGGGATAATATACAAGCCCACACCGAGCATCATCGCGGAACCTGCTACCTTTAACCAATTTTCTTTGACCATCCCAGCAGCGATAAAGACACAGCCGCAAACCGGTGGCGTAATAGTGGATAGCAGCGCAAACCAAAAGACAAACAAATGTGCCTGTAAAGGCGCGAGTCCCAATTGTAAAAGCGCTGGTCCCGCCACTGAAATGCAAATCACATAGGCTGCAGTAGTGGGAACTTCCATGCCTAGTATTAGACAGGCGATGGCGGTTAGTAATATAGCTGGCCACAGTTCTCCACCGGAGCCTGAGAGGATCAGCGAGGTGATTTTAATGCCTAACCCGGTGATTGAAAGAACCCCGATTACGATGGAAGCACAGAGGATAATTGCGGCAATCATCGCTATTTGTCGACCGGCATTAATACACACATCTTCTGCACGCTGTAGCAATATTTGTTTAGATGCAAGCCCTTTAGCGGTGTAGAACAACAGCCCGGCGGCGACAAAAATGGCGATGCTAGCCGCATATTGAGGGGTGTAGGCAGGGCCAAACATGCCCCATAATAGCACTCCAAAAGGGAGTGTGAAAAATGCAGAAGTAATGGCCACCTTGCGCCATCCCGGCTGCTTATCTTTGCTGATTCCCTTTAAATCATAGCGCAGCGAAAATGCATCTATCCCGGCCCAGACTGCCCAAAAATACAAAATAGCCGGTAAAATGGCGGCGAGCATAATACTCTGGTAGGGAATCCCGGTGAGTTCAACCATGACAAAGGCACCTGCGCCCATCAGTGGGGGCATGATTTGTCCACCAGAAGATGCCACAGCTTCAGTTGCTCCCGCCAGTGATTTAGGGTAGCCGAGCTTGGTCATAGCCGGCAGCGTGATCGCTCCCGTGGATGCCACATTAGCAGAGGCGGAACCTGAGATAGAGCCAAACAGTGCGGAGGATATCACCGACACTTTTGCCGCACCACCACGCAGGCGTCCAGCGGCGGCCATCGCCACATTCATAAAGCCCTGACCGGCTTCTCCGGCGTTCAACACCGCGCCGAAGATCACAAAAATAGCCACTATGCTGACAGAGACCCCGGTTAATTTCCCCCAAATGCCCCCTTCGGCGATGGTTAAAGTACCCAAAAAACTGCCAATGGGGGTGCCAGGATGACCAAACTCTCCCGGGATATACTGACCAAACAGCCCATATGCGAGCGCAATAGCTGCCACTAATGGCAGCGGCCAACCGATACTGCGACGTGCCATTTCCAGCACACTGAGCAGCAAAATTGCCGCTATCCACAGCTGGTAATGCTCAGTTATATAGCCGTATTGGTCTCCTAAAGCCTCTGCATTGAATGCCACCCAGCCCGAGGCAAGCAAACTGATCACTGCAAATACATAACCACTATAGCGTTGCGCAGGAGTGTTACTGATAAAGATAAATGCCCAAGGTAATGCGAGTGCCATGTGCAGTGGACGACTGATTAAATTTGGCACTAGTCCAGAAAAAATCAAACTTAAGTGAAAGATGATACTGACCAAGCCAAGGCCGGCCCAAAAGAGTCGCTGCTGCATAATAATCTGTTCGGTGAGGTTGATGATGAGACAAGCTAAGGTGTCAATTCGGTATTCAGTCAGCTGTCATTAGGCGATAATTTTTCTAGGACCTGAATCGCTATTTTCGGTCAAGTTGCTAGGTTTAAGGCGTGATATTAACGCTGATTTTTGTAGTAAAGAAAACAACTGCTAAGCACGCCTATTTTTATAGTCGCGCTTAGCGCTCAAGCTACGCTAAAGCTTATTGGTGATGGGCAGCTAGTTCGACACCAGCTTCGAGATAGTATTTGACGGCACCCGGGTGCATCTTACCGCTGATATTTGCTAACATTTTGCTGGAAACGCCGTTCCACCAAGGGGAAGTGTCCGCCATTATTTGTTTTTGCTGCCAGTAACTTTTAGTTAATGTATACGCAGTTTTATCATCCATAGCAGTGGTTGTGTATGCAACGACCGGTAGTGAGGTTGTGGTTATATCTTTATCTTGGCCTGCGTAAGTGCCTGCTGGAATCACCAGTTTAGTGCGCTTAGACAGCTTTATCTGTTCATCGCTTAAGGAAAGCACAGTAACACCAGTACCTGCAGCCGCCTCTATTACATTCGGAGCAGGGTAAGAACCCGCGGTTACAAAGCCATCGATCTGTCCATTTTTCAGTGCCGGTACCGCATTGGAAAGCTCCACTTGCGCCAAGGTAACTTTGCCTTCAAGGCCGAAAAGCTTTAGATATTTTTCACCTTCACGTGCACCAAAGGAGCCTTTACCGAGTAATATTTTCTTGTCTTGCATTTGCGCAAACGAATTAATACCACTCTTGTCAGACATCACAAAATGCATCGTTAGTGAGGGGATAGGAAAGAGTGCCCGGATCTCTTGAAACTTAGGATTGGCTCTTTTTTTGAACATCGCCTTACCTTGCTGAGCCAACTTGACCAGTACCGGAGGTGTAGTAAACACATAATTACCGCCGCGAACTGCCGCCTCCATAACGTTTTGTACAGACCCTTGGCTCTCCTCAACCGTTACGATGTAGTTACTGTCGGTGCCTTGCTTTACCGCTTGGGATATTTCCACCGCCATTTGATAATAAGATGAACTGGTTTTTGCTGATTTGTAGGTAATACGAGTTTCAGCCAGCGCTAAACTGGTACAACTTAAAGTAACTGCGGCGCTCAGTAACACTTGAGAAAAAACCTTCATTCACACTCTCCGAATATTATTGTTATCAAATAAGGACATAAATAATAACAGCATAGAGTTAAATATAGCAACGCTACACAGCGCACAAAAACTATATATGATTGACTATCCACTGAATTGCTGATTTTACTGCAGCACGTAGCACAAGCTGTTGATTTTAAAGTGGTTAAAAAACACCCGTTGAGATTAATGCATTGATGCCTACAGACATATATTTAGCCAGTGCCAGACGCATATAAGTGTGCAGCTAGGCTTTTTCATCGCCGTTTTAAAGCCTACCTTTTAAGCTCAACATCCACTTTGAAAGCACGGATTCAGGTTATAAAGTAGCACTTGGTCGAGTCCACTACTTCTAACCAGGGCTACTAAACAGCCCTACTAAAAAGAGCGACTAAAACAAAGGGCAACTAATAAAATTAGCCTAATCATGACCACTTGGCAATCAGTAGTTATTAGCCAATTGCGTTGGATCAATGAAATAAAATAATCGATAACGTTGCTATTGCATTTATTAAAATAGCGATTTATAAATAAAATAACAGAGTTTAATTCTTTTACGTCCATTAAAATCACGCGCGCTTATGTGTTTTTGAATGACGAACTCGGAGCGAGGTAGCTGAATCGTCCGAGATACTGAGCACTAAATGCAGGCGTTTGGTTTTGCCAAATAACGGCCTCTGCTTGTGACCAGTTGAGTTAATGCGCCCCTCCCGCAATCCTCTGTCCCTAGATTGTCATTAACCTGAATCAGTGACTGCACTACATAGCATAAGCTCTTGATTCTACAGAGGTTAGAAAAATATCCGCTGAACCTATGGGTGCAGCTAAGATTTTTCAATTCCACTGTAAAACCAATATCTTACACTCTGTATTCTCTTTGAAGTCACGGATCCAGGATTAACCTAACTTAGTGACAGCGACTCTTTTCGTCTCAATGGGTTTTAGAGGTATATATGAAGTTGAAATTTAAGTTTCCTACGGCGTACACCATTCTATTCGTGTTAATTGCAGTAGTCGCTATGGCGACCTGGATTGTCCCTGCAGGGCAATACGAGCGGATCAGCAATGAAAAAGTCGGGCGTGAAGTACCAGTGCCAGGTACTTACAAATTAGTTGAGCAGAATCCCCAAGATTTTTATGATGTTGTGATGGCACCAGTGGCCGGGTTTTATGATCCTTCCTCATATGACGCGCGAGCCATTGATGTGGCGCTATTTGTAATCATCATCGGCGGGTTTTTAGCAGTAGTGAGCAAAACCGGGGCTATTGATGCTGGAATATCTCGAGTCATGTCCCGCTTAAAAGGGCGAGAAAAGTGGATGATACCCATTTTGATGGGGCTCTTTGCCGCCGGAGGTACTATTTACGGCATGGCGGAGGAAACTCTGGCATTTTATATGATAATTATCCCCGTAATGATCTCAGCTCGCTATGACGCCATCACTGGTGTCGCAATCATAATGTTGGGAGCGGGGGTCGGTACACTCGGCTCTACCATCAATCCATTTTCCACCGTGATCGCTTCAAATGCAGCAGGAATAGCGTTTACAGAGGGGATTGTGCTGCGCTTTATTCTTCTTTTTGCCTGTTGGCTCGCCTGTGTTATCTACGTGATGCGCTATGCAGAAAAGGTTAAAAACAATCCCGAATTATCACTAGTGGCAGACAAGAGAGCATCCAATGAAGCGCATTTCTTAAAGGGAAAGAATGGCTCAGATATGACGTTTACCGGTAAGCACAAAATAATTCTAAGTGTCTTCGCATTGAGCTTTGGGGTGATGATCTGGGGTGTTTCTGTCGGTGGCTGGTGGATGGCAGAAATGTCTGCTCTGTTTATCGTGGCTGCCATCGTAATCGGCTTTATCGACTGGATGGGCGAAGAGGAATTCACCACTACTTTTGTTGATGGTGCCCGTGATTTGCTGGGGGTTGCGCTGGTTATTGGCATAGCGAGAGGCATCGTTGTAATCATGGATGCCGGTAATATTACCGATACAATATTGTTTTATGCAGAGGGAGCGGTGGCCGGCCTCGGTGAAATTGCCTTCATTAATACCATGTTTGGCCTGCAAGCTGGCTTATCATTTTTAGTGCCATCATCTTCCGGTCTCGCTGTGCTGACTATGCCGATCATGGCCCCTTTAGGTGATTTTTCGGGTGTTGATCGCTCGCTTATTGTCACGGCTTTTCAAGCGGCTAGCGGCTTGGTTAATTTAATTAACCCAACTTTTGCAGTGGTGATGGGAGGTCTGGCATTAGGTCGGGTTTCCTATTCGAAATGGCTTAAATTTATGTGGCCTTTGTTATTGATTTTAACGGTCATCATCATGATAGGGCTTAGTGTTTCAGTGGCATTATAGTTATGTCGTTCAATCAATTGGAGATTGAGCTCAAGCATCAGAGTAAACCTGCACTGGGTTTACTGATGTGTACCGCATTAGTGGTCGGTAACATGATTGGTTCCGGTATATTTTTACTGCCTTCGGCTTTAGCTTGTTTTGGCCCAATCTCAATATTTGCTTGGGTGATCACCGGTATGGGGGCTATTGCTTTAGCCTCGGCTTTTGGCCGGCTGGCAATCTTAGTGCCCAAATCGGGTGGGCCATACGCATATGCCAGAGAAGGTTTTTGGGCTTCATTTTATTAATGATCGGCTTGCCGGTATATGTTTTTCAAATACAAAGAAATTACAAAGCACAGAAACTAGCTAGTGCCCATCCAGAAACAGGGGCGTAGCGAGAGAGACCCAATGGTTCAAGATGAGCGACACTAGATATGGGCGTTTGGTTGTCCCAAATAACTATATCTAGTGGTGATTAGATTGAGTTAGTGGGGCTGTCGCAGTAGCTCATTGTTTCTGGATGGGCACTAGATAATGTCGTTTAAAAGGGGTTGGCTATGAGCGGTTTTGGTACAGATTCAGAAATAGGAAAATTAAGAAAAGTGATCACCTGTCAACCGGGGCTTGCGCATGCAAGATTAACTCCAGGTAATGCTGAAAAGCTTCTTTATGACGATGTTCTCTGGGTGCATCAAGCAAAGACTGATCATGCAGATTTCAGAATGAAAATGGAAGAGCGAGACGTACAGGTCTATGAGTTTCACCAACTACTTAAAACCACAATGGAGAACAAAGAAGCCAGAAATTGGGTGTTAGATCGATTGATCACCGAAAATAACGTCGGTGTTGGCATGTTAAATGAGTTGCGATCTTGGCTAGATGACTGGGATGCAAAATCACTGGCTATGCATTTAATAGGAGGTATTGCGGTTCAGGATTTACCTTTTAAGCCGCACGGCATGTTTGGTAATTATTTGGGACAACATGGCTTTGTTATTCCACCGATTCCCAATACTCAATTTACCCGTGACAACAGTTGCTGGATAAACCGTGGTGTCGTATTAACCTCCATGTATTGGCCAGCGAGAAGGCCAGAAACCTTATTGACCACTGCCGTGTATAAGTTTCACCCAGAATTTGCAAAGGGTGATTTTAAAGTGTGGTGGGGATCTCCTGATATAGATCATGGCCTGGCCACGATTGAAGGGGGTGATGTTATGCCTTGGGGCAACGGTACCGTTTTGATAGGTATGGGTGAGCGCACTAGCCCTCAAGCGGTGGGTCAAGTCGCTAAATCTTTATTTGCAGCCGGTGCTGCAGAGCGGGTGGTCGCCTGTCAAATGCCGCAAAGCAGAGCTGCGATGCATCTTGATACAGTGTTTAGCCATGTAGATCGTGATGTGATCACCGCTTATGTCGATGTTTGTGATGACATTCAATGCTATAGCTTAAGACCCGGAGAGCAAGAGGGAACGATTGATTTTCGTAAAGAAAAAGATCACTTGTTTAGCGTCGCTGCAGATTGCCTAGGTATTGAAAAATTTAATGTGGTGCAAACGGGTGGCGATAGTTTTAATCAGGAGCGAGAGCAGTGGGATGACGGTAACAATGTGGTGTGTCTGGAGCCTGGAGTGGTGATTGCCTACGATAGAAATACTTATACCAACACCTTATTACGCAAAGCGGGAATAGAAGTAATTACCATCCCAGGATCAGAGCTTGGCCGCGGTCGTGGTGGTGCTCATTGTATGACCTGTCCAGTGACTCGTGACACAGTAACCTATTAATGATTAACAAGGAGTAATGTATGGCGTTTAACTTGAAAGGTCGAAGTTTTTTAAAACTATTAGATTTTAACCAGCGCGAAATACGCTATTTACTGGACCTTGCGCGTGATTTGAAACGGGCAAAATATGCCGGCTCAGAAATCCAGCATTTAGTCGGTAAAAATATCTGCCTGATCTTTGAAAAAGCCTCTACCCGTACCATGTGCGCATTTGAAGTGGGGGCCATGGATCAAGGCGCTCATGTGACCTATTTGGGACCCTCTGGCTCGCAGATCGGTCATAAAGAATCGATGAAAGACACCGCGAGAGTGCTGGGAAGAATGTTCGATGGTATTGAATATCGTGGTTTTGGTCAGGAGATAGTGCAAGAACTCTCCGACTATGCCGGTGTACCGGTTTTTAATGGCTTGACTGATGAGTTTCATCCGACGCAAATGCTCGCTGATTTATTGACGATGCAAGAGTATGGCGAAAAGCCCTTGAGCGAAATTAGCTATGCCTACGTTGGCGATGCGCACTCTAATATGGGTCACTCACTGATGATTGCCGGTTGTTTAATGGGCATGGACGTACGTATTGCCTCACCTAAAGAACTTTGGCCAAGTGCTGAATTTAGAAAGCCAGCGGAGGAACTAGCCGCAAAATATGGTGGGACTCTCACCATTACTGAAGACCCTAAAGAGGCGGTTAAAGGCGTAGATTTTATTCATACCGATGTGTGGGTATCGATGGGCGAAAGTGATGATGTTTGGGCGTCAAGGATCAAACAATTGACCCCTTATCAAGTCAATGCCGAATTAATGGCTGCTAGCGGCAAGTCCTCGACCAAGTTTATGCATTGTCTCCCAGCGTTTCACAATACCGAAACTGAAGTAGGTAAAGATATTTTCAATAAGTTTGGTATTACCGAAATGGAGGTGACTGATGATGTTTTTGAAAGTCCAGCGGGCATACAGTTTGAGCAGGCAGAAAATCGTATGCACACCATAAAAGCGGTTCTTGTAGCAATGATAGGAAGCTGAACATGAGGGTAGTAATTGCGCTCGGAGGTAATGCTTTACTGAAGCGCGGGCAGGCATTGACTGTAGAAAATCAGCGAGAAAATACGGTAATTGCCGCCAAAGCATTGGCTGAGGTAGCCCAAACACATCAACTGGTGATCACTCATGGTAACGGCCCCCAGGTGGGGCTTCTCGCCTTGCAAGCTAATGCTTATAAGCCTGAAGAAGCCTTTCCCCTGGATGTTTTAGGGGCTGAAACAGAAGGTATGATCGGTTATATGATAGAGCGGGAACTCGGCAATATTTTGCCTGAGGAGACGCCACTGGCGACTATCTTAACCATGATTGAAGTGGATGCAGATGATCCGGCCTTCGCTGATCCAACCAAGTTCGTCGGTCCCGTTTATGAGAGGGAAGAAGCACAGCGACTAGCCGCTGAAAAAAAATGGGAGATTAAAGCCGATGGTGACAAGTGGCGCAGAGTTGTCGCTTCTCCTCTGCCCAAGCGTATTTTTCAAATTCGTCCCATTAAATGGTTAATTGAAAAGAACACCGTAGTGATTTGCGCTGGCGGCGGCGGTATACCCACCGCTTATGATAAAGATGGAATGCTCAGAGGGATAGAGGCGGTGATCGACAAAGACTTGGCTACTGAACTTCTCTCAAGAGAGGTGGAGGCAGATTTGTTTATCTCGGCTACCGATGCTGATGCGGTTTACCTTCATTGGGGTGAAGAGCAGCAAAAAGCGATTCGTCGTGCGCCACCGGCGTTAATGAGAGAGTATGCTTTTGCCGCAGGGTCGATGGGCCCCAAGGTAGATGCCGCCTGTCATTTTGTTGAGGCGACCGGAAAGACTGCGGCTATTGGAGCACTGGCAGACTTGTCGGATATTATTGCCGGCAACAAAGGCACCACCATTACCGCGGACGCAACGCAAGTTGAGTTCTATGAGACCTCTGCATAACGTTGCGAGCGATGGTAAGACAAAGTAAAAACCGGCGAGATAGCGGAGTCAGTGTGCCCTCTTTTATGGGTATTACTGGTGTGAATGAGCATGTTGAGCTGGTTTTTAACGCGGTATTATCTAGCGCAGTTATCATACCCTCTGGGTAAGTTATGCAGAGCTCTCTCATGATAATTAGCAGCACTGCAAAGTAAGCAAAAGGAAATTTAAATGGCTGGCGGTCTTATAAAATATTCGCGTGTCTTGGAAATTGTCGGTGACACGCTAAAAATACAGGTTCCCTTGGTCGAGGGCGCTGAAACTGTGGTTCGTTTTGGTGATTTAGCGGTGGTGCAAAGCACTGATGAAAAGAAGTCTCTCGCCCAAGTGATTAATATCGACCGCGAGGTCATCACCTTACAAGTGTTTTCTGGGACGAAAGGCATCTCAACGGCGGCAACCGCCAGTTTTCTTGGCCACTCCATGCAGGTGACCTTCTCTCCCAATATACTAGGGAGAATTTTTGATGGTTCTGGCGAGCCTATTGATGGTGGACCAGACCTGTCGTTCGATCCAAAGATAACCCTTGGCGGGCCCTCAGTTAATCCTGTTGAGCGCTTGGTGCCAAATAAAATGATCCGCACAGATGTGCCGATGATTGATGTTTTTAACTGTTTGGTCGAAAGTCAAAAAATTCCAATATTTTCTGTATCAGGAGAAGCTTACAATCCGTTTTTAGCGCGCATTGGCATCCAAGCCGATGCAGATATTGTGGTTTTTGGTGGGCTGGGGTTAAATTTTGATGACTACTATACCTTTCGAAAATCCTTTGAAGATGCGGGCGTTTTTTCCCGAACGGTGATGTTCGTCAATCAAGCTTCCGACCCTTTGGTGGAGCGTTTATTAGTGCCAGATATGGCACTGGCTGTCGCTGAAAAATTTGCGGTGGAGGAGGGCAAGCGAGTCTTGGTTTTATTAACGGACATGACCGCTTATGCCGATGCGATGAAAGAAATTGGCATCAGTCAGGAGCGAGTGCCGTCTAACCGTGGCTATATGGGCGATTTGTACAGCCAGTTGGCACGGCGCTACGAGAAAGCCTGTAATTATGCCAATGGTGGATCAGTGACTATTTTATCTGTGACGACAATGCCGGGTAATGACGTCACCCATCCTGTTCCCGATAATACGGGGTATATTACCGAGGGGCAATTTTACCTCCATGATGGAAAACTGGACCCCTTTGGCAGCCTTTCCAGGCTTAAACAAAATGTTATCGGCAAAGTGACTAGAGAAGATCATAGCCAAATTATGAATACCATGATCCGCTTCTATTCGGATGCCAGTGATGCGGCGCAAAAGCAGGCGATGGCCTTTGATTTGTCAGAGTATGACCAACAACTTTTGAAATTTGGCGATTTATTTCGCACCCGTTTCATGGATATTAATGTCTCGATTCCGCTAGAGGAGGCATTAGATCTTTGCTGGCAGACCTTGGCGGAATGCTTTGAGCGAGAACAACTGCTAATGAAACCCGCTTTAGTGGCGCAATACTTTCCCCAAGAGGTCGCTAATGGCGCGTTTACAGCTCAATAAGTCATCTCTTGCGAGAGAAGCTGCGAACCTTAGAACTTATCAAAAATTTCTGCCATCGCTGGATCTCAAACGCCAGCAATTGATGGCAGAAAAAGCTAAGGCACAAAGCCATATTGTGCTAATGGAAGAGCGAGTGTCTGAATTAGTCCGACAGGTTAGGCGCGATCTACCGATGTTGAGCAATCGAGAGATTGATTTAGCAGGTTTGGTGACACTCGTCGATTACCAACTGGTAACTGAAAACGTCGTCGGCACAAAACTGCCAATGGTAGAGAACATAATCATTGAAAAAAAATCCTATTCAAAAATCGCCAAACCGCATTGGGTCGATGATGTAGCGAGATTACTGCAAGCTATGCTCGAGCTGCGCCTAAGCATGCAGGTCGCTAAACAGCGACTGTCTCTACTGAAAATAGCGACCAAGACGATCACCCAAAGAGTTAATCTTTTTGACAAGGTTTTAATCCCGACAGCGGCGGCAAATATTAAAAAAATTAAAATCTATTTGAGCGATGACCAAATGGCTGCTGTGGTTCGATCAAAAATAGCCAAACGAAAACGGGCTTTGAAATGAGTATTGCTCAACTTAAAAAAATATCTATTGTGGGCCGCTTGAGCGACAAGGAGTCGACGCTGCAATTTTTACAAGCTTTGGCCTGTCTACATATTATTCCGCTGGTGGGAAAACCGCTGGAGATTGAAAAAATAGCGCTGCGCAATGCCGAGCATGCCCACAAGGCGTTACGATTTCTGAGCAGTGTGGCCAAGCCTCGCAGGCAAGTATCGCAAGATGCTGATTTTAATGTAGCTGAATTTGTCAGCTCGGTATTAAAGCTTAAACAAAGTACCCGCGAGTGCCATGATAAATGTGACTTTTTAAAAAGCCGCATCAAGGCGATAAAACCTTGGGGTAATATTGATTTTATCGATGACTCTCAACTGGTAGGTTTTCATTTCTGGTTTTATCAGCTGCCTTTAAAAGATAAGAAATATCTTGATGAGATTAAATTGCCCTGGCAGTTAATCTCTGCAGATAATCGCTTCCTGTTTGTGGTACTCATTTGTGCGGATGAGCCAGATGCATCATTACTCCCCGTGCCTCGTACTCATGTGGGCTCTGTGCCAATGGCAGAGCTGGTGATTCAGCTTGAGGAGACAGAAGTACAATTAGAGTCACTGCAAGCGGAGCAACTTGCTATGACTAGATACTTAACACTTTTACGGAAAAATCTATCCATTGCAGAAACTCAGGCGGAATTGAATTTTGCCAAACAGCAGACCAGAGATGATGCCGGGATGTTCCTGTTACAAGGCTGGGTTCACGATCGGAGAGTGGCTGAAATTAGCCAGCATACCGATGACTTAAACTTTGCCGTATTAATAGAAGAACCCGCCTGGGATGAGGAGCCACCCACCTTATTAATCCAGCCAGAAAAAGAGGCGGCGGGGGTCGACATGGCATTATTCTATCAAGTGCCCAGTTATCGAAGTTGGGATCCTACGCTGCTTTTAATGGTTTCATTTAGTCTGTTCTTTAGCATGATAGTCGCTGATGCCGGCTATGGCGGAGTGATCTTATTAGCTCTGCTCTTCGCCTGGAAGCGCTTGTCAGCGACGGTTGAAATGAAGGCGTGGCGTCGTATGGGGCTCATTCTTGCCGGCACCACCATTGTTTATGGGGTGATGGTGGGGAGCTACTTTGGCATGGAACCGCCGATAGCATCGATCCTTGCCGATTTGAAAATCATTAGCTTAAACGACTTCGACCTAATGATGAAAATCTCCATTGTGGTCGGCATTATCCATATTGTGTTCGCTAATATTATGCGCATGCAAGTGATTCGTCGACGGCGCAGTTGTGTCGCAAGTTTTGGGTGGATCGGCATTCTTATCGGTGGGCTTGCACTCTGGCTAAGTGGGCAGGTAGGGCTGTGGTTCGTCATTGGCGCAGCTATCATGATTGTCGGACTCTGCTTAATCGTCTTTTTTACCAGCGAGAGGCCAATCGTCAAGCCATTAGATTGGGTCTGGCGCATCTTTGATGGGGTGAAAAGTTTAACTGGGGTGATGGGAGCTTTTGGCGATGTACTAAGTTATATGCGGCTTTTTGCGCTCGGCTTAGCGTCGGCATCTCTGGCCATGACTTTTAATAATTTAGCTTTCGACATCATAGCAAGTAAGCCGGGGATTGGTTTGTTAGCGGGAATATTTATTCTGGCGGTCGGTCATTTGTTAAATTTTTCTCTTGCCATGATGAGCAGTGTAGTACACGGCTTACGTCTTAATTATATTGAGTTTTTTAAATGGGGTTTACCCGAGGAAGGGTATGCTTTTCGAACATTTCGCCGTAAAGAGGTATCAAAATGAATGAGTTTGTAATTGGTTTAGGTTGGATGGGCATATACGCGCCGATGGCGCTCGGTTCTATTGCCAGCTCCATCGGTTGCTGCATTGCGGGGCAGGCAAGTATCGGAGCCATGTTAGAAACGGACAGTGGCTATGGCCGCTTTGTTGGAATATCAGCCTTTCCCTCGACCTTCGTAATTTATGGGATTGTCATCATGTTTACCTTAAATAGGGAGGTAACCATTGACAATGCGGGTGGGCTATTCGGTATCGGGATATTAGCGGGATTGGCCTTGCTGTATTGCGGAATATCACAGGGCAGAGCTTGTGCTTCTGCGATCTCCGCGGCCAAAGAAAAACCTGAAATATTTGGTTTGGCCCTGGCACCAGCGGCAATCATCGAAGGTTTTGGGGTGTTCGCCTTCGTCTTCGCGCTCGTGATAAGTGCAGGGATACCGCAATGATTGAGTCGGATATTAACGCCCAAGGTGTCGATGCCTTAATCAAAAAACTGCATGAAGATGGGGTTTCTTCCGGGAGAGAGCAGGCAAAGAAAATTATTGCTGAGGCGGAGCATAAAGCTGAAAAAATACTGACCAAAGCTAAATTAGCTGCCGATAAATATTTAAAAGAGGCCCGTCTTGCGGCTGATAAATATCAGGCGGGAGGAGAACAAGCCTTAAATACCGCGATGCGTGATGCTGTTCTATCAATGAAATCAGGGCTGATGGCCCATTTTCAAGCAGATCTAAAGCGACTGGTATCAGATTCACTATCGCAACCTGATATGTTAGAGAAAATGATTCTAGAAATAGTCGGTTCAGCCAAAAAATCGATAGGTACAGAAAAACACATCGATATCATCTTACCGGTCGAGGTGATCGGTTCTCAGGCAATCGAAGAGCGAGCCGAAGAGCTGCAAAATGGCGCGCTTACCCAATATGTGTTGGGTCTAACCCAAGCTATGTTCCAACAGGGGGTGACACTGCATGCCGCCAATGACTTCTGCAGTGGTATACGGGTCAAACTTAACGACAAACATATAATTTTGGATTTATCCGAAGCGTCTATTACATCGTTATTAATGCAACATATGCAGCCCAGATTTCGGGCGTTATTAGAAGGTGTGATTAAATAAAAAATGAGTAATCAGGATGCCTATATCACCTTGATATCCAGCTTTCCCGCCTCGGAGCGCTTGTTCATTGAAAAACAAGCGCCACTGTCGAGGCTGCGGCTAGATCAGCGCCTCAAAGCGTTAACCCCGGATGATGCCAACACCTTATTAAGCATTGAATCTTTGTTTGCCTGGCAGCACTACAGCATGGACGATAGTGATGAAGCTATTATTCAGCGGGCGCGCCAGGTACTGGCTCAAATTCGGCAGCCGACGCTTAGGGCGATTATTACTGAACGTCTGGAGCTTAGGACTGCTGTTGCTGCGTTACGGCTGCGTAAAGAGGGAGCAGTAGCACCTATTAGCCCATGGGGCTTTGGTCGTTGGACCAAGACCATTGAAGCGAACTGGGCTGATGCGGTGTTTGCGCTAGGTACAGCGATGCCCTGGTTGCACGAGGCGAATAATCTAATTAATAATCAAGATCCGCTGGGCTTTGAAAGATATATTTTGCAAGTGACTTACCGTCAATTACAGCGCCATGGGGCTAGGCACAGTTTCGATTTTGAAGCGGTGGTTATCTACGTTCTCAAGTGGCACATTTTTGATCGTTGGTCGCACAGTAATACCGAAGCTGCAGCAAGGCGCTTTGAAGCTCTGGTGCAAAGCGCACTAGGTAAATATGCAGACGCTAGCGCATTGGGAGAAATTAAGTGACAGTTAAGGCAAAACCACAGATTACCACCATCAATCCTACCGCCCAGATTGTGGCGGTTCAAGATGATTTAGTGGAGATTGAATTAGTACCGGATAAGCACGGAGAACTAGCCGACCTGGTAAAAAATGAGGTCATTTATATACTACCGAGTATTTTAAATGAGCAGGGTCGCCAAGAGTACTTAAAAGCTGAAGTATTAAGGGTGCGGGGAAATACCGCAGATGCCCAAGTGTATGAAAGTACCCAGGGAGTGGCTGTGGGTGATAGTGTGCTGCAAACTGGCGAATTACTCTCAGTAGAATTGGGGCCGGGGCTGCTCGGGCAAATATTTGATGGTTTACAAGCTCCACTGAAAAAAGTAAGCGAGGAATTTGCTACGTTTCTTCCCCGTGGCATAAATATCCCCGCGTTAGATATCAACGATAAATGGTCGTTCACGCCGGTGGTTAAAGTGGGTAGCGAAGTGAAGGCCGGCGATGTGCTGGGCACGGTACCAGAGGGGCGCTTTAGCCATAAAATAATGGTGCCTTTTAACTGGGCCGGGAAATACCAAGTAGCATGGATACAAAAGGGCAGCTGTAGAATACAAGATGCTATTGCTCATATCACCGATCAAGCTGGCAATGAAAAACAAGTCACACTCTCGCAAAAATGGCCGGTGCGCCGCTCACTACCGGCTGACCTTCTAAAAAGCACCAGCTCTAGCAGGCTCTATCCGGATGAACCGGTTTTAACCAATCAACGGATCATCGATACATTTTTCCCGATAGCGCTAGGGGGAACCGCTTGTATCCCCGGGCCTTTTGGCGCCGGTAAAACCGTGCTACAAAACCAGATAGCCCGTAATGCAAAGGTCGATATAGTGATCATCGTGGCCTGTGGTGAAAGGGCGGGAGAAGTGGTGGAGACCATTCAAGAATTTCCGAAAATGATTGATCCCAGTTCCGGTAACAGCCTGATGGAAAGAACCATCATTATCTGCAACACCTCTTCGATGCCCGTTGCCGCGCGAGAAGCCTCGATTTTTACCGGGATAACGCTTGGCGAGTACTATCGGCAAATGGGGTTAAATGTACTCTTAATTGCCGACAGCACCTCGCGTTGGGCACAGGCGATGCGTGAAACATCGGGCAGATTAGAAGAAATCCCTGGAGAAGAAGGCTTTCCAGCGTATCTAGAGAGCTCTATCAAAGGCCTATATGAGCGCTCGGGAGTGATAGCAACCAATGATGGGGCAAAGGGCAGTTTGACCATGATAGGAACGGTATCACCGGCAGGGGGGAATTTTGATGAACCGGTAACCCAAAGCACATTATCCACCGTTAAATGCTTTTTAGGCTTGTCATCAGAGAGAGCTTACAAACGCTTTTATCCCGCGGTTGATCCTCTGATGTCATGGTCTCGCTACCTTACGCAGCTATCGACTTGGTATGACAAAAATCTTGAGCCTGGCTGGGTTGCAAGAGTAAAAAAGCTGCAAGAACTCTTAGTTAAAGGCGATCAGGTCTTGCAAATGATGCAAGTCACCGGCGAAGAAGGCGTCACCATGGATGATTTCATCATCCAGCAAAAAGCCCTTTTTCTAGATATGGTCTACCTTCAGCAAGACGCCTTTGATGAAGTTGATTCAAGTGTTTCTTTTGAGCGGCAGCAATTGATCTTGAAAAAAATTCATAGCATATTCAACAACAGCTATCAGTTCGATTCAAAAGCGGCAGCGAGGAAATACTTCACAGAATTAACCGGGGTCTATAAAAACTTTAACTACGCCGCTGAGGGCACCCCTGATTACATCTCTCTACTGGAACAAATAGATAAAATGGCTCTCACCGCAACCACTGCTCAAGCGAAAGAAGCGTATCTTTAGCCAACAGCTAGAGATTAGCAGAATGTAGGTAGAACAGGAGCGGGCGGTGAAAAAACTATAAAAAACTGGTTTTACCACAGAGGTCACAGCGGGCACAGAGGAGGGGCTTAAAGACTTAAATCAAAAGTGAAGAGTTGTCAGCCAAGTGATTTTAAATTCAAAATTAATCACTAGAAATCTGCAAAATGCTGGTAGAACAGGATACGATCATAAAAACTGAGCTCGCAGCCTATTGTCATCATGGTTTTGTTTTTCCTTTATGCAGCGCAGCGCCTCTGCTATAGAGAAAAGACTTTAAAAGACTAGTTTTACCACAGAGGGCACAGAGGTCACAGAGGAGGGACTTAAAAGACTAAAGCCTAGAAAATTGTTATTTTGCTAAGAATTAGATTGGTTGGTTTTAATGTTTTCTCTGTGCAGCGCAGCGCCTCTGCTATAGAGAAAAGACTTTAAAAGACTGTTTTACCACAGAGGTCACAGAGGTCACAGAGGAGGGATTTAAAAGACTAAAAGCCTAGAAAATTGTTATTTTGCTAAGAATTAGATTGGTTGGTTTTAATGTTTTCTCTGTGCAGCGCAGCGCCTCTGCTATAGAGAAAAGACTTTAAAAGACTGGTTTTACCACAGAGGGCACAGAGGTCACAGAGGAGGGACTTAAAAGACTAAAACCTAGAAAATTGTTGTTTTGCTAAGAATTAGATTGGTTGGTTTTAGGGTTTTCTCTGTGCAGCGCAGTGTCTGTGGATCTATTGAGAAAAGACTTTAAAAGACTAGTTTTACCACAGAGGGCACAGAGGTCACAGAGGAGGGATTTAAAAGACTAAAACCTAGAAAATTGTTGTTTTGCTAAGAATTAGGTTGGTTGGTTTTAATGTTTTCTCTGTGCAGCGCAGCGCCTCTGTGGTGAAAAAATCTTTAAAATCTTGGTCTTACCCCAGAGAACACAGAGAGAATGGATTAAACGTTTATAGCCGTATATCAATAGATTATAAGAGAGCTCGAGGCCTCTGCATAACTTACCCAGAGGGTATGATAACTGCGCTCGCAACGTTATGTAGAGGTCTCTATAAACCTGAAATTAATCGCATATCACTCGCTAGAAATATGGATGAGCAAAGTGAGAGAAGTTGCGCTCATCAATTACTTGTTTCATGATCTTTAGGTTTTTAAGCGCGCTAGCGAGCTCTTGCAGATCAGTCATTTCTAGCTGGCTATCTTGTTCAAATACTTTGACTTTAAGCGCAATTTTTTTAGCGCTGCCAGCATAAAACATTTCGTAACACTGGTAACTTCGCGGTGTCGCTTGGATTATCTTTTGCTTGTCGTGTTGTAATTGCTTAATTTGCTCTTTAAGTAGCGTATTAATGCTGTCGAGTTGCGCATCATCAAAATACAGCTCGCTGTTATCGACATAAGTAGCGTACATATCAAAGATGGTAATAATATCGCCATCGTCTCGCGCTTGAATGGCCTGCGCCATTAAAGTTTGCTTAATCAGCTGTTGCTCAGGGTCTTGTTCGCGATCAGGGTGTAGCGCTCTGGCTATTCTTCGGAACATCTTTGAAATATTAGCGCCGTCTAATAATTGACGTAACTTGTCGCTTTTTTGGCTGCGGGGTGGCTCTTGTGAGAAATCCGCATGCTCAGTGTCAAAGTTAAAGTCAAAATCGTCATCAGCGTCAAATTCATCATCGCCCAAAGAGGCTTTCATCTCGTTAAACTGAACCTTCATTTGTTCCATTTCATGTTCGAGTTCTTGGCGTTGTTGTTCATCAAAGGCTGCAATCTTATCTGCATCATCTAATAGACTTTGCTGCTGATTATTTAAAGAGTCCAGGAATTCCTCTCGATCTAATGCCTGTTGCGCTTGAAATTGCTGTGCCAACTGCTCAAATAATTCATCGAGACTCTCTGGAATATCATCGTCATTATCGGCTTCGAGATTAAAAGCACTGTGATGATCCTCGGATTGCTCATCTAAATCATAAAATTTAGCCATGGTCTGGTTATATAACTTAATCTGTTGCTTAAACAAATCGGATACTTCAGGTTGCATTGCTTGAATGATTTGAAAAGAATCCTCTATCCACTCACTTAAAGCATCTCGGTTAAACCGGCCAAGAGACTTCATCCCTAAAAAGTGAATCTTCTTCTCAATAAGTTGATGCATTACCGCAACCGAGTTCGCTTCATAATTTTTTAAAATCGGCGCGACTTGCTCAACCAGTTTTTGTAGTTTTTGCTCGAAAGTGACATTAGAATTTTTCAGAGTAGCAATACGTTTCCAGAGCTTACTGAACTCTTTTTGTTTGGCGCTGACTTTCTTTGGCTCAGTATTTAATAACTGACTAACAGACAATTGCATATCGATGGATTCTTAAAAAAATTGAGAATTGAGTATAACTAAAACCGCCAAGACTTGGCAGAGAAAGTGAGCAGCATGGGGGAAACAAGTTGATTAAGTCACAATCAGTTGCGGAAAAACAGGTTTTGGCTAGCGAGTTTAAGTTTAAGGGGTGGCCACTAAAGAACAAGTAAAGTGACCGCTAAAAAAGGATAGGGCCGTAAAAGCTGAGCCCAGAATTTATTGTAATTATAGTGTTCCGTTTTTCTCTGTGCCGGTACAGCACCTCTGCGGTGAATAAACCCTTAAAAAGACTAGTTTTACCACAGAGGGCACAGAGGAGGGATTTAAAGACTTAAATGAAAAATTATTGGTTGTGGGTCTGCTAATTAAAAATTAATCACTAGAAATCTGCAGAATGCTGGTAGAACAGGATACGATCATAAAAACTGAGCTCGCAGCCTATTGTCATCATGGTTTTGTTTTTCCTTTGTGTAGCGCAGCATCTCTGCGGTGAATAGCCCCTTAAAAGACTAGTTTTACCACAGAGGGCACAGAGGTCACAGAGGAGGGACTTAAAGACTAAGTGAAAAGTGAAAAGTGAAAAGTGACGAATTTTCAGCCAAGTGATTTGAAATCCAAGATTAATGGCTAGAGATTGCTGTCTTTCTAAATTTCTTGATTTTAATGTTTTCTCTGTGCAGCGCAGCGCCTCTGTGACCTCTGTGGTGAAAACGCCCTTAAGATCTTGGTTTTTGTTTTACTAGGTTTTAGGCTTTTCTCTGTGCAGCGCAGTGTCTGTGGATCTCGGTGGTGAAAAAAGACTTTAAAAGCTTGGTTTACCACAGAGGGCACCAGAGGTCACTTTCGCGGATATAGGCCTCGTTATCCTCAGAGAAGATGTGGGGCTTGTTCAGAGGTTCCTTAAGCGTTATCAATCTGATATTGTCTGGCGCTTATGTGCCTTCGATTAGATATTTAAGGCAGACGATTCTAATGATCCTGAATCAGTGACATCACTGCACCACATAGCGCAAGCTCTTGATTCTACAGCGGTTAGAAAAATACCCGCTGAACCTATGGGTGCAGCTAAGATTTTTCAATTCCACTGTAAAACCAATATCTTACACTCTGTATTTACTTTGAAATCTCGGATTCAGGATGATCATATCAGTCTTCTTCAGCCAATAAACTTTTTTGAAAGTTACCGGTTTAAAGAAGGTTGGAAATTAACAATAAGGATCTTTAAATTGAAAATCATCACACTATGCCTGCTAGTGGCGAGTTTGTTTATAACCACTATTTCTGCCAGCCCAGTATTCTCACCATTTCCAAACGCAAAAAAGGAAAAGTCCCACACACTGGCGGGTGAGGCAACAAAACTAGTCGCTAGTTTTTCGCCGCAAAACAACAAAGGTCAGCGCGCTACTTTTGTTGAGGTGATCGGTGATGTGAGTCACTATCAATACAACATTAAAAATACCTCTTCACTGGCCGTTTATGAAAACTACTTGCAGGCTTTTAAAGAAGCGGGGTTAGAGATAAGTTATAGCTGCTCGAACCAAGACTGTGGCACTAAAAAAGCACAACAGGAATTAAGTGATTTAGCGGCGTATTTTAGCTCAGGTAATCACTATCGAAAGGCGCGTTATATCTATGCACAAAGTAATGCAGAGCATCCTTTGGCGGTTTCTTTATTCGTCGGTCAATACAAGAGTACGGCAAAAGTAATGCTGTCGGTGGTAAAAAAACAACCGCTAACCACTGGCCTTATTTCCGCGAATGTTGAGGCTTTTGACAACCAGCCAAATAATAGCGTGGTTAAGCCTGCCAGAGCAGACGTTAGAGGATCAAGTGATCATCCGCTGCTAACCCGTTACCCGGGATCATATATCGAGGGATATGAACAACTCGATTATGATGAAATTAGCCTGGCAAATGGGCTCAGTAATAAGAACAAGGTTGCGGCCCCCGCGATAGATGTCATCGGTGATATCACCCGTTTTACCTATATTATTCGTGACGTGTCGACACTAAAAATATACAGGAATTACCTGGGAGCACTGGTTAAAGAAGGATTCGAGACGGTTTTTTCCTGCGAGAAAGCCAAATGTGGCAAGTACGTGAGGGAAATAGGCAATCAATTAGCCGTCGCTAATAATGTATATAATGCGTATCACCACCCTCGATATCTACTGATGAAAAATACCGAAGAAGGGGTCGCGACTTACGTGGCTTTATTTGTCGGTGATTATCAAGCTAAGGCATATATACAACTAGCCATTGTCCGCACAGAATCCTTACAAAAAGGCCTAATCACCAGCAACAGTGATCAGATTCAAAAACAATTAGAGCAACAAGGTAAAGCGTCAATTTACGGAATATTCTTTGATTACGATAAAGCAACCGTCACAGAAGGTTCAAACCCCGCCCTTGATGAAATCTCAAAGCTGCTCAATAAAAACCAGCAGCTTAAGCTATACGTTGTCGGTCACACCGACGATAAAGGTAGCAGTGACTACAATATAAAACTCTCCTCTCGAAGGGCAGCGGCAGTGGTCGCCAGCTTGGTTAGCAATTACCGCATCGCCAACAACCGACTCAGCGCCTACGGTGTCGGGCCTTATTCACCAGCTGCAAGTAATAGCAGTGAATACGGTCGACAGTTAAATAGACGTGTCGAACTGGTGGTGAAGCTTGATCAATGAGTTATGAGCTAGAAGCTAGGAGTTAGAAGTTAGAAGTTAGAAGTTAGAAGTTAGAAGTTAGCAGTTAGCAGTTAGAAGTTAGCAGTTAGCAGTTAGCAGTTTGGAATTTAGTTCGGTGGTCATTAATTAATAATTTAGCGAGAATATCTTATGTCAGAGAAAGTAGTAAAGTTTGAATACGAGAAAGAAACCAAAAATAGTGTGCGCTATAAAGAGGTCCCCGATGAAGGCACCGCCCCTATTATTGGCTCTTTATATGTGCAGAAGTGGTTTGCAGGTAGCAGCAAATCGATGCAGATAACGATTAAAAAAAATGACTAACTTAACGGGGATACAGATAAGTAGTAGGTTAAAAGCTATAAGTCAAAAAGTTAGAAGTTTGAAATATAAAGAGCGTAGCTGCGGGTGAAATCCCGCTGTGACGGTGATGAGTAAAAGATACAGATCGGCGAAGCGCCTCTGCGATAGAGAAAGATCTTTAAAAGATTAGTTTTACCACAGAGGTCACAGAGGAGGGATTTAAAAGACTAAGGCCTAGAGATTTGTTGTTTTGCTAAGACTTAGATTGGTTGGTTTTAGGGTTTTCTCT